>CAZJYB010000146.1:0-10504 GCA_964549865.1 uncultured Anaerolineaceae bacterium
CTACTCGCAGTAAAATATGGACATGCCCAAAAGCCGGTTGGATCTTTTGCTCGTGGAACGCGGATTGGCTGAATCGCGCGCCAAGGCGCAGGCCCTCATCATGGCGGGACAAGTGCGGGTCAACGATCAGGTCGCCCTGAAACCTGCGACTGCCATACAAAGCGACTCAACGCTGACAGTGGACCGCGGTCCACGCTTCGTCTCACGCGGCGGCGAAAAACTGGATGGCGCGCTGGAGGCCTTTAAGATCGATGTGACCGACCTGGTGTGTGCCGATGTGGGAGCGTCGACGGGAGGATTTACCGATTGTCTGCTGCAACGCGGCGCTGCAAAAGTATACGCGATCGATGTGGGCAAGGGTGTTCTGCACTGGAAATTGCGGAACGATCCGCGCGTGGTGGTTATGGAACAGATGAATGCGCGCTTCCTGGAATTCCTGCCCGAGAAGATCTCGCTCGTAACTATAGACGCCTCTTTTATTTCAATAAAACTTTTATTGCCGGTCACAAAAGGCTGGTTGACTGAAAACGCGCAATTGATCGGCCTGATCAAACCCCAATTTGAGGCGGGCAAAAAGGATGTATCACGCGGCGATGGTGTCATCCGCGACCCTGAGATCCATAAGCAGGTTTTGTTGGACGTGCTTGGTTCTGCAAAAAACGAGGGCTTTGGCCCGCGTGGCCTGGTCAGGTCGTCGTTATTGGGCCCAAAAGGAAATACAGAGTTTTTACTCTGGCTTGATCTTCTGCCTAACGAAGCATCCATCGAAGATATGGTCAATGATGTAATTCAAACTTAAGATTGAAAAAATAACCGCAAGCTTTGTTCTGCCAGTAGTTCAATCGCGACCCTGCACTGCGTTTAGTGCAGTGCAGGGAGCATCCCCGTGGGACTGCTGGCCGTTCGGCAGTACAATAGCATCCCCTTTGGGGCTGCCGAAAAACTGGAGCGAAATGAACTGTCCCAAGTGCGCAACGGAGTTGGTGCAAAAATATTACAAGGGCATGATCGAGGTGGATTCATGCCCGAATTGCCGCGGCATGTGGCTGGACGTGAACGAACTGGACCGGCTGGAAGATGTGGTCTTCGACGACGACGCCCGCAAAGGGTCGCTCATCCATTCACAAAAAAAGACCGATCTTCTCTGTCCTCATTGTGAAACCGTGATGTTTGAATTTCAATATCGGTTATACGATCTGAGGCTGGAGTATTGCCATGAAAATGGTCACGGTTTCTGGCTGGATGCGGAGGAAGATGAACGTGTGATTGGCATCATGCGCCGGCGTTCGTCAGAAATTCAGCGCAAGGCGGATGCGGAAATGGAATGGAAACAGGTCCTCAAGAACATGCACTCATTCCTGAAAAAGAAGATCAAAAAATAATTGCGAGTGAAGTAGCCTACCCTGAATTTACGGCGCAGGCGTTCTTGACGGTGTAGGCGTTCTTGTTGGTGGCTTGGGCGTATTTGTCGGAGTAATCACCGCTCTAAGATGAATTTCCGCTTCGAGGCGCATCTGAGATGTTAATGCGTCCGTATCCATGGCAAGCAGGTCCTGCCATGTGCGGGTTGCGTCCTTGGTTTCGCCTCGTTTTTCCTGAATCAGCGCCCGCCAGTAGAGGGCAGTCGCGATCTCTTGATCGGTATCAGCAAGAGACAGTAATGCTTCAACTTTCAGGAACGCACTCCCAAATTTTTCCTGCAAATAATACGCTTTCACCAATCCAAAGTTTACATCGAAAGACGCCTCATCGAAATCGTAGGCTCTTTCAAGATCTTCCACGGCTCTGTCAACATTGTCTAATTGAAGATTCGCAAGCCCACGATAGACATAGAACCTTCTTAAACCGTTCGGATTGAGCGTGAAGGCCGTATTAAGGTTTGCCAGCGCAGCTTCGTAGTCTTCCAGCTCATAATACGCCTGACCCAGCCTGGCAAAAGCCAGCGAGTCTTCATCGCGGTAAACGACGTACAGTTGAAAGGCATCGATGCTGCTTTGATATTGCCCACTATCCAGATATAACTCGCCCAACAATGGGTAAATGGCAAGGTTTGTAATATCAAGCGAATAGGATTTCTCTGCGGATTTCAGGGCATTCTGTTCATCATCTAAGGCCTTGTAGGCATTTGCGTATTCCAGATACACCACTGCAGATTCGGGCATGAGCTGGTCTGCCCGGTTCAAATCCACAATCGCGGCTTCAGGGTCACCCCTTCTAATAAAATAGCGCGCCCGTTCGAGATAGACCTCGCCAAAATTCGGATCACGCGAAATAGCTTCATCGAACAGGTATTTAACATTCACATTTGGGTCCTGCATGAGACGTGCACGTGCAAGCCCCAGATACGGAGCGCCGAAATCAGGGTCGATCTCAAGCGCGTTATTATATGATTCCAATGCATTGCTGGCATCCCCCTTGAAACGATGGGCCTCACCAAGATAATAATGAATATCAGCGGCCTGGGGTTCAATTTTGGCGATCAATTCCATATTCTGGATGTAGGCATCCCAATCCCCTTTTGCGAAGGCATCTTTTGCGCTGCGATTCTGATCGAAGGAAAGCGGGTCACGCGGTGTATTTACATACAGTGGGGTTGGCGTATAAGTGGCAGGAAGCAGCATCCATAAGGGCGTTGGACCAAGATAGGTGGAAGTAGCCGCCGGGGCGGCCCCAAACAATGTGGGAGTAAATGTAAAAGTCGGCGATGGGCCAGGAGTGATGGTATTGGTTGGGCTCACAGTGAGTCGATTCGGCAGGATAAACCCAAACACAACCGCGGCGCACAACCCCACACTAAGGACAACCATACCCATCAGGCGCACAACCGGATTCCTGGCCATGCCTCTCAAGCCCAGTCTTTCTTTTGGCTTTTCGTTTGCAAGTAAAAGTTTTTCCTCCCAGGCGCGCGGACGATTCATTGGGAACGGCTGAACATTTTCATCAGGATCCAATGCACCAAGCAGGACCAATCCTCTTTTGGCAGTGGCATTTTCGGGGTCCAGCTTGAGGGCTGTTTGCAGGCAGTAGATGCGTTCCTTGGTGTTATCCACTGCAGCGCTCAACCAGACCCAATAGGTCACATTATTTTGATCCTCTTTGAGAAGACCCGTGATGATATCCTTGGCGCGTGTTCTATCGCCCCGGCGCAATGCATCGACTGCATCCTGGAACATGGTGATATCAGGTGTTTCGGGGAGCGTCTCGGTCATGGAATATATTTTAGTTCAATTCGTGGAATTCTTCGACCTGATAGCTATAAACTTGCAATTTTGTATCGCGCCACAAGTTTTGCCTTGCGCCCATCTTTTCGCAAAGACCATCGAGAAAATCCGTCGGGTCTGATATCTTCTCCCATACCTGGGGGAGGAACGTGGCACGATGAGGGCCATTTTTCAGGACGACCCCGTCCACATGGGGACGCAATTTTTTGAGCAGATCCTCGCCTGAGGAATATTCAAGCAGATGAGGAACAGTCAATCGCGAGACCTCGATGCGGATCCCGCTTAATTCGCCTTCCTTCACAGGAGGAAAACGCGGGTCTTGTAATGCCGCCGCGATGGCATGTTCGCGCACATCCTCTGCAAGAGATTGATAGGCATCCAAAGCGCCAATGCAGCCTCTTAACTTTTCATCGATGGTAAGGGTAACGAAGGATGCGCCGGGTGCGCGCAGTACCGCTGTAAGCCGGCCTTGATCCAACCGCGGAAGTTTTTTTTCGCTCACAGCGTACTCGATCGCCTGACGCGCAAGTTTTAATAGGATCTGCTTTTCATCATCGGTCAATGAGTTATTCATGGAACCGCCAATTCTCATAACCCAGCTCCGCGGGAGATGGGTGGGTTATTTCAACCCCCAATATTTACGGTTGTGATAGATCAGCGGCCGGCCTTCGCCTGTGCCGCGCGCCGCGACCACTTCTGCAATGAACAGGGTATTCATGCCTGCCTCGAAGGTCTGTAATACGCGACAATCCATCCAGGCCAGTCCGCCGACAATGAACGGTGAGCCGCTGACAAGCGTTTCCAACTGTAAGCCCGCAAAACGATCCTCGGATTGAGGGGATCGCCCGGCAAAAAGGTCTGAGATATGCGCCTGATCTGCTGAAAGGACCGTAATGCCGAATGCACGTGCCTTGGAAACCAGCTGATGAGTACGCGTCGAACCCTGTAATGAGATGGTGATCACGGCAGGGTCAAGTGAAATGGATGTGAATGAGTTCACGGTCATGCCATGCATGCCGCCTTCATGGATCGCGGTCACAACGGTCACTCCCGCAGACCAGGCGCGCATGGCACCGCGTAAATTTTCGGGGTCGAGAGTCGTCACTTTTGGGTTCTCCATAATGGAATTCATCATAATGGCGAGGCAGGGCAGCGTCAAGTAAAAAAATCTGTGTACGTGAATTGACGATCTGAAAACCATGATTCTACCCTTGCGCGTTCCTTTTTTACGGAATATCATGATATAGAACATGGAATCTACAAAAGAACAACCCGGCAACTCAGCATCAAGGCCAGTTGCAAAATTACCCGCAAAACCACGCCAGGTCAACGCGTTCCTTACCACGCTGTGGATCGCAGTCCTGCTCGCCACCCTGTTCACTGCATGGACACCGAACAGCCTGTTCGCAAGCAACCTGCAGGAACAACTCCGCCTGATGCTCACACCTCCGGCCGGAGTAAACTCGGTTGTTACCACCCCTCAACCTCAACTGCGTATCGGTATTGTGGCCGGGCATAACGGAAACGATTCGGGCGCGGTCTGCACGGATGAAAACGGGCAGGTAACATTGACTGAAGCGGACTTGAACCTTGAGATAGCCATGATGGTGCGCGATAGTCTTGTAGCGCAGGGGCTCCAGGTCGATCTATTGAATGAATTCGACACTCGCCTGAACGGCTATCGTGCCGTGGCGCTTGTATCGATCCATAACGATTCATGCGAATATGTCAACGACGAGGCCACCGGCTTCAAGGTGGCGGCCTCCATGGAGACACGCGACATAAACCGCGCCCAACGCCTGACCGCCTGCCTGACGGATCGTTATCAACGCCTTACAGATCTCACCTTTCACGCGGGAAGCATCACGGGTGACATGCGCGAATACCACGCGTTCTCCGAGATCGACCCCAATACGATCACCGCCATCATTGAGACGGGATTCTTGAATCTCGACCGGGACATTCTGACGAACGAAACCAGTCGCGTGGCTGAAGGTGTAACGCAGGGCATTTTATGTTTCATCAATAACGAAAGCGTCCTGCCCACTCCCGCTCCAACACTTGCGCCATGAGCAGATCAAGTCCATCTTCGCGAAGAATTCCCTTCTCTCTCGCATTGATACTGGTGCTGGGATGTGCCACGATCGCAGCGGCTGCATGGTTTGTCAGCTCTTCGTCGGCGTTATCCTTGGTCACGAATTTGAATGCCTCGCCCAACCCCACGCATGCACCGTTCCACGGATATGTCGAGATCGCAAAACCGGCATATACGGCAACGCCTACTTCAATCCCAACTCCTATTCAAACAGAAATGCCCACAGATATACCTGAACTTGCTGCGCCGGCAGAACTCATTGTGGATACATCCAGTGCAGAATATGTTGCGCCTGCGTTGGACGATGTAGTAGTATATGAACAAGCCTACCCTGCAAACCATGGCGGGAACAAATATATCCTGGTGGACATCTCAGACCAGTATATGTATGTATACGAGGGTGACATGCTGGTGTTTAATTTCGTGGCGTCCACGGGCATGAACAACTCCACGAGCATCGGGAATTTCAGCGTATTGAACAAGATCCCCAGCGCATACGGCGCCACCTGGAATATCTGGATGCCCAACTGGCTCGGTATTTACTGGGCCGGCAGTTTGCAAAACGGGATCCATGCCCTGCCAATTTTGCCGAACGGCGCCCAGCTATGGGCCGGGTATCTGGGAACACCCATCTCTTACGGATGTGTGGTGATCGGCGCCTATGAGGCGCAATTGTTGTATGAGTGGGCCGAGATCGGCACACCTGTGGAAATTCAGTGGTGAGGATCGAATCCATCCGCGGGCACAGGGTTTATAATTTGTGTAGAACTGTTTATTTGGAGCCTATTCAAATAACGGAGCGCAGACGCTTGTGCTGAGCCTGTCGAAGCATCAGTCTGACTTGCGTTGCGGGCCAACCCTAAAGGGGGCTCACCTGCACTGCAACAAACGCAGTGCGGCGCAAGTGTCGCGCAAGTCCGCGTTCCAATGGGCTTATCGGACAGGCTCTTTTAAATAACAAGGAATAATGCATTATGCAAAGACCCGGTGAAACACCCAGAACGAACAACCACGCAGCGGATCAGAAGCGACCTCAAGGCAGGAGCAGGCCAAGGAGACGCAGTTTCCTCTTCCCTATTTTTCTGATCGTCATGGGATGTGCGGTCTTCCTGTTCGCGGCCTGGTCTGCCGTGACCTCGCCCGCATTGGCGTCGATCTTGAACATTTCATCCGCGCCGCTTGCACAACCCACCCGATTGCAATCGTTCGCGCAGGTGAACATTCCAAAACCCACCTATACGCCGCAAACACTGGCTCAACCAGATGTGCAAGCGGATGTGCAAGCGGATGCAGCCGCGCCACCAGCGCCATTTGCGATCGCGCCCGAGATCGCACCGGCAGAAGAGTTAAACATTGCACCAGTTGTGCCTCAAGTACAAGTGGATGTGCCGACAACTGAGTCTCCCGTGCTGCCCTCGAACACCCCATATATCGCGCCCGCCGAGTCTCTGCCTGCAACAGTTGAGACACCCGGCATCGCACATGCAGAAATTGTGGCCGATACTCCTACATCAGAATATACCGCACCGACCGTTGCGCCTTATTCCCCTGCGCCCGTGGCAGGCAATGATGGTGCGCACTGGATCGATGTGGACCTTTCACAACAGCGTGTGTATGCATATGCAGGCGATACGCTCGTAAACTCTTTCGTCGTTTCCACAGGCACCTGGCAGACTCCCACCGTGACGGGCAAATACAAGGTCTGGATCAAATTACGTTCGTCGGACATGTCTGGCCCGGGCTATTATCTGCCGGATGTACCGTATATCATGTATTTTTATAAAGGTTATGGCTTCCACGGCACCTATTGGCACAACAACTTTGGGACACCCATGAGTCACGGCTGCGTGAATCTCACGATCTCGGACGCCGAATGGTTGTATAACTTTTCGTCGGTTGGGACGGTGGTCAATGTACATTATTAGAAGTAAAGGGCTTTTATAGCGCAGGATGAACTTGAGCAAATTAACACGTCGGGACTTTTTAAAATTGAGCGGGTTGGGCATGGCAGGTCTGTTCATGCCCCCGCTCAATTTTCAATTGGACGATGCCTTTACCCTGCAACAGGGACGCGTGACCTCACGTATCGCCTGGATGTACGACCGTCCATCCACAAAGGCAACGCAGGTAAGGATCTGTCATCGCGACACATTGTTGAACATTGCCAACACAGCCATTAGTGACGACGTCGATTCTCACAACCGCGTGTGGTACGAGATCGGCACGCAGAGCATCATGGAAGGTTACGTTTATTCCGGGAACATCCAGCCAGTAAAGACCCTCTTGAACGCACCCACCCCACATCTGAACATCCCGGCGAACGGTTTGCTTGCAGAGATCAGTGTGCCCTATACCGACGCGCATGAAAAACCCGATAAGACATCCAAAGTGGCATATCGCATGTATTACGAGACGACGCATTGGGTAAAATCAATGGTCACCGGCAAAGATGGACAAAGTTGGTATACGGTACGCGACGACAAATGGGATAAGTTATATTATGCGCGCGCGGAACACATTCGCATTATGACCGCTGAAGAGCTCGCGCCCATCTCAGCGGAAGTATCGAACAAAAACAAAAGGATCGAGGTACAACTGGAAAACCAGTTGGTGATCGCATATGAAAACAACCTGCCCGTATTTGTGACCCCGGTTTCCACAGGCGGCATTTTTCGTGCGGGCACATACAGCACCCCAAAAGGAGCGTTCATTACCTATTACAAGCGTCCCTCGCGGCACATGGCTGCAGGCGACCTGGCCGCAAGTGGTTTCGACCTGCCCGGCGTTCCCTGGGTTCAGTATCTGACCGAGAGTGGGATTTCCTTCCACGGCACCTTCTGGCATAATGACTTTGGCCGCCCGCGCAGCCATGGGTGCATCAACCTCTCAACATCCGCCGCTAAATGGCTATATCGCTGGACCTCCCCGATCGTCCCGGTCCACAAGGAATTTTCATTTGGCGGCGTGGGTACAAAAGTGGAGATCGTACTCTGAGTAAAAAGTGGACGTGTGAGTGCGTCCGCTATGAACACATGTTATGGAAAAACTTTCCCGCCGCGACTTTTTAAAACTCTCCGCTTCAGGCACGCTCGCGCTTGCGCTCTCCGAAATGGGCATTGACCGTGCCCTGGCCGCGCCTCCTGCTGCACATGGACGCATTACCTGGAGCGGAATTCCGCTTTATGACGCGCCCTCTTTCAATGCGAAGAAAATTCACGTCTTTGGTATGGACCAGATCGTTGACCTCAAAACTGAGGTCGAGGGCGATGAAGGCAACCCATATAACAAGGCATGGTATGAGGTGGATAATGGCTTTACCTATTCGGGCTGGCTGCAACCCGTGGAAAACAAACTCAACCGGCCGGTCTATGAAATTCCCGTTGAAGGACAGATCGGTGAGATCACTGTGCCGATCAGTCAGACACGGCTTACTCCATATACCTATGCAAAGAACGGATACCGTTTATATTACGGAACCACGCATTGGGTGAAGAAGGTCATTGTCACGCGGGAGGAAAAAAGTCTATGGTATGAGATCTACGACAGTTATTTGCAGGTATCCTTTTATGTGCCGTACTACAACATGCGCCTTGTTCCAAAAGAGGAGCTTACCCTGCTTTCAGCAAACGTCCCTGAATCTGATAAACTCATCCATGTGGACCTGACCGCGCAAATGGTTTCCGCGTTTGAAGGCGACAGCATGGTCTTTTCCTCGCGTTGCTCCAGCGGCGGAAAGGGGACGCGCACACCCACAGGTGAATTCCTAACCTATCATAAAAGTCCGTCCGTACATATGACGAACCAGGGAGACGCTGTAAATAACATCTTCAACCTGCCGGGTGTACCATGGTGCACCTTCTTTACCAGTTATGGCAATGCGTTCCATGGAACCTACTGGCATAACGATTATGGCCGCCCACGCAGCCATGGATGCGTCAACCTGAATTCTGAGGATGCGAAATGGCTGTATCGCTGGAGCAGGCCTCACGTCCCGCCCGGAACCGATTATCTTCACCTGCCGGGCGAAGGCACACGCGTTCAGATCGAGTCATCCACGTCCTGATAGGATGAGATCAATTTTTATACAAGGAGAAATTAGAAATGAATTCAGCTTTTTCTTTTGATCGTTATTTGCTCAAGCGCCAGGTCTTCGCGTTGGCCGGTAAATTCCGCTTTTTTGACCCAAGCGGCAGGCTGGTGCTATTCAGCGAACAGAAAATGTTCAAACTGCGCGAAGACATCCGTGTCTATTCAGACGAAGGCAAGACGCAGGAAGTATTGATGATCAAAGCGCGTCAGTTCATAGATTTCTCCGCTGCCTTCGACGTGGTGGATAGCACCAGCGGCCAAAAAGTGGGTGCGCTGCGTCGTAAGGGACTCGCTTCTCTTCTGCGCGATGAATGGGATGTTTTGGACGTGGGCGATAACGTCATTGGCAAATTGTATGAAGACAGCATGGGTCTCGCATTGCTGCGACGCTTCCTGAGTAATCTCATTCCCCAGAATTATGATATTACGATCGGAACTGACCGCGTTGCAGATCTAAAGCAGGCATTCAATCCGTTCGCCTATCAACTCAACATCGATTTCAGCATGGACATCAGCAAACGCCTCGATCGTAGACTCGGCATCGCCGCCGGCATTTTACTGGCCGCCATCGAGGGCAGGCAAAGTTAATTGGCCCAGCAACCTCTATTTGCCGGCCTCGTTGTTGATGAAGCAGGGCATTCAGTGGATACGTCTTTTATCGGAAGCGATCCATGCTACGTGGTGGACGATGCCGGCTTTCGACGTCACATCCCGGCAGAACAGATAGACCGCGCCGTGCTCGCGCAAATGGCAGAAATGATGAAAGGCAGCGAAGACCTGCTTTCAGAACAGGCCGCCAAAATGCTCGGGCAGGACGATCCCTTTTCAAAGGCGATGATCGAAAAGCAGCTCAAGAACATCGACCAACAATTCGACGCGTTGATGCAAACGGGCATCCCCGAAGACATGCGCGCCTACCTCGGTATGATGGGATTCAAAGTGGTGATCAATTATCATGGCGAGCTGATCCGGGTGGAACAGCCCGGCGCTGCCGGCGATGGAGATGGTGAATAACTCATTTTACGCGCTCTCGCAGTGTAAATAACTCACCTTACGCAAAACTGCCTTTTAGAAACCCCGAAGGGGTAAAACATTTATA
>CAZJYB010000147.1:0-10411 GCA_964549865.1 uncultured Anaerolineaceae bacterium
AATCGGCAGCGGCCCTTGTAGCAGCAGGTCAAACAGGCTGCCACCCGACAAGTACTCCATCACGATCACGTACTGTTCGTCGTGTTCGAAAGCGTCCATAAACTCAACGATGTTGGGATGTTTGAGTTGGTGCAGGGCATCGCCTTCGCGCTTGAAGCGCTCAAGCATCGCGGGGTCGACAGCCAGATCACT
The DNA here is from genome assembly GCA_964549865.1 of uncultured Anaerolineaceae bacterium. Classification (GTDB taxonomy): domain Bacteria; phylum Chloroflexota; class Anaerolineae; order Anaerolineales; family Villigracilaceae; genus Villigracilis. The sequence goes on from CAZJYB010000147.1 coordinate 193, forward strand.
ATAGATGACTTTGAGCGCGACCTCCTGCCCGGTCTGCGTGTCGGTGGCGCGATAGACAGTGCCCATCGCACCTTTGCCGAGGCGAGTTGAGATGAGATAGCGATTGCGAAGGGTTTGACCGATCATATTTTCCAAATATCCTGAAGCCCTCAAGGCACGCGCACTGGTTCCGACTTTGTCGTCGCCATATCCACCACGGTAAGATTTTGCAACAAGTCCGCGGCAGTCAGACCATCGGGATACCTGCCATCCAGCGCGCGAATGAAATATGGGGGCAGATGACGGAAGTGCATTGTAATAGCAACCACAACATCCTCGCCTTGCAGTTCATTCACATCGAAGATGTATTCAAAGGAGGCGGATCTTTTCGGTTCGTCGTTAACGATCAACGTGGGGTTAAGCGCGTCCATGGCTTGTCCGTCGCTGACCCGTACCCGCGTCTTGACAATATCTGCGAGCAACGATTGGTAAGGTACTTCAGTGAACACTCCATCTCCATCGAGGTCTCCGTCGGAAAGGATCTTTTGGAAATTAGCCAGCCAGGGATCACAGCGGCTGAGCGGCGCAACTGACGCCGGGTCCAGCTGTACACGCTCATCGTTCTTGCTGGCCTTTAATCCCAGGTTTGCCAATTCCAGTGGATCGCAAGTCACCAAATCGTCTTGCGGCGAATTCAGGCTCCCCGAGGTACAGTTCGCTTGGATGATCTGTCCATTCACGTCAATGTCTGCAAGGCAGACCTGCCTGCCTGAAGTTGTTTGCGCTGAGACCTCCAGCCACATCTGTCGCACGAACGCGAAGCCTGTTGGGAGACTATGCCCCGCGAAGTTGCTTTCAACAGTTACCAACACCGAAAGTTTATCGTCCGCCGGCTCGGAAGTGATGATCGTAAGGCTTGCTGCAGACTGCAAAAAAGCCTCGCGTTCTTCCAATACGAGTTGACGTGCATTGGACGGAAAGCCCGGTTGCTCGTAAAAGCCGGGCACGAGATTGTAGTCCACGCCGACAAAAGTATGCGAATGACCCGGCCGCGCCGGGGCACGACCAAAAAAACTCCCCGGAGCAGAATCCACTATGGGGCCGGCGGCCCGCGCGGGCATATGACAATCTACGCAGCCAAGTGCTGTCTGTCCCTTTGAGCGTTGCGCTACGACGTAATCCTGCCATTCATCGAATGTCGTTTGAAGTACCAGATCTTGCAAGGCTGTCTCATTCTCAGCGAATTCCAACTCGTTTTCATCCAACTGACCGTCGCTGTCTGTGTCCTGGTTATTGCCCTCGCTTCCCGGGAACGCAGTCAACTGACCATCGCCGTCAATGTCTACTTTGACATTGTGGCATGCGCCGCATATCTGTGAAGCTGAGACACTATCTGTCATGAAACCGATCCCGGTGTTGTGGCGTGGGTTTGGCAACGCAGGTTGGTCTCCGAGTGATGGACCAAACATGTCGGCGAACTGGTTGGCGTCCCCCTGTGCCACCGGAAAATCATCGAACGTCCCGCGGCCTTCCGGTGGAGCTTCCGGCAGTGTATGGCACACCACGCATGTAATCCCATCGTCTACTACTGCGCCGTTCGGGAGACTCCGCAAGACGTTCTTTTCATCCAATGGAAGAGTCGAGGTATCCGTTAATGCGGTGCCAATGGGCGAATGACAATTATTACACGCCCGTCCGAACTGTGGAAATCGCTCAAGGGCCAGATTGGTTTGTGCGATGATGATCGGGCCAGTTTGGGCTTGCGCGTGCATGGCAAGCTGCCATTCGTCTGCGATCTCAGAATGACAACTTGCGCAGGCAGTTGCAGGCGGCAACCCGCGCAGTTCCCTGTCGGTGAGTACATTTGTAACACGCAGCGCGTCCCAGACATGCACCACAATCAAGGTCACCAGGATCGCGGCCAGCGGCAGGTGGAGCTGCTTCCAGCCTTGCAGGAATCTGGCATAGGCTTTCTGCCGGACCTCCCGCCGTGCATAGCGCTCGAGGCGATCCGCCAGCCGGCCAAACCGTTTCCAGTCGGTGAGTTCTTCGGGCCGCAATGTTTTCTCACTCTCCGCGCTTCCGGACGGCAGCCCATTCAGACGGTTGAGCGCAGTTTGCCGAAAGCCCGCTGACTTGCCAGCCAACAATTTGTCAACTTCGACCCTGACGATTTGGGCCTTGTCTTGCGTGTCTGCTGTGGACAGGTTTCCGACTTCATCAGCGACGCGAGGTGGGATAACGACATAGATGATCCGCCATGCGACGCCGCTGATCACGAGCAGCGCAAGGACAATTAAAGTAACTTTCCCGGTGGACCATCCGGCAGAAAACGAGGGAACCCAGGTGTGCATGAAGGCAACGGCCAGAGATAGAATACCGATGTATACGTGCGATTGCAGCCAGGCCATCATACTGCCGGGTGCCTGTTCTTGAAACCTCCGTTTGCGCAGGCTATAGAAAAAGGTGATGCCGATCAACACGACCGTCAATATGCCCAGCCCAATGATCAACGCGAACATACTGCCGCGTGATTCGGCCAACGCGCTGATCCCGCCGAACGCGAACAGTATCCCGGCGATACTGCCCATGACAGTCAGCGTGCCGAATAGGAACCAGGGCCATGCGCGTTCCAAGCGCGTCGTGGGCCGGTTCAGGCGTGTTCGCTTCATCGCTTTTTCTTCATCTCCAATCCGACATGCAGATCGGCGCGCTGGAATTGTTTGACCGGGTCCACGCGCATCGCCGCGCCCACCGGGCAGCCGCGCACGCAGGCATAATCTTTGTAACCGGCGCATAAGTCGCACTTAACAGCGATCCGCTCACGCGGTTGTATCTCGGCCGACTTGTTTTCAGTGTACATATCGAACAACGAAAGCAATTTTGGCAGCAGCCCGGCGGGTTTGGGATCGCGGTCATGCATCTGAATATTGCTGTACGGACAGCGTTCGGCGCAGGCTCCACATCCGATACAGTTATCGTTAACAATGGTGATCTCGCCATCCGGCTTCCGCACAATGCCGTTGACTGAACAAAGCAGGCAGACCGGGTCCTCACAGTGACGGCATGCGGTGGGAAATAGCAGGTTGCCCATCTGCAATCCGCGCCGATCCAAACGGGAATTTCCGTGCCGTCGTTCGCACGCATCGACGCAGTTGTTGCAATTGGTACAGATGGATGTGTCTATCACAAGCAGCTCGCGGCCCTGAATGATCCCCTGATCAAGCAGACCCTCCAACTCAAGGGCGCGGCTGGTCGTCAACCCCATCATGCTGGTCAGCGCAGGCTGTGCCCACTTCTCGCCGCTCGGCTTTTGCAGGATCTCCTCGTTACGTTTTGCCTCTTTTACTAATTCCCTTTGCAAGGTGGGATTACGCTCCAATAAGCTGAGAAGGGCCGGGCCAGGGATCACGACGACTTCGGCACGTGTGTTGGCTGAAACCGTCGCGGTTTGGTCTTGATCAAACAGGATGGCAGTCGCGCCAAAGACATCTCCCTCGCGAAAATACTGAAGCACCAATTCGGATTGACCCGCTTTGCGTGCTACTCTTAGGAAACCCGTGCGCGTAATATATAGATCGCCAGGTGGATTTCCTTCTCGATAGAGTATTTCACCAGGATGGAGTATCCGCAGGTTGGACTGCTTGAGGAGCGCCTCCACGGCCTGCTCTGGCAACGCCGCCAGCAGCGGAGATTGCTGAGCATAGGTCCACAGGGCGCGGCGACGGTAAAGTTCGTCCATTGTCTTGTGGAAGGCCCCCGATTCCTTTTTTAACCGATGGACGGTGGCCTTGGCCAGCTCGAGGACAATCGAGGCACGCGTCGCCGTAAGCGTATAAGGCTCTTCCTGATTGCCCAACACCGCCAACTCACCATGGAATGATCCCGGGCCCATCAGCAGGATGCGAGCGCGGCGGTCCCTGCTCGAGTCGACCATGCTTTGCTCCATCTGGCCCTCCAGCACAACATAGAGCCGCTCATGATATTCGCCTTCGCGGCATAAGATCTCATCAAGGGCCAATTGGCGTAGCGTGCTGCTCAATAGCATCCGTCGCAAATGAAGCGGCTGAACGCCCGTAAAGAGTGGGAGTTCGACCAGATGCTTCGACAGCGAATCAAGTGTCCATTGCGAGGGGACTGTGTTCTCGTTCAGCTGCAGTGGCATCACCCGGTTCGGAGCAGCATCCTCCACTTTCATTTTGTTCCACAGCACCATATCCGCCCGGTGCAGGTCGGCTGGGCAGACCGCGACACATTGTTGGCATTGTGTGCAGGCGTTAACAAATGCGGCTACATTTCGATCCTTAATTCTTTCGGCCAGCACGCCAGCGTTAAGTTCGGCGATCGTGACGAATTGTTTCTCAGGCAACGGACAGGCCAGCATACAATCGTTACAGCCGATGCAGGCCATCACTTCGCGTTCCACTTCGTCACGCAGTTGGTCAAAATAATCAGCCGGCATGTTATGTCACCTCCAGGAGGGTATCCCCCAGGCGCACCCGGTCAGCCACTTGCATGGAATAAAGCCGATCTGGTTCAAGTCGTTCGTCGTTGAGCCAGGTGCCATTGCTGCTGCCCAGGTCTTTCACGAACCAATGCGTGTCATCCTTTTTAAAAGAGGCATGCTGCCAGCTGGCTGATTGATCGTGTAAGACAATGTTGCTCGCGGGGTCGCGCCCGATCGTCATCGACGACTCATTCAGGGCAAACGATAGTCCGAGCATGGGCCCGGCGCGCGCGATGAGGGACGTCGCGCCCGGCACATCCATGCTGACGCCATCTTTGGGTAAAGGCGAGGATATGGGGAGTTGCAGGGTAACACCAGAGACTGGTCCCAGGCGAAATATCAGCGAAGTCGCCCCTAGCTTAATCACATCACCGTCGTGGAGCAAATGAGGAATGGTAACCAATGCCTCGTTAACATAAGTCCCATTGCTGCTGCCAAGGTCGCGTAAATATGGATCAGTTCCCTGGAGGAGAATTTGGGCATGAATGTAAGAAACTGTCGGGTCATCCAGAATAATATCAGTTTGGACATCTCGCCCAATGTTGAGACTGGACATCTGCAGAGCGATTTGTCTCTCCCCGATCTGCAGAGTACCCCAGGTAGGGTCTGATGGCAGAGCCATTGGAATCGCCTGGACCTCAGGCAAGCCGGCAGATGTCAGGATGCTCTTTTCCGCGGATGCGAGCACAAAACGGAGTTGCGTCGCTCCCACTTGAATAAGAGCGCCATCGGGCAAAGGGGAGGGTGCTTCCATCTTTGCGCCGTCCAGAAAGGTGCCATTGCTGCTTTGCAGGTCTTCCAGCACAAATGCTGATTCGTGCCAGCGAATTTGAGCGTGCTGCCCGGAAACCCCGAGGTCATCAAGCACCAGATCGTTTTCAGGCTGGCGGCCAATCCGCATGACACTCTTTAGAGGGATACTAGCGCCATCCTTCTGTAATAAAGCGTCGGGTATCTGGGGTTGATCGGATAAACCGGCATCGAGTCCATGACGGGTCTTGCGCATGTCCGCGATCGAAGGTACTGAGGCTTGGGTTATCATCTGGCGAGCGGTATCGATCTGATCCCCGATCTCCTGAGAGTCCATCCAGGCAGCCAGATCGAAGGAAGAGTCCAGCAAATTATTCGAGACTGCCGAAACGTCGATGCCATTTTCAATCAGCTTTCGGTATTGCAGTCCATACTTTCGAACGCGTTCTTTTCGCTGGCCGAGCATAATCGCCCCAATAAGTTTGTTCTCGCGAATGATCAACTTCCGGTAGGCTACCCGCCCGCTGCCTTTGGGAAAATCAATGAGGACCTTCTCGCCAGGTTTTTCTGCGACCTCGCCCACACCGGCAAAGTCCAGGTCATAAAAGCGCGTAGCATGGTAGTGGTTGCCCTGGTGATATATCTCAGAAGCGCCTGCCATGTTACGCCCGGCGGTGCGGCCCTGGAGGCGGGCGACTTCCCACAATCCGAGTGTGCGGTGGATAATGTCCCCTGCCGCGTAGACGTTGGGAATACTCGTTCTCAAATACTCGTTCACTTTAATACCCTGCGCGGTGCCGTGCTTTTGATCCACTGCGACATCGATCCCCGACCCATCCAGGAATTCTACATTTGGACGGATGCCAATCGCTACGCCCAGCAACTGACATTCGATTTCCTCACCAGAATTTTTGAGCCGCACAGCACGCAGTCGCCCTCCCTTTCCGCTTAGGGCCTCGCCGATCTCTTCATTAATTCGTACATCCACGCCCTCAGCCCTCAGGCGGCTGATCACGAGGTCTGAAGCGGTCTGATCGAGCGCTCGCTCGAAAAACGTCCCGCCTCGCAAGACGTAGATTACTTTCGCGTGATGATGAAGCAGACCCTGCACCCATTCGATGCCCAACGGGCCACCTCCCACAACAACTGCCTGTCGAAGGCGCCTTGAGGAGGCCAGATCCATAACCGTGCGCGCGTCTTGCAGAGTGCGCATGGTCATTACACCAGCCAGTTCGGCGCCCGGAAATTCCGGCGGGTTGGGCCTGGCTCCGGCGGCGATAAGGAGTTGGTCATAGGGAATCTCGCTGCCCTGAGCGAGTGTCAGCCGCGAATTCCGGCCATCCACGGCCATCACCCGGCCATGTACCCGCTGGACATTGTGTTCCCGGTAAAAATCCGGAGGAATGGCGAAGAGCTGCGCCTCGCGCAGTTCGCCGATCAGGTAATGGGTCAGGGCGGCTCGATAATAGGCGGCATTCGGATCGTCGGAGTAGATTTCAATCCGCGCGGTCGGGTCGGCCTGGCGAATGAAATAGGCTGCGGTCATACCTGCGCCTCCATCTCCAATAATGGCGTGGCGAGTCAAGCGATGACCTCCCTCAGTAACGCCGGAGATCCCTCGGCTTTTTTCATTTTACTTATCTATTACCTTGGTAGGCGTGTCGCTGCTTGGATGGTGCTCGCCGTCGGTTCCAGCGACATTCGGCACTACGATCTGCGTCCTGGTGTAGCCAGGACGCAATATCAACTGAAACTTGAGTTTGACGCCCCCATGCTGGACCTGCGCTATTTCCACAGTGTCACCGTCCTTTAGCGGTCTAAGCTCTGCTTTTACGAGGCGGATGCCGTTCACATAGGTCCCATTGGGACTGGCCTCATCCCGGATTTCAAATCGTCCATCGTGTTCGAGAAGGGTGCAATGCAGCCTGCTGATGGGGCTGTTCTCCCGATCGGATTGCAAGACCAACTGGGCGTAATCAACTGAACGGCCGATGGTCGTCGTCCCATGGATGCCGAATTCCATCTTGCTTGTTCCGCTATGCCCCGCCAGGACAAGAAGAGATGCCTTGGCCACGCCCAACGGTTCAACGATTATAGTGGCCTGCCTGCCGGGTATTATTGTACCCATGGTACGGTGGAGCCCCTGTTTAAACTGTTGTTGAACCCTGGGATTGCGCCGTACAATGAACAACGCTGCTATTGCCACTACCAGACTGACAAGTGGCACGATCAGATTCCAATTGGAACATAGCTGCGGTATGTTCTGGGAGATTAAACCTGGACAAGCGGCGGCTCCGACGCCTGTAGCGAATGTAATGTAGTCAAGCCTCACCGGTAACGGCTCGCTGGTGCCTTTCAGGCCAAGTTCGTCCTCCACTTCGACGATAACAGGCAGGGACGTTGCTCCTGGCGTTCTCTCCTCTTGCAGATCCCATGTGAATTCCAGAATGACCGGGTCCTCGCCGTTATCACGAATCGTCGTCGCAGGCCCCAGTGACTCGCCGTTGACCACCAACACTGTCTTTTCCAACACGACCTCGCGCGGGTGCCCATCCGGCCAACCAACCTCCACAGCCACGGTCTGCTCCGTGGGTTGAACCGTCTCAGTCTTTTGATTGAGCTCCGTCTCGGTGCGCGTGATCGTCGTACCAGAGCTTGGCGCAGTTATTCGGACCTGTGGCGGCTCAAGTTTGTCGAGCGTGAAAGGTATAACGGCTGAGGCTGCATCGTCAATCCCCACAACCAGCTCATGATCGCCGGCCTGATTCGCCTGCGAGCGGTAGCTGATCAGATACTGATCCTGGTTACGCTGTGCATTGAGTGTGTCAAACAAGTCATTCAGATCATCGGGGAAGATCGCATTCCCGGCTCGGGTCTCGCGAGCCAGCCGGTTCAATGCTCCCAGTACATCCTCTGTGCCGAGCAATACAGTGTGGATGGGGATAGCCAACAGCCTGGCCTCTTCGATCGTTTCATTCAGATCAGTCTGTTCGATCATGCTGACGGAAAATACAATGATCGTGTTTACGCCACCTATGTTCCCGCTCGAGGAGGAGAGATCGCGCATTGCCTGTTGGACTGCCTTCAACAGCCTCGTGTAGGAGTCTGCGGAAGGGTTGTAATTGGCTTCCAGCATCCCCTCGACAACCTGAGCCGGGTCACTCGTTAATGGGACGATCGTCTGCGTCCTGCCTTGAGAGTCTGCCGCGAGCACTTCCACGGTATCTCCCGGGCGCATCTGATTCTCAGCGAATGACTGAATGGCCCCGCGAACAGTTCCCAAACGCGAAGTGATCGACAATTCATCGATCACGAAGACCACGTTGACGCTCACTGGCAGCAATTGGCTTGTTACGTCCTGGATCGGCAGCGCCTGACCATCCTCCGCGATGCCGAACGCGTCAGCGGTCAAGCCTGGGATGAAAGCACCGTTGGCATCCAAAGCCCGTGCCTGTACGAGTACATCCGGAAAGGAACCATTTGCATTCACAGAGGTGACAATAACTTTAGTCACAGCTGTCTGTGAGGCGGCTGGCGTGGCCGTACCCAGCGTGAGGATAATAAATAAGAAGAGGGTTATTGCAGAGCGAACGCGTGCAGAGAAACGCTTCATAACATCTTATTCTCTGCATGCGAATCGAGGGACATTTTAGAATTCTACCCGATAGTGGGATTATTAGAAAATCATTGATGATAAGCCTGACATACAAATATGTCAGGCTTTTGTTCCTTTAAAAAGATGTCAGCTTGTTAGTGACATCTTTTATTATCTACCTTACCGCATTCGCTGCGCTCACAAAATCAGCAAACAATCCATAAGCAGTCTCCACGGGCCCACCTTGCATGCCGGGCCGCTCGGATTCAGTGATCGAATAATCCAGGATGACATCGGTGCGAAAGGTGACGCCGGTGCTGGAGTTCATCATTCCATATAATGGGGAAGATGAATCCACAAGTTGGGGCGCGACGCTTGCATTCACTTTATCCCCAACTTTTTCAGCAGAACAAACCAGTTTATAGCGTTTACCTTCGGCCTTTGCCTTTGCGATCATTTCCGGTGTGATGCCGCGAATGCCGGTGGGGTTGACCTGCTGCGGCGTCATGGGGGTGTCCATCAATACAGTCACCAATGCCGCGACCTTGATGGCTGCGTCCCAGCCGTCCACATCGTTGGTAGGGTCGGTCTCGGCCACGCCGATGGACTGGCAGTGTTTCACTGCATCTTCGTAGGCTTCGCCGTTCTCCATGCGTGAGAGGATGATATTCGTCGTTGCGTTGAAGATGCCTTTTATGGAGGAAAGTTCCGCAAGCGGGAATGCCTCGCGGAATACAGAGAAGACCGGCGCGCCGCCCAATACGGTGGATTCGAAGCCGAATTTCTTTCCTTTGGATTCAGCAAGCTTCGTTAACTCGCGATACCCATGCACGACCGGTCCCTTGTTGGCTGTGATGGCGTGCATGCCAAGGTTTAGAGCTGTGCGGATATGGTCGAGCGCGGGCTGTCCCGTCTGTGTGTTGACGGGGGAGTTCTCGAACATCACGTCCGCTTGAGAGTACTTTATCACGGCCAGGGAATCCTTTACAGGCGTGGTGGATAAGGATGAAATGTCCTTGCCGCTTTCGACAAGTTCCAATGCTTTTTGAATATCGAGTCCTTTGGGATCCACAGCAAAACCATGCCTGCCGGTGGAAATGCCGGTGAAGGAGACCGTGATGTCATGTTTTGATTTGAGCGCATCCTGTTTGCGGACCAGGAGCCTTGCCAGCGCGCGGGCCACGTTGCCGAAACCGATGAGTGCGAGTTTGTAGTGCATGAATTCTCCTTTATGTCATTGCGAGCCGCCGTTCTTGGGCGGCGTGGCAATCTCCTCGCTAATGTGAGGAGATTGCTTCGGGCTGGGTCTCGATATGCAAAGAACGCTACTCGACCAGCAGCCCTCGCAATGACGCTAGATGGGTGGATACGGAAATGCGCGCCGTCCC
>CAZJYB010000148.1:0-10391 GCA_964549865.1 uncultured Anaerolineaceae bacterium
CACCATAGGTCCTGTTGTATGCCACCCTCAATTGATCGACGAACATATCGATGGTGAGTTCCTGCCAGCTGATCATGACGCGGCTCCTCGTACTAAAATAGGTCAATAAGATAGTGTTGAAAGTTTACCAGAAAGGGTCCCCCTCACAAATAGGGAAATCATTTTAATATGACGGGATCGCGCGCTTTTCTCAACGGATTTCTGACCGGGCTGCTGATCTTTCTGCCCGCCAACCTGCTTGCAGCGCATCTGCTCTCAGACTAGGGACTCCTGTGCCGACGATATCGCGCGGGCCGAATCTGCACTGGAACGATAACTCTATGCTATAATCTGCGCCACGATGTATAACCGCATCCAATTTGCCAATAACGATAATAATAACGACAATGACGATCGTCGTATCGTTGGGCGAAGCTTTGCTGGTTGACGGATAAACAAGTCAGATCAAATCGCCCGACGCAAACGCGAAGGGCGATTTATTTTATCTAAAATTAACCACAAAGGACACAAAGAGCACCAAGGTGGGACGAAGGCTCAACGTGAAAACTCCTTTCAGATCTTCTTCGTGCACCTTCGTGCCCTTCGTGGTTAAAAAAGAATTTTCGGAGGCATTTTATGTATAGAACTCATACTTGTGGGGAATTACGTGCCAGTCACGCCGGACAGACCGTCATCCTCTCTGGCTGGGTGAATCGGCGCCGCGACCATGGCGGGTTGGTCTTTTTCGACCTGCGTGACCGTACAGGCGTCACCCAGATCGCGATCAACCCGGACCTGCCCAAAGAGATCCTGGATCTTATCGCGAATGTCCGCATGGAATGGGTCTTGCAGATCGAAGGCGTTGTGCAAAAACGACCCGCAGGCAATGAAAACCCGAACATGACAACCGGGGAGGTCGATGTGGTCGCGCGTGAAGTGAAGGTACTCAATGCCGCAAAGACTCTGCCCTTCATGGTCAGCGGGGATAACGACCTGCCCGATGAAAATATGCGTCTCAAATACCGATACCTTGATTTGCGTCGGGAGCGCATGACAAACAACATGGTCTTGCGTCATAAGGTCATCAAATTCATGCGCGACTATCTCGATAAGGAAGGCTTCATCGAGATCGAAACACCGATCATGTTCAAAGCCACACCGGAAGGCGCACGCGACTATCTCGTCCCCTCCCGCATCCATCCAGGTCAGTTCTATGCCCTGCCGCAATCTCCCCAGCAATTAAAGCAGTTGCTGATGGTCGCGGGCATGGACAAATATTTCCAGATCGCGCGTTGTTTCCGCGATGAGGACCTGCGCGGCGACCGCCAGCCCGAATTCACACAACTCGATCTCGAGATGTCCTTTGTCCATCGCGAGGATGTGCTTGCGCTGGTGGAAGACCTATACACAAAAATGATGCCTGTCGTCGCACCAGAAAAGAAATTGCTGTCTTCACCGTGGCCCAGATTCTCGCATCACGAGGTGTTGGAAAAATACGGGTCGGATAAGCCCGACCTGCGTTTTGGCATGGAGTTGATCGAAGTCAATGACATTTTCGCGCAGAGCGAATTTCGCGTCTTTCAGTCCACGCTGGAAACGGGTGGCGTGATCAAATGCATCCTCGCGCCGAAATCAGCGGACATGTCCCGCAAGGAAGTGGATGCGCTCACTGAGGTGGCGAAGTCCTTTGGGGCGAAGGGAATGCCCACGCTGGCCATAACAGGTGAGGGCGTGAAGGGCAGCGCAGCGAAATTCGTCTCGCCTGAGGAAGTCGAAGCACTCAAATCCAAAACAGGCGCGAAAGAGGGCGACCTGATCCTATTCGCAACGGACACGCGTGCAGTGGCCAATAAAGTATTGGGCGGGCTTCGGGTTTGGTTTCGCGACAAACTGGAGCTTGCAGATCCGGACATGATGGCGTTCGCATGGATCGTGGACTTCCCGTTCTTCGCCTGGAATGAAGAGGAGAAGCGCTGGGACTCGGAACATCATCCGTTCACCATGCCGAAGCTGGAAGACCTCGACAAGTTCGATACAGACCCCGGCGAAGTATTATCCGATGCGTACGACATGGTTTGCAACGGATACGAGATGGCGTCCGGTTCCATCCGTATTCATCGCCGCGATATTCAATTAAAAATGTTCCAAATGCTCGGGATCAGTGATGAAGATATCCAGGCAAAGTTCGGTCATATGCTTGAAGCCTTTGAATATGGCGCACCTCCCCACGGCGGTATGGCCCCCGGTATTGATCGTTTGATCATGCTGCTTGCGGACGAACCGAATATCCGTGAAGTGATCGCCTTCCCCAAAAACCAGAACGGCCGCGACGTGATGGCCGACGCGCCCTCTGCCGTGGAGCCGAAACAGTTGAAAGAGCTGCATATTAAATTTGAATGATGTCGTTGCGAGGGCGAAGCCCGAAGCAATCTCCTCATTAAAAATAATGGGATTGCTTCCTCGGGCTTTGGCCCTCCTCGCAACGACGTGGGAGTTATTATGTCTCAAACAATCGATACCAAAACCGTCAAGCACGTGGCACACCTCGTACGGCTTGGCATTACGGAAGATGAAGCGCAGACGTTCAGCGGGCAGTTCACATCCATCATTGACTACTTCAACATGCTCAACGAAGTGGATACGGAAAACGTCGTGCCCGCCTCCGATATCACGAATAACAAAAATGTGCTGCGTGAGGATGTGGTCAAGCCTTCGATGGATCGCGAGGAATTCCTGAAGAATGTGCCGAACCGCGAAGGCGGGTACGTCAAAGTGCCGACTGTGCTGGGTGACGAATAAAAAATTAAACACAAAGGACACAAAGATCACAAAGGAAAACCAATGACGCAATCATTATTCAACCCGCTTTGTGCACTTCGTGTCCTTCGTGGTTAAAGGTTTTAAGATGCAACTACACAACCTCACCATCCGCGAAGCACACGACATGCTCGCAGCCAAAAAGATCAGCAGCGTGGAGCTCACGCAGGCCATGCTCAAACGCGCCCATGATGTAGACGAGAAGATCAAATCCTACGTCACCATCGCAGACGACGTGGCACTTGAACAGGCAAAACTTGCAGATGAACGCATTCGAAAAGGTGAACGCGTTACGCAATTAACTGGCATTCCCTTTGCGGCGAAGGACTGCATCTCCACACGCGGCGTCCGAACCACCTGCTCTTCGAAGATCCTTGAAGATTACATCCCGCAATATAACGCAACCGTCATGGACAAGCTCGCCGATGCGGGCGCGGTCCTGATGGGCAAGAACAACATGGACGAGTTCGGCATGGGTTCATCCTGCGAAAATTCCGCGTTCTTCGACACGCACAATCCCTGGGACCTCGATCGTGTGCCCGGTGGCTCGAGCGGCGGGTCCGCTGCGGCTATGGCAGCGAGTTTGGCCACGTTTACTCTTGGCGAAGATACGGGCGGCTCGGTGCGCATGCCTGCAGGCTTTTGTAATGTGACGGGCATCAAGCCCACATACGGACGCGTCTCGCGCTACGGTTTGATCGCACTGGTGTCCTCCTTCGATTGCATCGGACCGATGACGCGCGATGTGTATGATTGCTCCACTGTACTCGAAGCCATTGCAGGTCACGACGAGAACGACAGCACGACCTTCAGCGCCCCGGTTCCGCAATACAGCAAAAATTTGGAAAAATCCGTCAAAGGCATGAAGATCGGCATTCCAAAGGAATATTTTGTAGCGGGCATGGAAGCCGGCGTTGAATCTTCGATCCAGGAAGCCATTCGTACATTTGAAAAACTCGGCATGCAGATCCACGAGGTCTCATTGCCGCACACACAATATGCGCTCCCCGTTTATTATCTTTTGCTCTTCGCCGAGGCCAGTGCCAACCTGGCCCGCTTTGATGGCACCCGCTACGGCCTGTCGGTTGCGGACAAGGCAAAAGATGTGGTGGATATCTATTTGAATACGCGCCGCGAAGGATTTGGCGATGAGGTCAAGCGCAGGATCATGCTGGGTGCGTATGCGTTATCCGCAGGATATTACGACGCGTATTATCTCAAGGCACAGAAAGTGCGCACGCTGCTTCGCGCGGACTTTGAAACTGCGCTCGCCTCCGTGGATATTCTGCTCGCCCCAACCTGCCCCACCACGGCTTTCAAGCTCGGCGAGAAGACCAGTGACCCCTTGGAAATGTATCTATCCGATATTTATGTGGTCGCAACCAACCCTGCCGGGGTACCAGCGTTATCCGTCCCGTGCGGATTCTCCAACAACATGCCCGTCGGCATGCAGTTGATCGGCAAGCATTTGGATGAACAGACATTATTTCAAGTCGGTCACGCGTATCAACAGGAAACCGATTGGCATAAAAAATTACCTCCACTATAAAATCCCGAAGGGATGAAACGATTGTAATTACCAACCTGATCTGTGCAACAATCCCGAAGGGATGACATGGTTTTTCAAGCCATGACACCCCTTCGGGGTTCGGAAAACAAATTTCTACAATCTAAAATAGTTACACCCCTTCGGGGTTTCGTTTACAAGGAAAAAGATGACTCAACAATACGAACCCGTCATTGGACTTGAGATCCACGCCGAACTGCTCACGAACTCAAAGATGTTCTGTGGATGTTCCGCCGCGTATTCCTCTGCGCCGCAGCCAAACATGTATATTTGCCCCGTGTGCACAGCGCTGCCAGGTGCAATGCCGGTGGTCAACAAAAAGGCCGTGGAGCTGGCCACCCTCGTTGGCCTGGCGTTGAATTGTTCGATCAACGAGCACAATACCTTCGCACGAAAAAATTATTATTATCCCGATCTCCCCAAGGGATATCAGATCTCGCAATATGAACTGCCCATCGCCTCCACGGGTCATCTGGATGTATTGGACGATACAGAAAGCCAGCAGCGCATCACGGTCCGCCGCGTGCATATCGAGGAAGATACTGCCAAGCTCGCGCACGAGAAAAATTACGCGCTCGTGGATTTCAATCGCGCAGGTGTGCCGCTGCTCGAGATCGTCTCTGAGCCCGATATGCACACTGTGGAGGCCGCGCTTTCCTACGCCACCAAAGTAAGGGCCATCCTACGCTATCTGGGTGTCAACTCCGGTGACATGGAGAAGGGCGTCTTGCGCTTCGAGGCGAACATCTCTGTGCGCCCGGCCGGCAGCTCCGAGTTCCGCACACGGACCGAGATCAAGAACCTCAATAGTTTCCGCGCCCTCACGCGCGCATCCGCCTACGAGATCGAACGGCAGATTAAAGTCTATGAATCAGGCGGCACGATCGTTCAGGAGACATTGGGCTGGGACGATGTACGCGGTGTGACCGTCTCGCAGCGCAGCAAGGAAGAGGCGCACGATTATCGCTACTTTCCAGAACCCGACCTGCCCCCTCTTCAACTGGATCGTGCCTGGATCGATTCAGTCAAAACGCAACTACCTGAATTGCCTGAGGCAAAAACACGTCGATTTATTGAAAAATATGAACTTAAGCCGCAGGAAGCAGGTTTCCTGACCTCTGAAAAAATGCTGGCTGATTATTTCGAGAGCGTCGTTTCAAAATCGAAGAGTGCCCCAAAGATCGTCAACACGTGGATCGCGGGCGAGTTCATGCGCTATCTCAATGAATCAGGCACAGACATTAAAGCCATTCCCGTTCAAGCCGGTGACTTCGCGCAACTCATCGACATGGTCACAGACAAATCCATCAGCGGCAACGCAGGCAAGACCGTGCTCGCAGAAATGTTCAAGAACGGTGGCAAGCCTGCAGATATCGTCAAGGAGAAAAACCTTGCCCAGGTCTCTGATGAAGGTTTTATCCTGGAAGCTATCACAAAGATCCTGGACGACAACCCCAAGGAAGTGGAAGAATACCTCGCTGGCAAAGAGACCATCCTGCAATGGATGATGGGACAGGTGGCCCGCGCCACGAAAGGCAAGGCAGACCCAACGGTTGCGAGGGAGTTGTTGGTCAAGGGATTGGAAGAGCGAAGAAAGTAATTCCTGCCCCTATTAAGTTTAATGAAAAAAAGGGACTCGATGAGAGTCCCTTTTTTTCATTAAGACAGGCAATTACCCACCATGCATTGCCTTAAGCACCTCTATGATATTGAAATAGTTGACCAGAAAGTGGGCAGTCAACATCAAACCTAGAATGACGACGATCCAAACCATGACCTTCACAATTTTCCTTCTTGTTCCAACTTTTTGTTCCATTTCAATACTCCTTTTGATTTTAAATGCCCTAAAGGTTTCCGTTGCAATTGAACACGCGTTATAAGCAAATTATTCTTGTAAATCCTTCATCTGATTCATCAGGAAAACCTTTAGGGTCTCTCTTAGATATATGCCAGCGTTTCTCGAATAGTCAAGCGTGACGCTTGTTTGGCGGGATACGCGCTTGCCGCGATCGATCCGATGATGATGACCGCCAACCAAATGGCAAGACCAGCGGGCGAAATGATCAACGGCAATGGAGAACGGAAGGACAACATTCCTATCAGATAACCTATCCCCAATGACGATGGAAGGGAGAGCGGCAATGCGATCACCCAACTCATCAAGCCGATAAAGACACCTTCACTGATGATGTTGCGCAGAATCGTCTTCGACCTGGCTCCAATCGCGCGCATGATGCCAAACTCGCGTGTCCGTTCGACCACACTGGTCCCCATGCTGGAGGCAAGCCCCAGTGCTCCGACCACGGCCATGACCGTCGAGATCAACATCAGAGCGAAGATAAAGATGTAAACATGTCCGCTGATGGCTTCGCCAAGCAGGGCTTCTGAAACTGCAACCTGCACGCTGACATTCCCTTCCACGAATGCCTGCTCGACATCCCGGGTAACCGACGTAATCGCCGCCTCGTCATGGTCACGCATCACAACACGTACTGCGTTCGTCAATTGGGCAGCCTGGCCCGTGGCGCCCGCAAATGCCTCCGGCGAGACGTAGGCCGTTGCAGGTGAAAGGATCTGGCGGATGACACCAACAACATCGAAGGTCCTGGTCTGTCCTTCGATCAGTAATTGGATCTCGTCACCCATCCTTACATTTGGGAACATGGCGGCCGCGCTTTGATTTAGCACAACGGAATTCATATCGTCTGGTTTCAGCCAGCGCCCGTTCAGCAATGGTGTTTCGATCAGGTCCGTATCAAGGGGAACTGCACGGAATGTAAAACTGCCATGCCCTCCATCGGGATAGGTGCGTACGACATCAAGACCATCCGGGCGATCCAACGCGGCAGGCGTCCAACTCCACGATTCGCTCTTTTTCACGCCAGGAACATTCGAAAGGATGGAAAGAACCTCCTCTACAGGCACCGCTGAATTGAAGCGAACTTCCAGATCGTAATGACGATCTGCAGCGGCTTGATCGAGATAGGCCAGCCATCCGGCCCGCACGTTGATACCGGTCATGAACATCGCGCCGGCGGCAGATAACAGGCTCAACGTGAGAATTAACCGTCCACGGCGCCGGAACGTGTTGCGCAGGGCAAGGATCAGGGTGTTGTCAAAAAACCGAATGCGGCTGAGCCAGCCATCCCGTAGTCCCGAAGCGAGCGTTTCCCGGCTGATCCCGTAATCGTTCAGAGTCTCCCGAACCGTGATACGAGTCGCGCGCAGGATCGGGTCCAACGCCACCAGCAGCGGAATCAGAATCCCCATCAATAACAAAACGACATAGACCCATGCGGGGATTGTGTCGTTATAAATGTTCAAATTGAGAAGTTGGGCGACGACGCCCGCAAAACCGCGCCCCGCCGCAATACCCAGCGGCACACCGACAAGCGACGCCGCGCTGCCCAGCGCAACGATCAACACAAGATACAAATTTGTGATTTGAAGCGAGCGAGCCCCGATGGCCTTCATAATTCCGATCTGGCGAATCTGCTGTGCAAGCAGACCGTTGATCATCGTTGCAGTCAGAATGGCGCTCAGGATCATGGCCATCAAACTAAAAACAAGCAATAACGTGAGCACAGAATTCATCTGACTTTGATGCGGATGTCTACCCGGCGGCGGGATGCGAATTTCATCCACACCATACCCCTGCCCCTTCAACCACGCGGCCAGTTCGCTCACAGTCGAATCGATTGCGGCAACATCATATGATCGATTGTCCACAACAACCTTGAGAATATGCAGGGTTTGACTTTCGCCAAGCATCACCAATGTCGCGGGCGTGATGTACCCGTACACCGTTTGCTCCTGCCATGCGGGCGCAAGCGCCGGGTCATGTACTGTTCCGGAAATCAGGATTTGCTGCTTCGCCCCATTCGGCGTTTGCATCGTCAGCGCATCACCGATCTTCATCTCCAACATCGGCAGGACTTCCCGTTCGACAAGAATCGTCTGTTCCTGGGGAGGATATGCACCTGCTTCAGTGCTGACCGTGCTGACATGCGCCGATTCAAAATCTGGGATGACGAACAGTAATACAGGCATCCATTCATTTGGATTCACTTCGGCTCTTGCCACGACCCAGGAGGTTGCCTCGGCTTCCGAAATACCCGGTCTTTCGCTGACGGCTTTCACCAGCGCGTCATCCACTCGATCCAATTCGATGAATGCAGAGGCGGGATTCGTCCCCAGGTAATTACGACTCATTTCACGGCTCAAAATGGTATATGCACTCAAGATCATGCCAACCCCAAAGATGCTCACGGCAATTGCTGCCACCATCATCCCCATACGGCCGCGTGCAGCTTGCAGGTCGCGCAGCAATTTTTTCCAACGCGGGCTGTTCATTTTTCCCGTCCGTTCACAATGACGCCATCCACCAGCATGATGGAACGTGTAAAGTAGCGCGTCAGGTCGCGTTCGTGCGTGACCATCAACACGGTCTTTCCCTCCGCGGCAAGATTCGCAAACAATTGCATTACCGCGTCCGAAGTGACCGAGTCGAGATTCCCGGTTGGTTCGTCGGCAGCGATCAACGGTGGATCATTTGCAAGGGCACGCGCAATGGCAGCACGTTGTTGCTGCCCGCCTGAAAGGTCTGCGGGCAACTTGTCTGCCTGCTCTGCAATGCCAACCTTTTCCAGCAGGGAGATGGCCCGTTCCCGCCTTTCATTCACTGGAAATGTATTGCAAAAATCCATCGGCAGAACGACATTCTCTGCGACCGTCAATGTGGGAAGCAGTTGAAAGAACTGAAAGACCACACCCACATTCCTTCCGCGCCACACCGCCAGCTGCTCTTGATCCAGCGAGTGGACAGCCGTGGACGCGACCCAGACCTCACCGGAAGTGGGCGTGTCGATGCCGGTGATCATGTTAATAAGCGTGGACTTCCCACTGCCAGACTTGCCCACGACGGCAACGAACTCGCCCAGGTCGGCTTGCATGTCCACTTCCTTAAGGGCCAGGAACCTCCCCGCGGCGACATCATAGGCCTTGGAGACGCCACGTAACTCGATCAGGCGATTTTCCATAAGAGCTCCGCCCGCGATCCGATTTTGACTTGCCAATTGAGTATCCATTTACCTTTTCTCCTGAACAAAATTGATGTACACTGTATATGTTTCTGAACACTGTGTTCGGTTACTTATACAGGCCTGGCCGGTGAATGTCAACAATCAAAGTACTTGAAAGCGTTCGTTAGTGAACACAGGTGCGCAACTTGTTCAGGAACACGAACCATGTCATTGCGAGGGCGTTCGTCCTGAGCGGAGCATGGCGAAGTCGCAGGACAGCCCGAAGCAATCCCCCACTAGCGAGGAGATTGCTTCGTCGCTATGCTCCTCGCAACGACATGGTAGAAACAGGAGAAAATCAGATGCCTAAAAAGACCATGGACCGCCGCGTGCAACGGACGCGCCAATTACTGCAAACTGCGCTGAGCGAGCTCATTCTGGAAAAGGACTATGAAAAGGTCACAGTACAGGACGTAATCGACCGCGCCAACGTGGGGCGGTCCACCTTCTATGCACATTTTGAAGACAAGGAACAACTGCTGCTCAGCGGATTCGAACCCCTGCGCGCTGAATTTGAAGACTTTCTGGAGGGACGATCCGTTACAGATGAAACGCCCTGGGCATTGAGCCTGGCGATGTTCCAACAGGCGCAAAAACAAAGAGGCGCCTATCTTACGCTCACACATGTCCGGAAATATCTGTATGGGTATCTGCTTAATCACCTGAAACAGCAATTACCCAAGAGAAATAAAAGCATCCCCCCGGAACTTCTGGCACATTATGTTGCCAGCTCGTTCATTGCCCTGCTCACCTGGTGGATCGACAACGACTATCCGCGTTCCGCCGAACAGATGAATGAGTATTTCCGGCAACTGGTTGAGCCCGGCACACGTGCGATCATGCATCCACGATAATGAACATGACTCACGCCGAAATTAATCTTTCGTGGGTAAGTTTCTTGATAAGACCAAAATGGGACGCTGAAAAACGCAGAAAACGCTGATTTT
>CAZJYB010000149.1:0-10372 GCA_964549865.1 uncultured Anaerolineaceae bacterium
CGCAACGACTTGGACGTGTCTGTCATACAATCCGAGAATGCCTGCCAGCCCGTTGCGGATCACAACGGGAGCCTGCGTCGTATCCCAGACAGTTAATCTTCCCGCGCGCGAGTCCCACTCCGCAACGACCCCGCGATTCTCGATGGCGGCGGCGCATCCATGCTCGTAAAGAAATCGACGCTTGATGACCAAAGTAGCATCTTTCTTCGCTGATTCGTAATCACCTTTTTTCTGCACGACATTCGCTGCAATATTTGATCCGATCTCTTCATGGATCAAAGTGGTGTCAGGTACTAAGGCTTTTTCGAGATCAACAACTGCTTGCAGTGGTTCATAATCGATTTGTATATCGGCGAGCGCATCTTCTGCGATGTAGCGACTCTCCGCCAGCACCATTACGATCGGCTCCCCCGCAAATTTGACCTTGTCCTTTGCTAATGGAACCTGAGTCTTTTCATTGAACACGATATTTTCGACCGGAGGAGGAGAAACAAGCAACGGTCCCGGCTTCCAGTAATCACCAAGGTCATTCGCGGTATAAACCGCCACCACTCCTTTTCGTTCCAACGCTTGAGAGACGTCAATGCTTTTGATGCGTGCGTGAGCGTAGGGACTGCGCACGAAGGCAACATGCAGCATGTTAGGCAGATCCACATCGTCCACAAACAATCCCTGCCCGGTGAGCAGGCGCGGGTCCTCGTTGCGTTTGATCCGTTCGCCGAAATATCGAGTGGTCATGATTCTCCAATTCTCGTCATTGCGAGGAGGGCATCAGCCCGACGAAGCAATCCCCAAGTACTAGGACTTTCCCAGACTCGCGTGGAGATTGCTTCATCGCCGCACTCGCCGTTTAAGGCTCACGGCTCCTCGCAATGACGTATTAAATTATGCCCAGGCCACAGCTCTACAAAATGCCGCTTCGCCGCCTTTGAACTTCCACGGGAAGACGCCGAGCGTGATACGTTTGTTGTGCAGTTCCTTCAGGCCGATATCGCCGCCGAGATTTTCCACGTGGATACAATCGTGCGGGAACAGGGCGTTGTGAGTCAGCTGATACGCGGAATCAGGGAAGAGCACTTCCATTTGATCTTCGCCAAATTTTTCCACGGTCTTCGCGCGGACCTTCTGCCAGTGCTCGAGACCACCTTTGCCGAGGAAACGACCGATGGGCAGGTTCATGGGATGATCGGTCGAGATCATGTCCACACCCCAGATGTGGATCTTCTTCTTCAACAGCCAGTCGCAGATGCTGAAATGCGGGCCTGGATGACGTTGAATATATCTTTCCTCATCGGCTTCCTCACTAAAAAATGAATATTTATGCCAGCCGGTATGGATGAAGAGAATATCGCCATCTTTCACTTCAACCCGCTTCTCGATGTCTTCCGGCGTGAAGAGACCCACGTCATCGAGCATGTCGCTTAAGTCCACGATCACGCCGGGGCCATAGCACCATTCGATCGGGATCTGATCGATCGTCTTGCCTTTTGTAACGAAGTGGCGCGGCGCGTCGAGATGCGTGCCCATATGATTCGAGGTTTGGATATATTGCGCGTTCACGCCATGCTCGGATTTTCGTTTGATATATTTCACCTCGAATGGCGGATAAAAGGGCCAGAATGAGCAGTCCTGGTTAAGATCTTGCGAGAGGTCATAAATTTTTGTCATGAGGGACTCCTTTGGGTTTGAATAAATGAGTAATTAGTAATTGGTAAGTGGTAATAAACTGTTAAGCGAGTTGAGGTCGGCTTCAGAAAAGAGTGAATCGGAAATTTCTTCAAGCTCAGTTGTCGAATATCCTGCCGCAGGCTCACGAACACTGGTAGTGGATTTCTTTTTTGGTTGTTCAGCGCGGACAGTTTTCAAGCCACTAGCGAAAGTGTTCAATTGGCGAGCTAAAAACGTTAAACCATCCACATATCCTCGGACTTCATCTGAAGTCATCAGGCCTCGTACCAGCGTTCGATTAAGCCAATATTTTGTCTCAAATAAACTTCCACGAGCATAATACAAAAATTGAAGCTTTTCTCCAAAGTTATATCGTCCGAATGACTCAGCAATGTTGGCGCCTATTGAATCAGCGGACCGCGCCATTTGCTTCCCGACAACATCCTTTGCAAAACCATCCCATTGGACAACCCGCTTCCAAATCGAGTCGGCAATATCTTCGGCGGACTTCAATATTTTCAAATCTTCAAACGTCGCAGACAACGCAGCCTCCAATTACTATTTACCGATTGCCAATTAGTGTTTATCAATTACCAGATCAGAAACCATATTTCTCTGCATATGCCAACAACGCCTTTTCAAAGATGGCAAGCGGTGGTCTTACTAGGCCAGCCCCCACTTGACCAACTCCCGCATTCTTATGAGCAATGCCTGTGTTGATGCGCGGCGTGATCCCAAGTTCAACGACCTTACGAAGATCGATACCGGTGGGTGTGCCGCGGAAATCCAGTGCAGGCATGGTAAATAACTTGCTTTCGCCAAAGGTGATCTCATACATCTCAAGCGTTGCGTTGATCGCATCTTTCGGCGTGCCGCCCACGAACGTCACAATTGCCGGCGCGGTCGCCATCGCAAACCCGCCGATTCCGGCCGTTTCAGTAATTGCGCTATCGCCGATATCCGGGTTGGCATCATCTTGTGAAAACCCGGAGAAGAAAAGGCCAACGGGAATCTCTGCCGGCGCAGTGAACCATTGCTGTTCGCCCAATCCACTCACACGAATGCCAAAGTCCGTTCCATTGCGCGCCATGGTGGTGACGATCGTACTACCTTCGACTCCATGTGCAGCATCGGTCATTGCCTTGCATGCCGCCATCACGGGATTAAGCACACTCAAGGCGTTATCGCCGAGGAATTGCAGGACTTCAGATAAGACCGCGCTGTCTTTAACAACCTTCGCAATTAAAGGCGCAACCAACTTCAAATAGATAAGAGAGCCGGCCTTGTTGCGATTATGCCCCTCGTCGCCCATATGCAGGGCTTCCGAGATCAAGGCACGCAAGTCGATTCCATTGGATTGAGCCAGCGCATCTGCCAAGGCAGTGCCCAGAACATCGTTCATCCATCGTAGTTTTTTCAAGACGTCGTCACTGTACGCGCCATAACGCAGGACTTTGCCATAGCCTTCATTCAAATTGGAGAATGACTTGTTACCATGCTCGACGTTCTCAACGACATAAACTTTCATCGAGGCGGATGTGACTCCCGCCATTGGCCCAACTGTGCGATAGTGATGACAAGGCTCAAATTCAACCTTGCCCTTCTCGGCCAGGGTGATCGCTTCTTTTTCATTTTTGGCCAGCCCCTCGAACAGCATCGCGCCGATCATTGCTCCGCGCAGCGGTCCGGACATGCGCGCCCACTCAATGGGTGGCCCCGCGTGCAACAGCAGATTGTCCTTCATACCGGGGATCACGTCTCGCGCCGGGGCCACGCCGGTCAACATGGGCCGCGCGGACATGATTCGTTCGACTGCAGTGGTATTGGCTTGCTCGATATTTATGCTCATTTTTTCATCCTCGCAAGAAGTGATGCAAGCTTCTCATTCCCACCAGCAGGCGGGCGCCATTCCACGTGTACAGCCTGCGCGCCTTGCGAAGTGAGGCTTTCGTAAAAAGATTCAAGCCCAATGTTGATCGCGGCCATGGGCTGCGTAAAGCGGTCAAGTTTTACTGCCGGATGTGCCCCCGGCGTGTAACGGCTCATACGCTCGCTGATATATTCGACCGCGTCACGTACATTATGAAAGATGATTGCGCCGGCGGATCTCAGTTGTTCGACCTGTGACTCCAGGTTTTGCGGGTCGGAATCCGTGCCGATCACGATCGCGACGACCTCGATCTCTTTCCTTTTACCTTTTATTTCCTTGATCACCGGGGCCAGTTCGCTAGCCGGGTCCGGGTGAGAACCTTCGCCCAAAACCACATCGAGCAGGATCAATCCAACTTCGGGGTCGTCCGCTTCCTGTTTCAGGCGCCGGATGCGAAGATCATTATCGATCATCGGATGCAAGCGGCCAACCATGAAGAATTCATCGCCCAAGTCAATGATCGAATGTGCCTGGCTGTGCAAAGGATCTTTGAGGGTTTGGTTTTCAGTAATAGGACCGTTCGAATAGATCGGTGAAAGCACGCCTTGCAGACTGAGCAGGGTTTCATATGCCAGTGTTCCACCCGAGAACAAACCTCTAAGGTAAAGACTTGAGACTGGAGACTTTTCACTACTCACTGTTCTCTGCTCTCCGATCTTCACTGCGATCTCGGCTGTTTCAATGAGACTGGTTGCAAAATGCAGATTCCCCAGTTTGCGCGCAGGCGGAGGGTATCCGATGAAATCCACAACAACAGGTTTACCTGTTGCCTGCGCGGCGGCGAGCAAACGCGTTACTACATCAGGCGAAGGTGGTTTTGATACTAAAGCAATAACTTTTGTTTCGGGATCGTTCGCCAAAATATTCAGTGCTTGAAAAGCTGTTATTCCGCCGACTTCGGATTTGAGATCGCGCCCGCCTGTGCCTATTGCATGTGTGATGCCGCCACCCAATTCATGGATATGAGTTGTCACGGCCTGCGTACCTGTCCCCGAAGCACCGACCAGGCCGATCGGTCCGCGGCGGACGCGATTGGCGAATCCCAACCCGATGCCGTTGATGATGGCGGTGCCGCAGTCCGGTCCCATGACGAGCAATCCCTTTTCGCGTGCAGCCTTCTTCAAGGCGATCTCATCTTCGAGCGAGACGTTGTCGCTGTAGAGAAAAACATGTTGGTCCAGATCGAGCGCGTCACGCGCCACATCTGCTGCATATCTGCCCGGAACCGATATCAGCACCCAACCGGATTCCGGTAATTGTTTAATCGCGCCGCTTAAACTGCGCGGACGAAAATCCTGCGCAGTGGACGACCTGCGTCTCGAGAGCAATGCATCCACTTGAGCCAGTGCCTCCCCTGCGGATGATTCTGCTTCGGCCTTCACCACGATCAAGAGATCGTCCGGGCTGGCAGTAACCGAATCAGGGAGGAGATGATTTGCTGCGAGCAGGTCGCGATTTGCCGGAGTCGCCATCACCACACCGGCATCCAACACGCCGGGCAGGCCCAGCAAGCCGCGCTGCAATTGCATCAGCACGACCGAGTCGTAATAGGCGCCGCGGCGAAGTTCGTATTTTGTAGCACTCATGAATTAACCAAAGCCTTTTCCAAATTTTCCGCCCAGGTCAGCAGGGCTTCATCTTGATACCAACCACCGATCAGTTGCAAACCCATGGGCAATCCACTTTGATTTTTGCCCGCCGGTAAATTGATGGATGGCAGGCCAGCCTGGGTCCACGGAAGGTTCATGACCGGGTCACCCGTGCTTTCCAATCCCTTGGGCGCGGGGCCGGGAGCCGAAGGTGCGGCCCATAGATCGATTTGATTCGATGTCATCAATTTACTTATTTCGTCGCGGGATTTTATTTGTTCCTCCAGTGCCTGCTTCAAACTGGATTCGGAAATTGTTTGGCCGCGCCGGATCAATTCCGCTGTTTTGGGCGCGTATAAGTCTTCGTATTTTGCGAACCATTCTGAATGTACGCGTGCCGCCTCGGCCGCAAGGATCAAATTCTGGCGGTCGCGGATCGCTTGAAAATCAGGCATGGCATTCACATGCTTAAGTTCATAACCTGCATCGGTCAATAATTTACAGATCGCTTCGAAATGGGCAAGTCCTTCCGGGGTGGCGCTTTGCAGATAAGGGCCATCTGGGATTCCGAGAATTGGTTTGTTTATTGAACCAGTTCCTTCATTCCAGTCCTTATAGAGGAAGCGCGCTGCGTTTTTTACAGCAGTGACATTCGAAGCAAATGGGCCGATATGATCCAGGGAAGGGGAGAGCGGGATCACTCCCTCTCGTGAGATGCGATCATAGCTGGGTTTGAGTCCCACCACTCCGCAAAACGATGCAGGTCGAATGATCGAGCCTATTGTTTGAGTTCCCAGACTGAGATCACATAAACCGGCCGCGACAGCGGCGGCGGACCCACTGCTTGAGCCGCCGGGCGTATGTTCCAGGTGATGAGGATTGCGCGTGGGACCCGGCGAAAAATAAGCAAATTCGGTTGTCACTGTTTTTCCTGCGATCAATGCTCCCGCTGCTTTAAGTCTTCGAACGCTTGCGGCTTCATTTCCTTTCAGGGCATCCAGCGGTAATCGACTTCCCGCGTGCGTGGTGAATCCATCCACGTGGAAAATATCTTTTACGCCGACCAATATTCCAAACAGAGGCGGGCGCTCCTCCGGGTTGGGATGGCGCGTCGAAAGAGATTCAGCTTCACGTCGCAGGCGATCGAAGCGGTTTTCCTCGGGGACAAAAGCCTGAATCTGAGGCTCCTGCTTCTTGAACCGGGCCTCGACCTGATCCAGATGTTCGAAAATGTCCACAGCAATCGCAGGAGATTTCATAAGTCTATTGAGGAGCAAGTTTCTCGGCCGCGAGTTTGACCGCGTCCACAATATGTTGATAGCCAGTGCAGCGACAGAGATTGCCGGAAAGCGCGTGACGGATCTCATCCTCTGTCGGATTTGGATTTTGCTTAAGGAATGGGATCATCGACATCAGGATGCCGGGTGTGCAGTAGCCGCACTGCAAACCGTGTGCCTCCCAGAACGATTGTTGTAGTGGATGTAAATCATCTTTGTCTTTCGCCAACCCTTCGACCGTTGTGACATGCTGTCCATCGGCCTGTACGGCAAAGATCAAGCACGAACGCATGGACTGTTCATCGAACAGAATCGTGCATGCCCCACATACACCGTGTTCGCAGCCCACATGAGTGCCTGTAAGACCAAGTTCGTGGCGCAGAAAGTCGCTTAGTAACATGCGCGGTTCCACTTCACGCGAATATTCTTTTTCATTTACAGTGATCTTGACGGAGCGAAGTGCGCTCATTGGTTTCCTCCGGCGCGTTCGATTGCCTGCTTCAATGCCCGCTGTGTCAGCACGCGGGCCAGGTGTCTTTGAAAATCGGGAGAGGCGTGGATGTTCCCGAAAGGATTGATCTCTTTTTCGCTGGCCATTGCCGCGGCGGATTCGATTGCTTTATCGTCAGGTGCCTGACCCTTTAGTAAATTGGCCGCTTCTTTCGCTTCCACGGGTCCATCACCCGCGTTCAAATAGACCAATTTCGCTTGCTGGCATTTGCCTTTCTGATCCAACGTCACCAGCGCAGCGACGCCCATCAACGCATAATCCCCGGCACGCGGCGCCACTTCCATGAATGAAAAGCCTGTATGCGCTGGCATGAAAGGGATTTCGATTTCAACCAAAATTTCATCCGGAGCAAGTGCGGTTGTAAACATCCCCACAAAAAAATCCTGCGCATTGATCCAGCGTTCTGCGTTTGCGTTTCTCGCCTTTAAACGCGCATCCAATGCGATCGCAAGGACGGGCAATTCAGCAGCCGGGTCTGCATTTGCCAGGCTGCCGCCAAACGTACCTCGGTTCCGGATCTGTGGATGCGCCACATGCAGGATGCCTTCAGACATCAAGGGGATTCGTTTTGCGATCAGAGGATCGAATTCGAGGTTGCGCTCGCGGGTCATTGCGCCGATGCGCAAGACCTGACCCTCTTCATGGATGGTATCCAATTCTTTTATTCGATTCAGGTCGATCAATACAGTTGGCTGGACCACGCGAAAATTCATGGCTGGCACAAGGCTTTGTCCGCCCGCCAGCAATTTGGCCTCATCTCCATGTTCTTTCAGCAGGCTCAATGCTTGTTCAATTGAATCTGGGACTCGATATTCAAATGGCGCAGGTTTCATTATCTACTCCGTTGGTCGAGTAGTCCTGAGCGAAGTCGAAGGACGTATCGAGACCAACACTAACAAAAATTATCTTGCAACTTGTGGTCTCGATACGTTGCTTCGCAATTACTCGACCAGCAATGGCTACTGGACCACTGTTTACTTTATATGATTGGATGTGGATCCGCTCCGACCTTGACCTCTTGCTGGCCCTGCCTTCGATAAGCATTCACCACCTGTGCCATGATCGCCAGGGCGATCTCCTCCGGCGATTGCGCACCGATATCCAGGCCGATGGGCGCGTGCAGGCGCGATAGCTGTGACTCGTTTAAACCGTCGTTCAATAATCTCGCGCGTCGCTTTGCCTGTGTGCTTTTACTTCCCAATGCGCCCGCGTAAAATGCCGGGCTCGATAGGGCAATTTTAACCGCCGGGTCATCGAGTTTTGGGTCATGTGTGAGCATGACGATGGCAGTGGATCGCGTTACATTGACCTCCCCAAACGCTTCATCGGGCCATGCCTGAATGAGTTGATCCACGTGCGGGAAGCGTTCTGCATTTCCCCAGGCCTTGCGCGGGTCGATCATGATCGTGCGGTACCCCAATGTATTTCCCAACGACGCCAGTGCGATCGCGATATGAACCCCTCCAACAATGACCAGGGTGGGGGATGGCAGGATCGCCTCCAAAAAGATTTCAACATCTTCGTTCAACATCACGCGGCGCGATGTTCCCAATGAAAGAGATTCCCTTGCCAGCTTCAACACCTCTTCATTCCATTCGTTGCCGAGTGTGCCCGTTACATTTCCATCTTCACGAATTAAGAGCTCGCGCCCCAGGATTTCTTGCGGGCCGCGGATCACTGTAGCCAAAACAGCAGTGCCTTCCTCGATTAAAGTTGAATGTATCGCATTATACATATTCATATCAAGCGGTATCACAAAGACCTCCACGCTTCCCCCGCAGGCGAGGCCCACCTCCCAGGCGGCTTCATCAGCCACGCCGAAATGCAAAAGCTGGAATCGACCCGTTTTCAACGAGTCAATTCCAGCTTCATATACCGCGTTCTCCACACAACCCCCGCTGACCGAACCGGCGATCTTTCCATCACTCGTGAGCGCCATTTTTGCACCCACACGACGCGGCGACGATCCCCAGGTTTGAATGACCGTGGCAAGCGCGATGGATTTGCCTTCCCTTTGCCAGCCATCGAGGTCGGACAAGATATCGCGCATAATATTATTCGCTCAAGCCGCCGTCCTCGACGGCGGAGAAGCCACCGAGAGCGAAGTTCCTATTCCTCTTCTTCTATCCGCTTGCGTACTTCCTCATAGAACACCGCGGCAAGTTTTTGTGAGACCGGGATCATCAAGCGTGAGACCAGGCTGGCCAGCTGCCCGGAGACGTTCACGTCGGCGGTCCATTGCACAAGGGTGGAGCCCTCAGCCGCGTCGCTCAGGGTCATTTCACTGATCACGTCCGCCGCGCTGCCCGTGGCTGTGCCATGCGCCTTCAGCTTTGCGCGGTTGGGTTCATCCAGTTCGACGATCTCGACATCCCCGTTGAAACGCGCCTTCACGGTGCCCAACCCAACCGAGACCGTACCGCGATATTTTTTCAGCGGTTCGACGGTTTCGATCTTCTCCACGCCCGGCATACACTGGCCGATCTGGTTGGGATCGGTAAGGAAATCCCAGACTTTCTTTCGCGGTGCGCGGATGGTAACGTCGCCTTTTAATAGCATTCGATTTTCCTGTTGGGTTGATCAACGTTGATGAATTGCGAGTGTAGCACAAGGGGTTATCGAGAGTCAACGGGAAAGTATAGATGAATTTTTAAACATGGATCATGAAGTGCATTTATCCCCCTGCACCTCTAATGCCAAAACTTTCAGGGCTTCGTAAGTTCTTTTAATGCCGTGCTTAATACCTGAACCGACTTTCCATATTCCTCGAGCATAATGTGTTCATTCGGTGTGTGATCGAGGCTCGAATCCCCGGGTCCATATACCAGCATCGGGCACTTCCATACTGGTCCGACGATATTCAGGTCCGCAGTTCCCGTTTTGTAGACGAAGCGCGGCTCGCCGCCCTGTGACCTGATTCCGCTTAGGAAAGCGCGTACCAGCTTGGTGTTTTTCTCACACTCCCATGCGGGAATTGCAAACCCCGATGGTTCGATTATTGTTCCAGTTAAGATCTCATTTAAGTTCTTATACCAATCGTCTGGCGAGACTGTCACAGGCAGGCGGACTCCAACCCGGAGACACGCCCATTGTTCAAAGTCGTCCGAGCCCGACTCCATGCCGCGCAGGGTGGGCAGTAATTTAGTGAATGCTTTTTGCTTGTCGGCGTTGAACGAATCAGTGTAGGCTTTGATCTTCATCCATAATTCGATCGCGGATTCGCACGCCGTCTCCTCACCGCTAGCCGAATGTGCCTGCGAGCGTTTGACCGTAATATTTGTCCACGCGCTTCCTTTATATCCCAACGCGACCCGCTCCCAATGATTCGGTTCGCCGATCACCGCAAAATCCGGTTTGTATTGTGTAGCCGCATAGCGCGCGCCTTCCGAATCGCGTT
>CAZJYB010000150.1:0-2690 GCA_964549865.1 uncultured Anaerolineaceae bacterium
CAACTCCTGCCCCGGTCAAAACAAAGAGTGAGCGTGGCCATCTGAGTGCCAGCTCCTCAGTTGCCATTCCATCGAACGTGGATGTAAATGGCCCTAGTACCTTTGTTTCGACCTGGAGTGGAAATACTACACCCACCTTTACACTCACTCGTCCGGATGGCCAGTTGATTAATCCTGCTTATGCGGATGCCCATCCTCAGGAAGTTACATATCAGATAATCTTGGGTGGGGCTGATATCCCACAGATGGCGACATACCACTTTAATACTACTCAAACGGGTGTCTGGTTGCTGAATGTTGCATCAACCACTGGGGTGGATTATGAGGTATTTGGCCTTCTGGAGAGTGCTCGCAGCCTCATTGCTCAGACGGATGCAACCACTTATTTGCCCGGTCAATCCGCTACAATTACAGCTCATCTGGATAATAATGGCACGGGTTTGGTAGGCACAACCGTTACAGCTACTTTGGCTCGTTCGGACGGAGGGGTAGATACTGTTGCGCTGGTGGATCAAGCGGACGGCAGTTATACCGCATCGTATATTATCCCAAATGTTCCGGGCATTTTGATACTTGAGGCGACAGCCAGCGGCAATGATAATGGAACGCCCTACACGCGCCAGCAATCTGTCTTTCTTGGGATTGCATCGGACGATTTGCAGTTGGCCAGCACCTATAGCGAGAACCCCAACGATGATAATGGCGATGGGTTATATGAAACACTGGACTTTAATGTTGGTGTTAACCTGGCGGCGCCAAGAAATTACGGTATATCGGCGGATCTATATGCTGGCGATCAATTTATTGTCCACGCCGGTAATTTCCTTGATCTTTCAGCCGGAGTGCAGACCGTCACATTATCATTCGATGGTGTGACAATCCAACAGGCTGGCCTGGATGGCCCTTATACGATTACCAACCTGTCTGTGACCCGCAGCGACGTCGGTATTGAGTCTCAGCATGTTGATAATATCCTGGCAACGGCCGCCTATAGTTATACCCGGTTTGGCAGGGTGTATTACACCATCGCGGGCAATGCGGACTTGCCCGGCGTAACGCTAAGCTATGTTGATGAAATGTCCAGATCCAGAACGGTAACGGCCGACCAGAATGGAAATTACTCTTTCACTGTGCCTTACAACTGGTCCGGTATCGTCACGTCGTCCAAACTGTACTACACCTTTGCGCCGGCTACGCGGACGTATACGGGTCTTGATGCGGATGAGATTGATCAGGATTACACAGCCACAGCTATCAACTTCACCATTACCGGCAATACCGGAGTGGGCGGGGTGACGCTGACCTATACTCCTATTGGCGGCGCTCCCCAGACCATTACGTCTGACAGCCAGGGTGATTACTCGCTGACCCTGCCGTTTGGCTGGTACGGCACGATCACGCCTTCCCTGGAAGGTTATACATTTGAACCCGAAAGCCGGATGTACTATCTTTTCGGCGATCAGAGTGAACAGGATTACACACTTCCGGCTAACCTGATCACTATCTCCGGTAATGCCGGCATCGCCGATGCAGTTTTGCAATATGATGATAACGGCTCAAATCTGGTAAGCGCTGATGGCGACGGCAATTACTCATTGACGGTTTCCCATGGCTGGTCTGGTGTCGTGACACCTTCCAAAATAGGTTACGCCTTTACGCCCTCCAGCAAGAGTTATATAGATGTGACTGCTGATATGAGCGGCGAGGATTACAACTCCGCCTCGCCAAACGGGGCGAACCTGGCCCTGAACAAGCCGGCCACAGCCAGCGGCTCTTGTGCCGGCACCACACCTGATCAGGCGGTGGACGGCACATGGATTGGCGGATTTGACAAGTGGTGTGATGCCGACAGCACCAGCAAATGGTGGCAAGTGGATCTAGGCGCTGTCTACAATCTGAGCCAGTTCGTTATCTATCATACTGGTGCAGGCGGAGCAGACGACGATCTCGCCACCTACAACACCAGGGATTTCAATTTCCAGGTCAGCATGGATAATCTGAACTGGACGACGGTGGCAACAGTGGCCGGTAATACTGCGGACATCACGATCAATAACATCACTCCGACAAACGCCCGCTACGTCAGGTTGAACGTCACGGCGGGTGAGCAGGACGGTTCCACAGCGCGCATCTACGAAGTGCAGGTTTACGATCCCAGCGCACCCATTATCCATACCGTTTTCGGCAATGCCGGGGTCGCTGGGGCAACCTTGAGCTATAACGACAATGGTCCAAAGACTGCTACAGCCGGTAGCGATGGCAAGTATTCCTTTGTCGTGCCGTACAACTGGTCTGGTACGGTTACACCATCGAAAGCAGGCTATATCTTTACACCCACCAGCCGGACGTATACGAATGTACAGGTCAACCAGACCGGGGAAAACTACACAGCCACGAATATTGCAGATGTTGACGTCACAATCGCCGGTGCGCTCGTCGGAAACTACTCTGTTTCACCATACGGAGCAGCAGGGCAAAGTTTTAGTGGGGTGAACAATGGCCCGGTGAATGTAAAGAGTATAAACAGCGCCAATATCATTGCGTCAGAGCGTGTCATCTATACTGTGAACGGCACAGCCGTGAGCTTCTCTGAAATGATGGGCTACCCCACGAACCAGTCGACCACGGAGTACGCCTT
Source organism: uncultured Anaerolineaceae bacterium (assembly GCA_964549865.1). GTDB lineage: Bacteria > Chloroflexota > Anaerolineae > Anaerolineales > Villigracilaceae > Villigracilis. The sequence goes on from CAZJYB010000150.1 coordinate 2,639, forward strand.
CCCCTGGTATAACAACGTCGCTCTGAATTCACTGGTGCGTGTGGCTAACCCC
>CAZJYB010000150.1:2790-10169 GCA_964549865.1 uncultured Anaerolineaceae bacterium
CGACCAGCTTCTCTGAAATGATGGGCTACGCCAAGAACCAGTTGACCACGGAGTATGTCTTCCCCTGGTATAACAACGTCGCTCTGAATTCACTGGTGCGTGTGGCTAACCCCAGCGACAGCAGCGCCGATGTCAGCGTTTATATTGGGAACAGTACAACCCCACTGGGCAGCTTCACGCTTGCAGCGGGTCAGGCTACCGGAGTAAGTTACAGTGGTGTCAACAGCGGCCCACTACGGGTTGTCAGTACGAACAATGTGCCCGTGATTGCTTCGCTGCGTGTCATTTATAACGTCAATGGTGCGGCGACCAGCTTCTCTGAAATGATGGGCTACGCCAAGAACCAGTTGACCACGGAGTACGCCTTCCCCTGGTACAACAACGTCGCTCTGAATACCCTATTGCGGTTCGGGTTTCCGTAGAAATGGGCGGCTGCTTGTTTATGTAAGTCAGTAACCGATAACCCCGCTCGCTTGAGCGGGGTTATCGGTTACTATTTTGGTTGGTGAGAGTTCCTTGCGAACGAGCGTTCCTCAACCAGTGAAGCAAAACCGGCTGTTTCGCAATGACATTCCTGACTTTGTGAAAGCCCCGAAGAGTTCCTCACTGCACTATTTTCCAAAAACGGGCGGACGCTCAATCGCCCGGTTTGTTCTCTACATCACTAACGTTCCCCAACTCATTCAGCGCCTTGTAATACCGCTCGATGCTGGAGATGTAGCGCCGTTCGTCTTTGGCATACGGGCCGATCCCGGATTTACGCACCTCGACTTTTTTACCCCCATTTATCTGTAAGGTTGCTGTTATGCAGGTATTTTTGCCCAGCAAGTAAAATTCACACGGAGTTAAATTTATCATATGATGCCTGAAGAAGATAAAGCGACGATCCTTTATGTAGAGGATAACTCCGACAATCGAAACCTTATCCGCAGGGTCTTGATGTCGGAGGGGTACTCCATGGTTGATGCTATTAATGGAAAACAGGCGATTGAAAAGCTTGAAGACGGAGGTATCGACCTGATCCTGATGGATATCAACATGCCGGATACAGATGGATATACTCTTACATCGCAGATCAAGTCGATGGAGAAGTTTACAAAAATCCCGATCGTCGCCGTTACTGCCAATGTAATGCGTGGTGACCGTGAAAAATCGCTTGAGGCGGGATGCGATGGTTATATTCAAAAACCGATCGACATCGATATTCTCGCCATGCAGATCGAGCGATTTTTGGCAAGGAGCGCAAATGTCTGAGCACAATCCGGCCGTATCCGACACCCAACCGATCCGCAAACCCACGATACCAAAGGACGCGGCGGTGCTGGTGGTGGAGGATAACGTTTCTAATTTTGTATTGATCGCTCGTATGTTGGGTTACCTGGGAATTCACTGCGAATGGAAGACCTCGGGATACGAAGTTGTGGAATACGCCGACACGCTCCCCCGCCTGGACCTGATCCTGATGGACATTCGACTTCCCTATGAAGACGGGTACGGTGCATTGAAGAAGATCCGTGCATCTGAAAGGTTTAAGACCGTCCCGATCATTGCCGTTACTGCCGAGGCCAGCACGGAACAGATGAACAAGGCGCGCGATTCAGGTTTTGATGGATTTCTTGGAAAGCCACTTGACCCGGACCGTTTTCCGGATCAAATCCGCCGTATTTTGAGTGGAGACCCCGTCTGGGAATTTAGTTAGGTCATCGTATGATATCCGATCAAACGACGCCCATGCCTGAAATTAAACAAAAAAGGTTGAGAGACAGTCTCGCAGGCTCGCTTGCAAGAATGTTTTTGATCTTGACCTTCATTCCGCTCGCCTTACTGGCTGGAGCGGCTTATTTTCGAACGCAAGCCCTCCTGCGGGAACAGGCTGTTCGTCAGACGGAAAGCCTGCTGGTCACGCAGCTCAATGTCATCAGCGAACAGATAAAAGATAAGGAAACAAGGCTGGATCACCTTGGAACCAGTAGTGACTTCAACATTCTGACGGAACTTGCGCTCCACGCAAACCCGATAAGCGATGAATTCAAGGCAATACGCGGCAGCGTGATCAAAGAATTCGAGAATCTTAACGATGAAGGCAGCGTCCCTGCGTTCGACCAATTCCTCATTCTCGACCCAAGCGGGCTTGTGAAAGTGGCAAGCAAAGCGGAGTGGGAAGGGACTTCGATCGCAGATCTTTCTTTTATGGAGCAATCCTCGCCTGAACATGGTTCAACGGCCTTGTTCGGCCTTGCACCCATCTATGAGGGTCAATTCATACTCGTTACCGCCCAGGAATATAAAACCACAGGCGAGACTTCACTTGGTTTCCTCGTAGGCATCACGGAAACAGACAGCCTCCATCAATTGATACGCCCCTTACAGTCGTATTACCCACTTGCAAATACATATTTTATGCTCCCATCGGGCCAGTTCATTTTTGGCAATTCTCAAACCGGTGAATTTTCCCTGGTTGATTCGTTATCCGCTTCACAGGAAAACATCCTTGCACGCCTGGATCAAATGATCGAGAGGGGCGAAACAACGCCGGCAGCATTGGAAACAACATCCGCTGAAGGCGATGCATCCCTGACGCAGCTACAGTGGTCCCCTGCATTGCGTTCAGGCGTTGCGCTGGAATTAAACAATAAAGCAATTTACGGGAATTTAAACAGCCTGATCCCTTTTATCATTGGGCTGGTCGTTATTCTGCTGGCAGTAGCCGGACTGGTTCTGCTCCTGGGCAGGAACAGCCTGATCAGGCCATGGCAAGGGTTGCTGGAGATCGCACAGAATTTCGCGGATGGCCGGAGCAAACAAACCAAAATTCCTGACAAAGATACAGCCACCCCGCCTGCCACATATCCTGAACAAACAGTAGATGAAGCAAATGCGACAAGTCCGTCCCTTGAAAATCATGGGGACAACGCGGATGCACTCCATACCACAGCACAGTCTCAATCTGTTCCGCAGGCCAATTATGAAGAGCTGAGTCGCCTTTATCGCGCAAGTCGTTTGATCGCACAGGCAAATAACGAAGCCGATGCTTTCAAGACCGCCGAAGAGATCTTAAAAGATTCACCGTACTCCGTTTTGATGCTGGCCGTTCGGACCAATCGATTGGAATCGGTGGGAGCGTCAGATGAAACCGGCGCATCCACCCTGCATGTTGTGCCACACAGTGTGGATGCTGAGATCAAGGAAATTGAAAGATATCTCCTGATGGGATCGGTGATCGTATCGAACAAAAATGAGATACCGCTTGCCTTGCGCATATTCTCAGAGTCGCTCCAATTTGCATCGATTGCCTACATCCCGGTGCGAAAAGGAAATACACTTGCGGCAATTATTGGTCTTGGTTCAAAAAACGAAATACTCGACAACGTGTTGATCCAACCATACGAGGATCTTGCCGAGTTTATCTCGATTACACTCGAAAAATCAGACACACTGAAACAAACAGACCGGCATCTCCACGAGGCAGCATCGCTTGCATCCATCAGCGAAGCGATCTCTTCATCCACAGATCTGCCCAGCTTCTACACATCTCTTCATGAGAAAATAAGGCAGGCCATCGGGGACTATAGTTTTCTGGTAGCCTTATACGATGAAAAAACAGATACGATAAGTATTCCCTACAGCTACGAGAACGAACAGCTTCTGTCCATTGAATCCTTCCCCCTCGGAGAAGGCCTAACGTCCATCCTGATCCGTTCTCAGCAGCCCCTTCTACTGGTTGAAAACACTGAACGCAGAGCGGCAGAACTGGGCGCAAAACTTCAAGGCAAGCCTGCAAAATCGTGGATGGGCGCGCCCATGTTGGTGCAAAAAAAACCTGTTGGCGCCCTGATCATCCAGGACCCGGAAAAGGAAGGGGCGTTCAACGAAGACGATTTTGTTTTCTTTACAACCCTTGCTGGGCAGGTTGCCGGTGTGATCAACAATGTGCGCTTGCTCGATGAAAGCAAACGACGGGCGATCCAATTGGAAACCGCTGCAGAAATCGCGCGCGATATCAGCAGTTCCCTTAATTTGGACGAGTTATTGATCAAAGCCGTCAACCTAATTCGTGAACAGTTCGATTTCTATCACGCCGCGGTATTCCTGCTGGACCTGCCCGGTGAATTTGCCGTCATCCGTGAGGCCACAGGCGAAGCCGGCACGCAAATGAAGCGCCAGGGCTATAAAATCGGGGTCGGGTCAAAATCCATTGTAGGGTTTGCGACCGGCCGCGGCGAACAACTGGTTGTCAATGATACAGCCAAAGACTCCACCTATTATGCCAATCCTCTGCTCCCCGATACACGCACCGAAGCTGCGTTCCCCTTAAAGGTTGGCGAACGAATATTGGGCGCCATGGATGTACAAAGTAGCAAACCCTATGCATTTTCAGAAGACAACCTGCGCAGCCTGCAAATTCTTACAGACCAAATGGCGATTGCCGTTGTAAATACAGAACTCTTTGCTGAAACACAGGAACACCTATCGCAACATCGCCTGTTGCATCACATCACAACCACGGTTGCATCAGGAACAACACTCGAAGAGGCCATGGAGAGCGCCGTAAACGGGCTGCAAGTGACGCTCGGCGGTGACCGCATTACGATCATGCTTGTTGATCGGGAGAAAAGCCGTCTTGAGGTCCAGGCTTCAGTTGGATACGCTGAGGATGTGAGTAGATTTCAAACCCCAGTTGGCACCGGCGTGGTGGGTTGGGTGGCCGCACATAAAAGGCCTCTGCGCATACGCGATGTAAGTGAAGACCCACGCTATATCCAGGTAAGTTCGAATACGCGCTCTGAACTGGCCATTCCCCTTATATATCGCAATGAGTTATTGGGTGTCTTGAATGTGGAAAGCGAGCAGGTGGACGCATACACCGAAAACGACGAGGAGATGCTTGGCACACTTGGTGGCAGCCTGGCTGCCATTATCGCCAATGCCCGTTTGCTTGAACAGATCCGCATGCAGGCCGAAAGAGAGCGCCTGGTTTATGAGGTAACAAGCAAGATCCGTCGCTCCACCGATATTCAATCGATCCTGGCCACGACAGCCAGCGAATTGACCAGGGTAACCGGTTCAAAACAGACAAAGATCAAAATTTCACCGGCGACCGGCGAACCAAAGGGAGGCAGGTAATTAAATGCTGAATAGACCTGCGTTCAATCCCGCTCTAAATCCTGAGGAAAAAACCCGCGGCTTGTACAGGAACTGGCGCGAAGGATTTGTCACACCACTACTTGTTGGTTCGCTGATCTTCGGCCTGATCGCTCTGATTCCGGCGGTAAGCGTGGCTTTCAGCAGCGTCATCAGCATAATATTCATTGCCACCTATGTAATTACCGGAATTGTGGCATTCATCCCATTTCCCTACGCCGTACGAATGGGCGCGTTCCTGTTGATCATATACGTGCTTGGCGTAAGCGAGCTTGCCACCCATGGGATATTGGGAGACGGCCTGTTCTTCTTCCTGGGTCTGATCATCTTCGCAACGATGATGTTCTCTCCGCGAGCGGGCATCATTTCCATGGCCGCGAACATCTTAACGTTTGTACTCTTCGGCTGGCTGATGTTGACGGGCAGATTCGTTCCGATCAACCCAGATGCAGTACCAGCCACAGTGCAGGATTGGGTCAGCGCAGGCGCAGTGATCGTGATGTTTGGCATCATCATTGTGCTGGGCTTTCAACGGCTTGAGACCGAATTTCTGGGCGCCCAAAAACAGGTCGATGTCACTCTCAATCAGTTAACCGATGAGAGGAACAACCTGGAAGACAAAGTGCTCGATCGAACCAGTCAATTAAGAAGAGTGAATGAGATTGGCCGGGCGGTCACCGCGATCCTCAACCCGGATGAATTGCTCACAGCAGCAGTATTCATGATAGGCAATGAATTTGAAAGTTACTTTACCGCCGTATATTTCATAGACATAACCGGTAAATGGGCCGAACTAAGAGAAGCAACGGGCGACGCTGGAAAAGTGTTACGTGAAAATAAACATAAAGTGGATCTCACTGGCAAAACCGCGATTGCCAGCGCCATACGAACAAAACAGATCCGCATCGCGCTGGACACAGGAAATGAGCCGGTCCACTTTGACAATCCCCTGCTGCCATACACACGCTCTCAAATCGTGATGCCATTGGTCGTGGGCGAGAATGTGATCGGTGTGCTTGAACTACATTCCACAAAGGACTCCGCTTTTTCCGTGCAAGATGTTGACACGTACTACAACATGGCCAATCAAGTAGCGATCGCAGTCGAGAACTCACGCTTGTTCCAGGAAGCCCAGCAAAGCCTTATAGAAATGCAGGCGACCCAGCGTCAATATCTGGAAGGCGCATGGTCATCTCTTGTATCTGAAAAACCACTTGAATATGAACTTGGGGACGACGAAAGTGCCGAAAAGCAACTCGAAATCCCGCTTACCCTGCGGGATCAAATCATTGGCCAGATCAGCATGAAGGCGAATGAAGAGTGGACGGCGGAACAAAGAAACCTGATCGAAGCCATTGCCACACAGGCCGCCCTGGCTCTTGAAAACGCCCGATTGGTGGAGGAAAGCCAGTCTATTGCCACCCGTGAAAAAGTTGCCAGTGAGATCATCTCCAAGGTATGGGCATCCGCCACAATAGATGTCATCCTGCAAACCACGGTACGTGAACTTGGCCGCGCCTTGGAAGCCTCAGAAGTGGATATAGAAGTCCGGATGGATGGGAACCATGAATAGTAATTTCCCCTTTGGTGGTTTCGGCTACGCGCTGGATGGGAGAAGAAAGCCCACTCGTGAAGTCGATCCGGATGACCCAAACCTCCCAAATGATGATGCCGAGTCAGTGGAGGCTGCCACTTTTAATTACAGCGCCTGGAGGGAACGCTTTATTCTGTCCATTTTGCGCATCGCAAGTGTCCTTGGTATCGCGCTGATCCTGTTTTCATTTCCAACATGGACAAATACGGCACGGATATTATTTATCAGTTTATACGCCATTTTAGTAGCCATTACCATCCTGCCGGCGCCTTATTCAGTCCGAGGGTACACACTGCTTGCGATCAATTATGCAATTGGCTTGAACGCCTTATTGGAATGGGGGCCCTTTATTGATGGAAGTCTGTTCCTTTTGGTAATGGTTGTGCTTGCTGCCCTGCTTTTCGACACCCAGGTGGATATTTTCACGCTTGCCCTCGGCATGGCCACAATTCTTGTCATCGCAGGACTTAATCTTTTTGGTTTATTCACGCCATTTTCTCCAAGAGCTCCACTACCCGCGCTGAGCGATTGGGCAATTTCCGGTGCCAGCTTTTCAATATTAGGCATTGCTCTGGTGGTCGCAATTCAACAATTTAAGCAGGAATTTGGGCGCGGGATCGAACAAATGCAAGAATCGATTCAG
>CAZJYB010000151.1:0-10128 GCA_964549865.1 uncultured Anaerolineaceae bacterium
CTGCCCGTTTTAACTTTGCCGGTTTCAAGGATGATCTGCGCCCTGGTGCCCGGTTTCAAGACCTGTTGTTTTGAAGTTTTTCTGCGTTTTGTTTTTTTCGTTGGCGGCATGATGGGTATAACCCTGGGATATGGCTGATCCTGGATGAATAATTATAGCCTTGTCAGGGACTGACGTCCCTGTTGCATGGCAGTGTGAAATAAAAAGTGGCACCGCTGCCAACCATGCTTTCCACCCAGATTCTGCCGCCATGAACTTCAACGATCCTTTTGACGAGGGCGAGTCCGATGCCTGTACCATCAGATTTTGTATCCAGTTTATCGAAGAGGCCAAAGATCCTCTCATGATATTCCGGGGCAATACCGATCCCGTTGTCTCTCACAAAGAAAACAGGTTTGCCATCTTCTTCGCCGCGCTGGCCTATTTCAATGCGCGGGTCGATCTGTTCCCCCATGAACTTGGCGGCATTGTCGATCACGTTTTGCAGGACCTCCGTCAGGCGCTGACGATCTCCATGGATGATGGACAGGTTCGATTGAGTCTGAACCGATATGCGGCGCGCCTCAAGACGCCCGTGCACGATATCCAGCACCTCGCGTACAAGGTCGTCAAAAGGGATCTCTTCGGGCTGGTTCATCAGGCGCCCAATGCGCGAGAGTTCGAGCAATTCGCTCAACAGGCGATGCATGCGATTGACCGCATCCTGAATGCGCCGCGTGTCATTCTTAAGACGCTCCATGTTCCCCATCTCGGCGTCGCGCTCGAGGTACCCCAGGAAGCCATTGATCGTCACAAGCGGGGACTTCAGGTCGTGCGAAACGGTATAGGTAAAGCGTTCCAGCTCCACGTTTTTCGATTCCAGTTCCTTGATGAGTTTCTCGCGGACAAATAATTCGTTCTGCAACTCGGTGAACAGGCGCGAATTTTCAAGTGCGATCGCGACCTGGTTGGCAAATGTGACGGCCAGCTCGGCATGATGTTCGTTGAACTGGTCCTTTCTCTTACCATCGAGCGCGATCAACCCAATGATCCTGCCGCGCATTTTAAGCGGAATGGCCAGCCATGAGTTGACATACGTGTGCGGCGGTTCGTTAAAATCCAGGAGCTCTTCCTGCACATTATTATTCAAAATATAGGGCACCTTGCCCATCAGAATGGGGATGGCAGAGCTCGTTTCATCCAATTCAAATTGCACCTCCCCGCCGGCAAACATATCCGGCAGGTTGCGGCCGCTGATGAACTTTTGTATATTCCTCTCCAACCGCCATATGGAGGCACTGTCGTACGGAACGACACGGTGGATCTGATCGAGGATGTGTTGAACGATCTCGCTAAACTCAAAAGTGCCGAGGATGCTCGCCAGGCCCTCGCGCAGGGTCTCGGATTCTGCATTCTGTGCCCCAAGCTGGCGGATCAGATTTTCGCGTTCGGTCTCCAGCTGTTTCTGCGTGCTCATATCGTGGAACATGGAAAGGATGCACTTCTGGTCCCCGATCTGGATCAGCTCATAAAAGGACATGACGTTCTTTAAACTGCCGTCCGTATGATAAAAATAATCGTCCGCATCGGAGATGGAATGTTTTTCACGCAACTCATGTACAAATTCCACGCGCTCCTGCGGGTTATCCCACATTTTCAGTTCCTCGGCATTCTGCCCAATGGATGTTTCGGAGGAATAACCGGTGATCTCCCAATAGGCCTGGTTGGCATTCAAAAGCCGGCCTTCATCAATGGTTGTGATACAGATGGCGATGGGGCTGGAATAAAATATCTTGCGAAAGCGTTCCTCGCTCTCGCGCAGCGCCGCTTCTGCCTGCCTGCGCTGCGCTTCGACCTGCTTGCGGGATGTAATATCCTCGACAGTACCCTCATAATACAGGATATTCCCATCAACATCACGGATGGCTTGTACGTTCAGGGAAGTCCAAAGCGTTGATTTGTCCTTGCGATATTGGTGCATCTCAAAGCCAGTGATCTTCTCTCCCTCTGTCAGGCGACGACGAAGAACATTTCTTAACTCAGGCTCAACATAAAGTTGCGATGCAATATTTGTAACCTTTTGAACCATCTCTTCGGGGGAGTCGTACCCATACATGCGGGCCATGGCCAGGTTGACACTAACAAAGCGGCCATCTGTTGTGCTTTGAAAGATCCCGTCGATCGCGTTTTCAAAGATATTGCGGTATTTTTCCTCGGTATGCCGGACGAGCTCCTGGCGGTCTTTTTCGACCTGGTTGCGAAACCACATGGATGCCAACACCAGTACGGCGCTGATCGCCAGAGTGGAGACGGGTCCGACGATCATATTGATGCGCGGGAACCGATCTGGCGCAATAAAAGGCATCGAAGCGATGACGGCAATTTCCATCAATGCAAAAAAAGCCGTTGCACGCAGAGACAGCAAAATACCGGCCAGGATCAGCCCCGGCACCAGGTAATAAATTGTTGAGATCGGGTTGGAGGCGCTGCCGGAGACAATATTGACCAGGATCACCGCAGGGAACATCGCCAGGGTCAGGAACGCGGCCATACGGTAAAAGCGACTGCGATTTAAAATGTACGCCGCAAGCAGAAAAATATATCCATACCACGGAGGCCTATAGCCTGGTAATGTGGCAAGGTAAACTCCATCCACGCCCAAAAAGACCACGATCATGGGCAGCAGAAAAACATTCAGGAGACGCGACTTGTGGCGAATCTCGACATCCTGGATGTGTAGGGGCGGCTCGATGAATATCTTTTGAAGGGACCCAAATAACCCGGGGAGGGAGCGCATTCTGCCTCTTGCGGACTTTGATGATGCCATTCGCCGCGCCCACTGCTTTCAAATTGCGGCCCGGTCGGGTGATTATATCCCCATGTGTTTATAAATATAAAAAGTGATAATTTTCCCATCCTGGTCGGTATTTGCGCCCCAATGACCATGACGGCACTATCTTTTTTGCCCCCAACGGATAGTATAGTTGGAGAATTCTCCCGAAAGGTCCGTGCATGGAAGATCGAATCGCAATATCTCGCATAAAACAAGGTGACTTGAACGGCCTCGAAACACTTGTGAACCGCTATCAGGTACAGGCAGTACATGCCGCGTACATGATCGTCCATGATCGCGCGCTGGCAGAGGACGTGGCACAGGCGGCTTTTGTAAAGGTTGCAGAACACATCCATCAATTTGACGAGGAACGTCCCTTTGCCCCATGGTTTTTTCGGATCGTGCTGAACGCTGCGCTTAAGTTTGCTAAAAGGCAAAAACGCGACGTTTCACTGGAAGATTTCGATGAACCTGCTGCGCAACTTGCAGAATGGTTGATGGACCAGGGTTTGAAGCCGGAGCAATTGGTGGAGCAGCACGAAACACGCGAGAACATCCTGAAAGCCATTGAAAGCCTGCCGCCCGAACAACGCGCCGTGGTCGTTATGCGCTATTACCTCGATATGAGCGAAGCGGACATGTCCACAAAAATGGAACGCCCGCTCAGCTCCATCAAATGGTGGTTGAGGGATGCGCGCAAACGCCTGTATGACCTGATGGATTCCAAGGCAGAAGGAGAGTAAGCCATGGACAATAAAAAGATCCAATCCATTTTACAAGACGCGCTGGAGGGAAAAATCCCCTCTTCGCAAGTCGAACTCTGGCCAACCGTGAAAGCCAGCCTTGTTGCGGGAAAACATCCGTTGATTCAACAAGGAGAAAAAATGAATACAACAAAACCGCGTCGCATGGCAGGCGTTGCATTTGCAGGCCTGGTGATCGTCGTTCTGCTGGCACTCGCCTTTATCACACCTCAAGGACGCGCTTTTGCCCAAAGCATCCTGCAATTTTTCGTCCGCTCAGAGAGTGATGCAATTCCCATACCAACAGAAGAACCAGTGACATGGGTTGACCTGACCCCCGGCGTGCCACCTGCAACCATGACGCGATTGCCTGCGATGGCCATCTTTGCCAATGATTGCGGAGATTTTGGCAGCCCAACCTGTTCTGTTGAACAAATCCGGGACAAGGTTAATTTCACCATCAAGGAACTCGGAAACATTCCCGAAGGGTTGTATTTTAGCGGCGCAACCGGCGGCCCGGAGATGGTGATGATTTCGTATGATAGCGCAGATCAGAGCTGGGGTCTGTTGATTACCGAGCAGCCCTGGGCAGGCAAGCCAGCTCAGGGAACATCCGAAGTTGGGTCCAGTGCTGTCGTGGAAAAAGTGCAAATTGGCAATCTGACGGGCGAATATTACAGAGGAAGTTTTGCGATGAATGGTGGAGATTCGGTTGCGATTTGGGATCCCAACTTTGCCAGTGAAACTTTGCGCTGGGTGGATAATGGCATTTCTTATACCCTGCAACATTTTTTTGGCAGCCAAACACCCTTTGGAAAAGAAGGCTTTGTTACCCTGGCCGAAAGTATGACGACCCAACCCGTCGCCAAACTGCTGCCTGTACCTACAGCTACCCCAGAGGCCCAAGACGTTTGGGATCCAAGCGACACTTATAACCTGAGTGTGCCCCAAGCCGAACAGCAGGCTGGGTTCAAGCCATTGCTCCCGGCCAGATTGCCTGAGACTTTATCCCTCTTTGGCGCATCTTATGACTCGGAACACAATATTGTTGAAGTCTTTTATCTCGTTGACCAGAACCTGCATGGGCCAAATACAGATGGCCTTGTACTGCGCCAGCAGGTTGCCCCCAATCCCGATGATTGCAAACTGTGTGGCTTTTTGATGGGAAATGGAACGATTACAGAAGGGACAGTCGGCTTCGATGCCAACCTTGAAACGGTGCAGATCGGCGCGGTGACAGGCAAATATGTTGAGGGTGTCTGGAGCAAAACAGATTGCTGTGGTTGGGTATGGGATCCCATTCCCTTTGTCAAGAACCTGCGTTGGTGGGCAAATGGCATGGCTTTCGAGCTAAGCAATTTTGGTATGCATATCGAAAAAGCGGACATGATCAGGATTGCCGAGAGTCTGAAGTAAGGCTGGCTACAACAGAAAAGGACGGAGGTAAAAACCTCCGTCCTTTTCTGTTGTAGGGATGTCGTTCCCCCAGCAGGGACGATGTGCGAGTCGCCATCGCGCTGCCGTCTCGCACCGGCGGCGAAGCAACCCACTATTCAATTAGACAGAGATTGCTTCTCGAAGACTCGCAACGACATGAATCAGATTACCTCTTCACCATACGATATTTCACACGGACCAGTTGCCCAGATATACCTTCGACCGTATCAGTTCATGGCTTCATAGACATAGTAATAATATAAAACTGTCCTCCAGTAGGTCTCTTCCTCAAACAGTTCACCTCCTGAATAGACCGCCTGCACCAATGGGATCTCTTCGATATAGTGAGGAAGAAAAACGAACACCAAATGGTTTGAATCCGGATGGGGGTTCAACCGTGATCCCCACGGCTCCCCCATATCCAGCCCAACAATTTTTGGAGCGAGGTATTGCAGGCTTGGGATGGAATAGTATCCCATGCGCGGGTACCCGAAGAAAACCACCTGGGTATCGTCCGGCTGTGTCTGCAGGAATTTTCCCAAATGCTGCGCGATCAGGGTATTAGCCTCCGCCACGTAGTAGTATCTTGATAATGGTGTGTAGTAAATGTAATAGGAGGTGGCATCCTTAAAAGACAGATACCCGCATAGAAGAATAACCAGGGCAGTGGAAACAGGCATGATCCTGGGCCAGATCTTTTCCAGAATCTCGGCCATTTTATTCAGGCCGAACGCGGCAACCATCAAGCAAACGGGTACGACCGCAACGTAACGTTGTGGAGGTGGTATATTTTCGCTAAACGCACCAATGAATACAAATAAAACAAGCCAGATCAAGACCAGCACATTACGACCCTCACGCAACCTGAAAATGATGAACACAAGGCCCACCAAAAAGAATTCAGCCAAAGGCGGCCACAGGAACGGGGTGTCGGTCGCGAACCACGAGTTCGTGATCGGCAGGTGTGTGAAGGATTGGGCCCCCAACCAGATTTTCTCCAGAATTATTTTCAAAAGCAGAGGGCCGTCACTTTGCAACACAGAGCCAAGTGATTCACCGAATACATTGACATGCAGCATGCGGCGAAAAAATCTGGCCGGATTATGAACATAAAACCATGCAAGCGGCAGAAGGACGACCAGCGCGGCCAACCCCATGAGGACGATGCCGGGAAGAAGTCGTTTGAAACGTGATCGATCAACAAAGGGAAGGACAACCAGCCATACAAGGATCAACGCCAGGAGTGCACGACTGGTGACATAGAAGTACTGTGACAGCCCAAGAGCGAAACCGGCCAGAAGGAAGGCATTTCGGTGCTCGCGTTCCCAGGCATATAACGCGGCGCCGGCCACGACAACGAAGAACAGCCCATCCCAGACGTTATTCAGGCCAAATCGGCTCAGATGTATATGGAGCCCGAAACCGGCCAGCAGCAACGCGGCGAGCAGGCCGACTCTGTGTCTATATAGAACGCGACCAGTCAGATAAGTTGCACCAACAGTCAACGAACCGGCAAGGATCGAAGGCACGCGCAGTGCCTCGAGTGTATGTCCCAAAATGGCGATGGAAGCGGCCGGGATGAAGAAATACAATCCCGGAAACGAATACCAGCCTGTCCTGAAGGGGTTGTTGAATTTTCCATCGAGAATGTCCGTCCCCCATATTCCGAACGAGCCCTCATTTCCGGAAAAGGCGATGGGATAGGATTCCGGCGTGAAGCCGCGCATCAAATAGCCCAACGCGACCAATCCAGCCGCGATCAACAATGTCTTTTGCCAGGATTTAAGCTCAAGACTGCCTGGCTGCCACCCTCCCGCCACAACGAAGAGAATGGCCAGGGTCCACGCCATCCATGCGACAAAAGGACTGTACATTAGGAGAACTTCGCCGGCCGCATAATGGGCCAGGATGGAAAAAGGCAGGCCGATCATGATCAATGCAAATTGCCAGGTGGAGATCCCGAACCATTTTGCCGGGCCTTGAAGGAAAGCTTCAAACTGAAGCGCGTTTCGTTCGCTGGAAAATGCGTACATCGCAAGCAGTATCATAAAAACGCCGATCCCAATAAGGATCGCAATGGGCGCTTTCACGCCTTCGGGTAAATCGCTTCCCACCTGCAGGCTGGCAATCGCAAAGATCACACCACCGGTCAAAAAGACGAACGGGGCCTTTCCTGCTTGGTTGAAATCAGTCTTTGGTTTCAAGGTATCGATTACCGTTTATCTCTTCAACGTGCGGTACTTCACGCGATGCGGTTACAGGTCTTTGCCGAACTTTTCCATCATCATGGCTTCGTAATCGGACCAGTTGCCCAAATACATCTTCGCAATCGAGTCCCCTTCGAAGGCGATGATGTGCGTGCAGATGCGGTCAAAGAACCGCTGGTCGGCCTCGATATTATGTTACGCCATTACAGAAGATCTTTAAGGTGTCACGTCCCAAAATTGGATTGTGCCATGCGACCCTCCCGTGACCAGCACCCTGCCATCCGGCGAGAAAGCAAAACTATAAACCTGAGTTTCCATCTCAATCGATCTTCTTATCAATTGCAATGTTCGTGCATCGTAAAGATATATACTTTGGGTCCGTCCATCGTCCGATGTCTCGAGCGAGGCAAGATATTCGCCATTGGGTGAATATGCAGCCTGGGTCCGCAAACCCACACGCAGCGTCTTCAACGCACTGCCATCCATGCTCCACAGCATGATAATATTTTCCACTTGGTTCACTACCATCAGCGTCCTGCCATCTGGCGAAAAGGCAACACCAGTAACGCCAACCATCAGCGCGCAGGCATCTTTTCCGCCGCAAACCGGGTCTACGGTCAAGGTACTTAGCTCCTGTCCGCTTGCCATATCCCACACCTTTGCTCCAAATGGCGATCCGGAAGCCACCATCCTGCCATCCGGCGAGAAGACAATGCCTTCGATCGGGTCATATCCATTGTCCTTCAAAGTTCGTGAAACCCGGCCATTCTCCATATTCCATAACGTTAGATAGGCTCCGTCTTCTCTATAAGAGCCAGAGGCCAGTGTTTTACCGTCAGGTGAAAATGCCATACCCTGTATATATCTTTCACCTTCGCTTTTCAGGGAAAGCCGCTTTTCACCGCTTTCCAAGTCCCACAAGGTCACCGTGCCATCGTAGGTCCCCGAAGCCAGTATTTTTCCGTCGGGCGAGAAGGCAATGTCGGTCACAACCTCTGAATGACTAAAAGTGCGCAGATCGCGGTCGTTTTCGATGTCCCACAACGTCACCGTGAAATTGCCATAATAAGAATAAGCCAGCATCCTGCCATCGGGCGAGAAAATTACCTTGCTTATATCCAGACGCACGATCGGTTTTCTCGTAGGCTGCGGAGTCGGCAATAATGGAGAAGGGGAAGGCGTCATCCATGGGAAAGGGGTTGGGGTACTTGTTTGCTTCATACCACAAGCGACCAGGATCAATGCCAGAAATAACAGCGCGGTTGAACTCTTGCGGATCTTTACGTGAAAGTTTTGTAGCATTATTTACTCCGCCCGTTTTGCCTTTATCTTCGAATAAGGCATGCACTTACCTCTTCAACGTCCTGTACTTCACGCGGTGCGGTTGCAGGTCTTTGCCGAACTTTTCCATCATCATGGCTTCGTAATCAGACCAGTTGCCCAAATACATCTTTGCAATGGAATCCCCTTCGAAGGCGATGATGTGTGTGCAGATTCTATCGAGGAACCAGCGGTCGTGACTGACGACGATCGCACAGCCAGCAAATAGTTCAAGCGCCTCTTCCAACGCGCGGAGTGTATTCACGTCGAGGTCGTTGGTGGGTTCATCGAGCATTAATACATTCGCGCCTTCGGTTAATGTCTTGGCAAGGTGCACGCGGTTGCGTTCGCCACCGGATAGAACGCCGACTTTCTTCTGCTGGTCTGCGCCGAGGAAATTGAAGGAGGCACAATAGGCGCGCGCATTGACCTTGCGATTGCCAAGCTCGAGAAAATCCGCGCCTTGCGAGATCTCTTCATACACGGTCTTCTCCGAGTCGAGCGTGCGGCTCTGGTCGGCATACGCAAGCTTGACGGTTTCACCGATCTTGATCGTGCCGCTATCGGGAGTCTCTGTGCCGGTGATCATCCTGAGCAGGGTGGTCTTGCCCACACCGTTCGGGCCGATCACCCCCACAATACAACCCGGTTGGATCTTCGCCGAAAAGCTTTCGAGAATTAATCGATCGTCGTATGACTTCGTGACTTTATCGAATTCAAAAACGATGTCGCCGAGGCGCGGACCGGGCGGGATGTAGATCTCCAGGTCGGCGCGTTCTTTTTCCATTTCCTGGGTGAGCAATTGTTCATATGCAGTGACGCGCGCCTTGCCCTTGGATTGTCGCGCCTTGGGCGACATGCGGATCCATTCGAGTTCGCGTGCCAGAGTCTTTTGTCGCTGGCTTTCGCTTTTCTCTTCGGAGGCGAGGCGGGTTTCCTTTTGTTCAAGCCACGAGGAGTAATTGCCCTTCCACGGGATGCCATAACCGCGGTCGAGTTCGAGGATCCAGCCCGCCACGTTATCGAGAAAATAACGGTCATGTGTAACCGCGATCACCGTGCCTTTGTAATCGCGCAGGTGATGTTCGAGCCACGCCACGGATTCGGCATCGAGGTGGTTGGTGGGCTCGTCGAGCAACAAAATGTCCGGTTCGGTGAGCAGCAATCGGGTGAGCGCGACGCGGCGCTTTTCTCCGCCGGATAAGATCTTGATGGGCGTATCCGATGGCGGACAACGCAGCGCGTCCATGGCGACTTCCAAATGGCTGTCGAGATTCCAGGCGTCGTGCTTATCGAGCTGTTCCTGCAGTTTGGATTGCTCGGCGACAAGCGCGTCGAAATCCGCATCGGGTTCGGCGAATTTGGCATTGACCTCATCGAAGCGCGCCAGCATTTCAACGATGGGACGCACCGCTTCTTTGACGACGCTGATCACTGTTCCCGTTTCGTCGAGTTTCGGTTCCTGCTCGAGCAAGCCAACGCTGTAGCCCTTGGACACGGAGATTTCGCCGGTATAGTCGTTATCCACGCCCGCGATGATGCGCAGCAGTGTGGACTTGCCCGCGCCGTTCAAGCCGAGCACGCCGATCTTGGCGCCGTAATAGAAGCC
>CAZJYB010000152.1:0-10105 GCA_964549865.1 uncultured Anaerolineaceae bacterium
ACGAGATGTCCGGGTCGGGCGAATCGAGGATGGTTAATTCCTGTTTCTCAAGATGCGAAAGATAATCCGGCAATGCCGTGAGCTCGGATTTGATCGGGTAGATCGCGGATAACTCCTGAAGGGCGAATACGCGTCCGATGACCGAGGCAACTTTCAGGGTGAGTTGGTGCGCAGGCGGCATCCTGTCGATGCGGCTGGTGATCACACCCTCCAGTGAGCCCGGCAGGTTCAGTTCGTTCAGATTTCCTGCAAAGGATGTGACGCGGCATTCATTATCCTTCACGTCAATATAACCGCCGTCGCGCAACGCATAGGCCAGTTCCTCGCTGTAGAACGGGTGTCCCTCCGCTTTGTCGCGAATGAACGTCACCAGTTGTTCCGGCAGTGTGCGAACATCCAGGCGCTGACACAGCAGGGTCTCGATGTTGAGGTCATCGAGCGGCGCAAGCAATAAAAAGCGCGTGCTGGTCGTCTCGCGCAATTGGGTGAATTCCATCGGGACGAGAGTGCCGAATGGCCGCAACGTGACGACGATCAGCAGCGGAGAGACGCGCTGGGACGCGAGATTTAATAACGCCCATGACCCCGAATCCAGCCAATGAACGTCCTCAATGACCAATACGGTTGGTTTCTCGCTGGCCGTTTGAACAAGCCTGTCAATGATCAATTCGTGCATCGCGTTCGCGCGCGCGTCGCCCAGGATATTTTTTGTGTTGTCATTATCTGGGATGGTAAAGGGCAGCACCGCACTTAACAACGGAGCACGTTCATTAAGATCCTCGTCATCTCCGATCGTTCTTTCGAATTCCAGCCTTTGTTCTGAAATACTTTGTTGTTCGTTAAGGCCGAAGATCTCCACTGCCACGTTTTTCCATACGTGGTAGGGTGTGTTTTGCTCGATCGCTTCTGCCAGGCCGAGGATCACCTTCACATTCATCGCTTCGGCTTGCCGGAACAATTCCTCCACCAGGCGTGATTTTCCCAGCCCGGCTTCGCCTTCAATGATGACGGCCCGGCTTTCCTTCGTGACAAGCGCGCGCAGTGCCTCGGCCAGCGCAAAACGCTCATCCTCGCGCCCGATCATATCGGTCAGTGCCAGCGGGCCCACACCTTTTGCATGCCGCATTTGAGGCACATGAATGGCTACAAGTTGCGATTTGCCTCGCACCATGATGGGTTCAAGCGCGGAGAAATCCACGCGGCTCTTTGCTGCCTCATACGTCGTTGTGTCACATAAAATGGTTGCGTTGCTTCCATCGGGCGCGGGCAGGCCGGCATGTGCTGCATTCATCAAACGCGACGCGAGATTGACCGCGTCGCCATTGATCGTATACTCCCTCCTTTTCGTATTGCCGATCACGCCGCAGAACACGCGCCCTGTCGCGATGCCAATGTGGCAATCCAGACCCAGTTCGCTGATCGCGTTGCGAACATCCTGCGCAGCGAGCACACCTCGCAACGGGTCATCCTCGTGCGAGAATGGCGGCAGGCCGAACGCGGCCAGCAGCGAGACCCCCTTTTCGTCGACGGAGATCTTGTTGACGCTGCCCTCATAACGATAGATCGCGCTTTGTAATATCTGTGCCAGCTTTTGGGCCACGTCTGTATCTGCAGCGCGCCCCATCTCTGGAATTTTAATGAAGAGACTCGTGACGCGTCGTAACTCTGCCAGCCAGTCCGACTGGCCGGCGTCGATGCGCTTCGCGATCGCCCCGGGGATGTATGACCTTAACGCGGGAATGCTGTTTTCTTCGAGACCAAAGACGCGCTCCGCCTCTCGCGGGACGTTTGAACTGATGCTGTTCAACAGCATGTGCCCACCTTCAGCGGATTCTCCCAACGCGTGCCCTTTGAGTTTTACCCATGCTTCGGGAGAAGCCACGATCTGCCCGGGCTTGAGTGAAGCCTGCGGTTTCCCAACCTGCTCTACCGCGTCTCCGGTGACCACCATTTCCCAGCGGTTGAACACGCCTCCGAGACCAGTTAACAGGATTTGTCCCGCGCCGAGCGCGATGCGTGTGGATAAAGCGCGGTCTCCCGCGCGGAAATTTTCCAGTTTTTTGCGCGCTTCCAATGCGGTTTGTGCAGCGCGCAAGGTTGCATCCTCGAGGTCGTTGCTCTGCCATACGACCAGCAATCCATCGCCTGCAAACTTGATGATATCCCCACCATAACTTCTGACGATCTCGATCCACTGGCCGTAGAAATCGTTCAATACCGCGGAGATATCCTCGGCGCCCGAAGGCCCACGTGCCGCAAATTGCTCGGTGAGAGCGGTGAAACCCGAGATATCCACAAATAAAACTGCCGCCGAATAATCCTCCATAAAAGGCTTATTGGGCGGTGTGGGGTCATCCACGATACGGCTTTGCAAAATATCGGGGATGTAGCTTTTTAATGTATCGATCAGGGACGAATTCATACGATCACACCCTATGGGTCGAGAGGGGATGATTACGAGCAAATTATATCGCAGGTTGGTCGATTGGCCTGTAACAAAAGACGCCCGGGATTCATCCCCGGCGTCTTGTTTGCATCAAAGGCCTAGAAATTACGCGATTTCTGCGACCTTGGCTGATTCCTTTTTGACACCTGGCTTGCTGCTGTTTATGAATATGACCGACCCAATGATGATGGCTGTCGCGATCCAGATACGCGGTTCAAGCGGCTCATCTCCCAGCCAGTTCCCGAGTAATACGGCCACGATCGGGTTGACATACGCATAGGTGGCAACCAGGGAGATCGGCGCGTTTTGCAGCAGCCAGACGTATGATCCGAACCCTACCAATGACCCGATCGTAATGAGATAAACCAACCCATACATGGAGCGGGCGGAAACCTGCGCGACTTCCCAGCCTTTTAACTCACCGGTCAGTAAAGAAACGATCAACAGGCTAAGACTGCCCATCAGCATCTCCGCGCCAGTTGTCATCAAGGTGGATTTGGGCAGGTCCGCTGATTTACTGTAAACCGAGCCGGCCGCCCATAAGGCGCAGGCGCTCAACAATGCGATCACGCCGAATGGATCGAGGCGCTCGCTGCTTCCGGAGATCTCAGCCGGCCCGACCAGGATGAAAATGCCCACGAAACCGATCAATAATCCAAGGATCGTGAACCAGTTTGGCTTGACGCCATGGGGACGAATGGCTTCGGCGATCACCAAAAAGAGCGGCACCGATCCGATAATGAGTGCGGCAACCCCGGATGGAATGAACTGTTCGGCCCAGGAGACCAACCCGTTGCCGCCGAGCAGCAGCAGGGTGCCGATGACCGCAGTGGAAATCCACTGTTTGCGTGTAGGCATAGGATGGCCCGCGGCTCGTTGCCAAATCACCAGAATCAAGCCGGAGATCAGAAACCGAACTGCAGCGTGAAAGAACGGGGGGATGGTCTCGATGGCGACCTTGATCCCGAAATATGTGGAGCCCCAAACGATATATAACGCCAGTAAAGCCAGCCAGATTTTTGTTTTCATTCTTTCCTTTTGAAAATATTTTTTTGCTCATTACGCTTCATGCAGCGCGAATTCCTTCGCGAGGATTACCTTCTTGCGCGCAGACCCATACCGATAATTCCCATATTCGCCAGTCTTGCGTATCACGCGGTGACACGGGATCAAATACGCGACCGGGTTGTGCCCCACAGCAGTTCCGACGGCACGTAACGCATGCGGCTTACCGATCTGTATTGCAATGTGTTCATACGTGGTCAATGCGCCGCCAGGGATCGTGAGCAGCGCTTCCCAGACCTTGATCTGGAAATTCGTCCCGCGCAGGTGAAGCTTGAGAGGCGAATCAGATTCAATGCCAGAAAAGATGCGGGTCACAAGTGGGGCAGTGGACGTGTAATCTTCCGTCATCCTTGCTTGTTTCCAGTTCGCGACCAATTCGTCGATCGTTTTGCCTTCAGTAGATTCCACGAAGCTGAGATTGCAAATTCCACGCTCGGTGGTCGCGATCAGGCATTTGCCGAATGGAGTTGGGTGGATACCGTAACGAATGGTGAGGCCCTCGCCGGCGGATTTATATTCACCCGGCGTCACCGCTTCGGTGGTGACAAAGAGGTCATGCAGCCGGCCCAGGCTCGAAAGCCCGACCTGATGCGTGGTATCCAGCAGGTTTTCGGAACGGGCGAGCAACTCCTTGGCGTGTTCCTTCGTCAGGAATTGTATGAAGCGTTTGGGACTGATGCCGGTCCAATGGGTAAATACGCGCTGGAAGTGATATTCGCTCAGGCCCACAGCAGATGCGATCTCATCCAGTTCCGGCTGGCGCCGCACATTGGCCTCGATGTATTGAATAGCCTGCTCGATCAGCGTGTAATGTTCTGAAACTTCAATCGTGGATTCCATATTAATCTCCTTTTGTTGTTGGAGATTGTATGTGTCCTCTCGGTCAGGGACGACCCGATTCTTGCTCACTTTTTCATTATAACTTCCGATTTGCATTTGGGACGTCTGCCATGAGGGGAAAGTACCGCATGGGGATTGTAATTTTTCAGAGTTCTGGATAAGATGAATTTACATTTTCAGGAGGCAACCATGAGTTCCGAGCGCTCGATTGAGGATTACGTCGATGTTGTAAAGCAGGGGATCGCAAAAAAATTCAAGGGTGGGAAGCCGAAAAAGGTGATCATCGTCGGTGCCGGGCTGGCCGGCCTATCCGCGGCCAGTGAGCTGCTTCGGGCAGGGCACGATCCGCTCATTCTGGAGGCGTAGCACCGCGTTGGTGGGAGGATCTACACGCTGCGCGATCCGTTTGCCAGAGGCTTGTACGGTGAAGCGGGCGCCATGCGCATCCCGCGTGCCCATCCGTTGACAATGGCCTATATCGAAAAATTCGGGCTGCAGACTAAAGACTTTATCATGGGCAATTCACAAGCCTATGTGCATATCGGCGGGGTCAAACATCGCATGGCAGAGGTGCAGGCAGACCCACACCTGATGGGTTTTGAAATTTCCGAACAGGAAAAAGGCAGGCTGGCAGGTAACCTTTGGGAGGAGTGCATCCAGCCACTCATCCAAAAAGTGGAGAAAGACGGCTGGGATGAGATCACTGCCGAGTATGACCAGTATTGTGTGCGCGAATTTCTGGAACTCAAGGGTTGGTCTGAGGGCATGATCGAGATGTTCGGCCTGCTCAACAACCAGGAATCGGTGATGAACTCATCCTTTCTGGAGTTGTTTCGCGAGGACGGCGGCAACTATTATACAAATATGTGCCAGATCGAGGGCGGCATGGACAACCTGGCGCATGCATTCCTGCCCGAACTGGGGACGCGCATCCGTTATGGCGCGAAGATGATCGCCATTGACCAGACCCCCGATGAAGTCGTGATCCATTATCATACGCGGGCGGGCGGTTTTAATGTGCGCGGCGATTATGCCATCCTGACAGTCCCTTTCCCGGTGCTGCGTCATGTGGAGGTACTTAAGCCTTTCTCGCGCGCCAAACAACGTGCCATTCGCCAGTTGCATTACGATGCGTCTGCAAAAATATTCTTTCAGACACGTCGCCGCTTCTGGGAAACCGATGAAGGCATTTACGGTGGCGGCACGGTCACGGACCTGGCCATTCGTAATTTATTCTATACAGATTATGGGAAGGAAACGGGCCGCGGTATTTTGCTGGCAAGTTATACCTGGTCTGAGGACGCGCAACGCTGGGGTTCGCTTGCCCCGCACGAGCGCATCGAACAGGCCATCGAGAATGTTGCGGCGATACATCCGCAGATCAAGGATGAGTTCGAGGCGGGCGCGTCCCATATGTGGCACGATGATCCGTTCGCGGGCGGCGCCTTTGCGCTCTTCGACCCGGGCCAGCAGACGTTACTTCACGACGAGATCGTTAAACCCGAGGGCCGTATCCATTTTGCCGGAGAACATGCGTCGCTGTACCACGCGTGGATCCAGGGGGCATTTGAATCGGGTCTGCGTGCTGCAGTGGCCATTCACAAAAGTTAAATGCTTGGGCGGGGTCTCAGACCCCGCCCGAACTTTGAATAATTAATCACCCCGCATATGCCGTGTATTGCCAGGTTTTGAACCTGCAAAAGCAGGTGGGTCCCTACTTGGAAACGCCGCCTTGGCTCAGGCCTATCGCGTTATTTCCAGCAAGTTAAGGACCCTTTTATTAGGTATTGGCTCAAAACGTGGAGGCAATATCACGAACACAGCAGGGCTGCGTGTCTTATACCATATTCCAAAGTGCAATGATAGTCAAAAATTAAGTAATTGATTTTACAAGACCTTTATGCTACCCTTGACACGGCGCATTCAATATCAAAGTGGGCCTGGTTTTGAGAGTTCGATACCCTCGTACCCATGGCATTCAGGAGAGTGATTTGTGTTTACATGCTCGTATTGCGGAACCCAATTTTTGGAACACAAACCCAATTGTCCAAATTGTGGCGCGGCGATAAGGATCGCTCCCTCGCAGCCGAATGAGGCAGAGGCTGTTCCCACAGACCTTTATAAGATATGCGACTCATATCAGGAAAATTACTCTTTGTATTTTGACGATTCGATAGGCGCAACCCGCCTGAAAAATGCAGTTTCACGTTTCAATATTCCGCTGAATGAAAAAGTCATCATGTTGTATGACGACACGGTGCTTAACGCAAACAACAAACTGGGTTTTGCGATTTGTTCGCAGGGCATCTATTGGAAGAACGACTGGACTGTCGAAACAAAGCGCACATATCTCCCATGGAGCGAATTTTCAAATCGCGCGATCAAACTGGATAACTTGCAGGTCGACCTTGGCAAAGGTGACCGGATTGGCGTGGCAGGCTGTGGTTCGGTTGAAGTCAGGGAGAAGATTGTCAAGATGCTGAAAGAGATACAACAGGCTCTTCATTAAATAATAAAGTCCGAAATTTTGGAAATTTCGGACTTTATTATTATGGATACACCCTTTTGATCGTTCTTGGGAATGGAATTGCCTCGCGTATGTGCTCAATGCCGCAGATCCATGAGACCACGCGTTCAGTGCCCATCCCGAATCCCGAGTGGGGAACAGAACCATATTTGCGGAGTTCCAAATACCACTTGAAAGCGTCTTCCGGGAGTTCTTCCTTGCGGATGCGCGCCAGCAGCGCATCGTGGTCGCTGATACGTTCTGAGCCCCCGCAGATCTCGCCATACCCTTCCGGGGCGAGCAGGTCCACGCTTTTGCATACTTCAGGGCGGCCGGGCCAGGGTTCCATGTAGAAGGCCTTGACCGCGCTGGGGTAGCCATACACGAACACAGGCTTGTCGTGCAGCTTTGTGATCTCGGTCTCGTGCGGGGCGCCGAAGTCCATGCCCCACTCGAATTTGAGCATTTCCTTCTTTTCGGAGTCGGTCTCTTTTTCGTATTGCTCGATCAAATACTTTGCAGCGTCATCATAAGACATGCGCGGGAATGGCCCAACGACGTTTTCAAGTTTGGAGATGTCGCGCCCGAGGAATTTCAACTCCGCTGCGCAGTCCTTTAATACGGCCTGAACGATATGAGTGATCAAACCCTCTTCCACTTCCATCAGCCCGTCCAGGTCGCAGAAAGCGATCTCTGGTTCGAGCATCCAGAATTCGGTCAGGTGACGGCGCGTCTTCGATTTCTCAGCGCGGAAGGTGGGGCCATAGCAATACACTTTTCCAAATGCGAAAATATTGGCCTCGTTATAAAGTTGACCGGTTTGCGCGAGATACGCAGAGCCTTCGTCGAAGTAAGGCGTCTCGAAGAGGGTGGTTGTCCCTTCCGCGGCCGCGGGAGTCAGGATGGGGGTATCAAGATTGAAGAAGCCCTGACCATCCAAATACTCGCGCACTGCGGACATCACCCGCACGCGCACGCGCAGGATGGCCCACTGGCTTTGCATGCGAATCCACAAGTGACGATGATCGAGAGCGAAGTCCGGGCCGTGATCCTTGAGCGACATCGGGTAATCAGGCGCGGCTTCTTGTACAATCTCGATCTGCTTGATACCCACTTCATACCCGCCGGGCAAGCCGGGCGCACGTTTGTCTTCACGCACAGAGCCGGTGATGATGACCGATGATTCCTGCGTCAGGTGGGATACTTTCTCGAATACTTCGGGGGCGAGGTCACCTTTGAAGGCCACACACTGCACAAAACCCGAGCCATCGCGCACGAGCAAAAAGACCAGCTTGCCCTTGTCGGTACGGTTGTAGACCCAGCCCTTAATGGTCACTTCCTTTTCGACATAATTTGATATTTTTGAAACGCTGATGGTTTCAGCCATGAAATGATATCCTCTGGTAAATTGATTTTGGTAATTATATTACAACAGGTGACGGTCGTCTCCGAGATGCTAACTTGAAGTTTACTAGTTGATTTTCCAAGCAACTATTGGGCGTTCAGAAGAAAATTTAGTTACACTTAAGATATCGCTGTTTTCAGAGAGTGATATCTTAGTTTTTTCGTCCACCCATTTAATGGAATCATTGTTTATTTTCAGACTTATTTGAAACCATAAAGGTTGACCATTTTTTGCGACCAAGTAAAGCGCTGCCATCCAACTATAGGAGAACCATTGATCTCCAAAGCGAATTGGAACAATAAATGACGATATAATATTTCCCGAGTCGAAAGGTTTACTAATATCTAGGTTGTTGTTGAAATGCAGAAGCGATCCGGGCCTAATTTGATTTGCATCTGGCATTTCTTGCGCGTCAACAAAAGACAATAAATGATTACTGGGCTGGTTAATGCTTCCTGCATACATTGCTTCTCTTGTTTGAGTCCAAGCGATAATACCCCATCTGCTTTCTTCAGCCCAAACAATGTTTCGGCTTTCACACTTAAGTCGTAATTCAAACCTTAGATCCATCGTAAGATATTCGCTATCCGTAATACGTCCAAAATTAAACGCAAAACAATCGACAACGTCGAAGTCAGGTCTTTGTTTACGCCCTAATAACAAATCAGCCATTAAGTATTCTGGTGCTCTTAATGTTTGGTCATGAATTCTTAAGTTGTAAATTAATTGTTTGTTTTCGATTTGTGGAACTAAATTTAACGAGCGTTGAGCTATCCCAATGAGTACGTCTCCATTAGGGTGGCGTAAAACTTGAAATTTTGGTATTGGTGAAAAATAACTTGCTATATCTGTTAAGCAACGTGAGGCCCATTCTGCCAAATCGCCCTTTTTATGATTGTTGCACCCGTCAATACTTACTGGGGTACCTGATGGGGCATCTACGCCAATAATAAGAATGCCTCCATCGCTGTTTGCGAAACCACACATGTAATCGCGAATAGTTTTCGATGCATCTTTGTTGCCATCTTCAACTTCAAGCCCACTTTTAAATTCTAAAAACTGATCTTCTTTTATCTTTTGTTTTATTAAATCCTCTAATTCATCAATTGTTAATTGATGTCCACTTGAAAGTGTTTCGAAGAATTGAGCAGTTTGAATTTTCATATTTTGTGGGAACTATAAAGACACTTTGGGATATTGTGGGTGAACTTTCCCTATCCATTATAAATTATGAAAACAAGCTAACTAGTGTTCATAATTTTAGCACGATAGTCTACTTTCTCCTCTTTTTCACCAACTACCCCAGCGTAACCGTTGAATCCACACTTAACCATACTGGTTATTCCAATTTCTTCCTCTAGACAATATCGATGAGTTATACGAGTGACGATAATTGACTCATTCAAAATAAAAGAGAATCTTATGTCAACTTGCTATAAAATACATCAAAACCTGATCTCCAGCGGAGATGATTTCTGGTTTGCAAGACGCTGAAATAAATTTAAGAATATATATCTACCAACCTCGATTTTGCCAATCCTTCTGACGTTCCTCCCGAAAGCGTTGTGCCCATTCCTCGGAAACAGAATCGGCCAATTTTGTCAGTGCAGGAGGTGCAATGATTGCAGACTTCAAGTCCAGTTCAAGGGTATCCAGGATCCTTCGAACAGTTCCCTCGTACTCCTGAACAAAGTCTTCATAAAAAATATTCAATGGGGTAATGCCGCCTTCGGCAAAGAATTCCTCAATCCCTGCCTCGCGCATGGAACACTCGTTATATAAGTGGTTGATGGCATCGTACGAATACGCATTGGAAATATCAACTGGCTTGCGGGGTTCGTCC
>CAZJYB010000153.1:0-10059 GCA_964549865.1 uncultured Anaerolineaceae bacterium
CAGCGCCGATCAAAAGCATGTTAGCCGGGAATTCCGTATATTTACCAAAGATGGCTTTTAACGCAGGCGCGTTGCGAATAATCAGGAGCCCAGCGCCGAGCAGGATGAGAATAAAGCCAAGTACAAGCTGTGAACGCCCTCGTGTGTTATTCATCGGGAGGTCTCCTTGAATGCGATTTTACTATTTAACTCCTCGCTTTTTGGAAAAAGTAGAGTTCTTGAAAATATAGGCATGCAGGGGTGAAAGGTTTCCCGATCACCCCGACCGGGCTCCAACCCAAAGGCCAAGCTCTGCAGGTTCACGGTTGCTGCGCAGTCGCGCCAGCCACGGGCGTATCGTCCAGCGAATTCCGTAAAACGGGCGGATATGGCGCCATCGAATGCCGAGTTTACCGGCAAGTTCGTCCATGCGCTTATAGGTAAAATAATTCTCGCTTCCCATCGAATCAGAGGCAAACCCGTACTTCAAGGTGAATTTTGTTTTTCTTTCAAAGACCATCTTTTCACCTGATTTGGCATCATGATAAACCGGCGAATCCATGACGATAACCAATCCATCGGCCTGGAGTACGCGCATAGCCTCGAAAAGAGTTTCTTCATAGAGTTCGGAATAATGAAACGAGGCATTGAAGACCACCATCGAGGCTGATCCATCGGGAAATGGGAGACGCGTAAACTCGGCCTGCACGGGGGTGAACACACTTTCATAATATTTCCACGCACCCAGACCATCCTCGGAGTTAACCAGCAGGTCCACCGCGCTGACTTGAAAACCGCGCAAGGCCAGGCGATTGGAAAGCCAGCCGTTACCAGCGCCAATATCCACAATATGCATGGGATGACGATGGCGCAAAGGATGCTGCGTGACCACGCGTTCAAGCTCGAGGTAACTTTTCGCGCGGATTTCCCAATCTGCCGGGAATTTGGCATTCAGGTCCTGGAAAGGCAATGCCCGGTAATATGCGGGGTCGGGAGAACCTCGTCCTTCGAAGCGACGAACGGCCTCATAATCCGATATGAAGCGGGCATAGTAAGTTTCACGCTCCGGCAAAAGGAATCGCCAGATCCCATCTTGACGTCTGAAAACAAGTCCGTCAGCCATGCAACGCAGGTCATCCTCGGAAACTTTTTTCAGGGTCCCGCGACAGCGCGGACATATGAACTCATCTATATTCATGCACTCTCATTAAACTCAGTATCAAGGCATCAAGTCTCGCGCAAATATTCAAAAACAGCGTCAAATAATATGGTCAATCCCATTTGTGCGGGACGCAGGTCTTCAGACATGCTCCATATCCCATTTGCCAACGTATCTGCGATCGAAAATAGCGCCAGGGCGGGCAATCCATTCGCCTTTGCAACCGCAAAAATAGCGGCAGCTTCCATATCTACTGCAAGCACCCCTCTGTGCTGATAGCCCAGCACATCGCTGCGAATTTCACGAAATGGCGCATCGGTCGTCCAAGTGACGCCGGAAGAATGAGAATGATCTTTTTTTGCAAGAACTGTACTTACACCTTCGGCCATTTCCTTCGACGATTCCACAGCCTCAGCGGGCGGCAGATAATGGCGCGAAACGCCTTCGTCACGAATGGCCTGTTGGCTGATGACCAAATGTCCGGGTCTTTGATCAGGCTGCAATCCGCCCGCTAGACCAATGGCTGTAAATTGCCGAACACCAAAAGCAGATAATTGATCCACAAGTGCGGCGGTGGCAGATGAACCCGAACCGAAGCCACTTATCAATCCCAATTGATAACCCGTGCGTTTGAAAAGATACAGATCAGCATTAAATATTCTAACCTGCCTGGTTGCATGCTTACCGGCAGCATAATCCACCAAATGCCTTTGGAATGTCAGCAGGACAGACCGCGGCGGCGCAATGTTGGGCAGGTGCCCACGGGCGCGTTGGTAAGCGATTAAATCCGCGGCTGTAAAAACAGGTTGTTCCAGGTCAAATCGTTTAGTTGACATTGAGAATTGACGGGGCCAGACGACGATTGCCGATCGACAGGAGTGAGGCTAGAAGGGATTCAACCACAAGCGCGCCCCATGCCGCGCCGCGCAGACCAAACCTAGGTATCAGTAATAAGTATATAAAGATGGCAGCTATCAGACAGATCAAATTTGCGTTGAAAACCACAGCCTCCGCACCGCGCATAATCAGGGCCACTGAAAAATAAGAACTGAAGGTGTATGGGATTAAGCTCCAGGCAAGGATCGTCAATGTATCCGCCGAAGGACCAAACGCCTGGCCATAAATAATGCTGATGATCGAGTCCGCAAAAAAAGTAATACCGATCGCCGGAATAAAGCTCCATAATAACAAGCCAAAAAGTGAAGATTGCATCATTCTTTGCCGTTGAACAGTGTCAGGCCTGGACATTTCCGGCATCAACCCATTAAGCAGGGCAAAATGTCCCAGTTTAAGTCCTTCCACAAGACGAGCAGCCGCTGAAAACCAGCCGGTTAAGACATCGCCTGTCAACCTGGAGAGAAAAAACACATTCAATCGCTGTGTTAATAGCCCCAGCGGATAAAACAGTGCCAGGCGCCATCCAGACTTTATCACACTTACAACATCAGCCGCAATCAATTTCATTTTTAACGAAAATCCCGGGACATAAAGCCTGCAAAGGAGCAATCCCATTAAAGCCGTTAAGACCTGGGCAGTTACCAGCCATGTGCACAGAAGCAAAAAATCAGCGGACGATCTAATTAACAAGGCCGCGCCTAAGACCTGCAACAGGGCGTTGCATAAGTTCAATCCCATAAACAAATCCATTCTTTCCAAAGCACGCAGGATTGCACTTACAACGGAATAAAAGGCCAGGGGAAGAAGTGACAGGTTGTACAACACGAGCGCCATGCGCAATTGAATTGATGCAGTTAAAAACAACCCGGCAAAAACCGCAAACAAACACCATAAAACCGACAAACTTATCTGCACCCACAATACGGTGGATACAAGTGGAGTGACCCGTTTCTCCCGGGCGATCTCGCGAATCAATAAGGCATCGGTGCCATAGGTGGTAAACACATTTCCAATGTACACAGTCGCAGCCAGTAATGTGTACTGCCCAAAAACTCCTGCGCCGAGACTTCGGGCAACGATGGCAATAAAGACCACTGACAACGCCTGAGTCGTTACACGCGTAAATAAAAGCCACAATGAATTAATGCCAAGCTGCTTGAGCATCGATACTCATTGTCTCACAAGGCGGGCTGTAAGTATGAAAAAGTCGCCACAGCCATTTAAGATAGGCAGGCGTCCCAGACGTTCATCCAGCCACATCAGGTTTTTCGTTAACCCAGGAAGCCGTTTTGAAAACCCCTCCATATACATCGGTGGACAAAATAGGGAAAAACTTTGCACTGATTCAACTCGAAAATCCCGGCCCAATGCATGGCGAACCTGTTTCGGCGTAAAGTAATAGGTCATAATCTGCGAACCACGTACATTTGCCATCACACCTCCATGCTTCAGTCGTTTTACAGCAGAGTACCAACGTCCTCGAAAAACCTCAAGCAACTCCCAGGGACAAACGGGAGGCATGATCACCCAACTCACCTGTCCGCCAGGTTTTAGCACATACCGCAAACCGCGTGAAACAAGGGAGAGATCTGGTACGCAATTTAGCCCGCCAAAATTGGAGAATACTGCATCAAATGGCGCATTGACTGTTTTCTCAAGTTCAGTGAAGGATAATTGTTGAGCGGTGAAACGATTTGACAGTTCCGAAGCCTGAATTTTTGCATTAATGGCTGTCATCATTCCATCAGCAATATCGGTGGCATGGACACGATACCCATGCTTCACAAGCCAGGCGGCGTCCAATCCGGTACCAGCATTAATTTCAAGAATCGAGCTCTCTGGGGGAAAATGACGGGTGATCGTCTCGCGAACCAACAAACGAGCCCAGCGCATGATGGGATTCGTCTCACTGCCCTCATCATAAATTTGCGCTTCACGGGAAAATCCCTGGTTTATCGCATCAAGATCAATCATGGAATCACTGATTATGGTGAATAGAAGACCTGATTCGCAGGCGCATACCAGACGCGGTCCCCATTAAAAATAAAACGTTCTGCCTGAATCTCACCGCTCTCCAGATCATCCAAAATACGGATTTCGGCTAAAGACAACCCATCCTGCGATTTATACAGCTCGATAATATACACCATTCGGGCTTTTTCCAGATTTCCCTGAATTAAATGCGCGTCGAGCCGGTCATCCAGAATGCGCTCGAGCGGATATTCGAGATAAGACGCCAGCGCATAAGGATAGTAATCAGTTTCATCTATAATGAATACGGCATCGTCCTCTACCAGGCGAGGGTCAAGCCATGTTGCGATCATAAACGGTGTGAGAAAATCAGCCTCACGCGAAGTGTTAACGATGAACTTATATGTTGAGGGAATTAGCCTGACCGTCAACATAAGGGCGGCTGTAATGGTTAAATACCTTGTCCAATCGACCATATTGGCATTGTTCATCAACAAGGCAAGCCTTCGACAACCCCAGGAAATACCGGCCGCCAGGCCATGGGACGCATATAAAACAAGAAATACCTGCATGAAAAACGGCTGGCGAAGGTTTCCAAATTTCCACGGCTGAAAAAGAGCCAGCAGGAACCAGTCGAAAATGAGAAGCAGCAAAATGCGCAAGTGAATGCCTTGATGCGATGGGTTCAAGATCGCAATCGAAAACCCCGCAATGGCAAGCATAAGGAATTCAACATGGATCTGCCGTATCAATAAAAAAAAGTACTGTAACGAAAAATAAGCGAGATAGGCAGGATCCAGGCGGGCATGAATGTGGTCGCTCAATCGCGGCGTCGCAGGCGCGATTACAAATTCGTAGATTGAGCTCAATCGATCCATAAAACCATGTGATTCGGACAATCCAATCGCCAGCCATGCCATCGGGGCAAGGCTGCACAACAAGGTCATCTTGAGCGTTTGCCGCAGGGCAGCCTGCCATTTCATCGTACGGAAAGAGCGCAGGGCGACATCCCCGATAAAAAATACGGCAAGGAACCAGCCTTCGTAGCGCGTTAAAGAGGCCAGATTTAGAAGGAAGATGCCGAAATAAAACCGCCTTGAGAAAACAGGCTCATCCAAGAAAATTAATGCCAGAAAAACGAAACCAACAAACAACATGTCTGAATACGGGACAATCGCAAATGCCGCAAACATGCTGTTGAAGGCAAGAAATGCGATGGCAACCAGGGCAGTCGTGAAGGAAAACAAACGACGCGCTAAAAGATAAAAACAGATCAATGACCCGATCGCCAAAAGTGACATGAGGCTTTGAAGGAAATCCAGGTTGGATGTAATTTTTGAGGCCAATACAACGAAAACCTGTACGCCGGGCAGCCACTCGCCAAGCAATAGTTGGTCACGGAGCGCCCAGCGAATATGGGCATCATTCCAGTAAATCGTGCGGGTATGATAAATCAGCGTTTGGTAGAAGACGAGCGCCGTCAGGGAAAGAATAACTACCGGGATGTGATCAAGAACGACATGGACAGATTGAGTTCCTTTCATTTCTCTCCTCTCGCAGAGTTCAAAGGTGTTATTGTATTTCACCCGATCATTGTCTATGTAAATTTTCTTAATTTAATTTCACTTCCCAGCACGCCCAGCAAATAATAGGGCGCGCGGATAATACCTCGCATATTGCGATTGCGCCATGCACGTCTCATGCGAAATTCATAATGTACGCGGCCGTGCAAAATGCGGTAGAACTCCTGCGGAAACGGGCCGCGGTATAACATGGCGAGGTCGTCCGAATCCACCCAGTTTTGTTTTTCGCCCAATTCCATTTTGACCTGTTCGAAGAATTTTGTCCCGGGCAACGGGTATGAAACCGAGATACCGATATCGTCTGGGGCACAATCGCGCACCATTTTCAAGGTCAATTGCACATCGTCCCAGGTTTCGCCGGGATAACCAAACTGCAGAAAAAATCCCACTTCAATTCCATTTTCCTGCAGTAATTCTGCCGCACGGTAAATGTCCTCCACCTTATCGCCTTTATCCATTGCATCCAGAATTTTCTGCGAACCGGATTCTGCGCCCAACCATACCGTTTTGCATCCTGCTTTTGCAAGCGCAGGTGCGGTTTTCTCATTAACCAGGTCCGCGCGCTGCAGGCACTTGAACGGGATAACCGCATCGTTCTCGTGTAATAATTCGGCAAATTTTTCGATCCAGTTCGGCTTCAATCCCAAAATATCGTCGGCAAACCAGATATGGTCCGGCGCAAAATGTTCCTTGATCCACTTCATTTCAGCCACTACATTTTGAGGCGAACGCGAATTGTATCGCTGGCCCCAGATCGGTTTGGCGCACCAATTACAGTGATAGGGGCAGCCGCGCGTCGTCACCATGTTCATTGAAAAATAACCATGGCGTTTCAGCCAGACCGAACGATATTGATCGATATCCACCAGGTCCCAGGCAGGGAATGGCAGGGAATCGAGATCGGATATATCCGGACGGCGCGTTGGGCGCAGCGTATCCGGCGTCATCAAACCTATAATTTGCCCCGCTTCTCTTTTCCCAGATAATTGATCGAGCAATTCACCAAGCGTTTCCTCTCCTTCACCCACCAGGACATAGTCCGCACCTTTTTCAAAGTACGCCTGATAGTGATCGGTGGCGTCTGCGCCGCACAAAATGACAACACACCCACGGCTCTTAGCCATTCCGATCATCGTAAATGCGGCTTCGCGCATTCTGAGCAAACACATCTTGGATAAATAGTTGAAGTTGTCTTCAAAGATGACGGCATATTGGGGCAGATGATGGTCGAGCGATTCCGCCCACTCTTCTTCAGATTCTGCCAGCATGGCGTCGAACAAGGCAACATCGTATCCTCGCGCACGAACATAACTTGCCGCATATAAAGTTCCCAGCGGAGGATAAGGCTGCATGGCCCGCCAAAGTTTTGGGTCAAAACGCAGGTAATAGGATTGGCCGAACAGTATCTGGCTCATCGCATAGACGATACTTCTGCAAAATCTTGTGCACGTTCAGCAAGGCCAAGCGAGACCAATCGCGCATGGAAATATTCGCCTGCCCAGTGACGATGGTGATGAAAGTTACCCTGACATACATCGGCGGTGAAATTGGTTTCGCCGCCATGGCCAAATCGGCGGGCAATGCGTTGCAGCTGAAAATCTTGTATCCATCTCTCGACACGCTTACCGCTTTTACCGCGCAGAGGCCATTCCAGCAAGTGCTGGATACGATTCGCCGCGTCAGCGGAGGGGATTTGCACCAGGTTTGGCGCGGAAAATGTGGAGTTCGGCAAAATGGATTCCGTCCATGAGTTGACAGCGCGAAGCTGACGATACACGTCCAGGCCACTAATGGGGATCATCTGGCACATCTCGCGCGCCGAGTACAGATCATGCAGCGGCCAGGCCAGCGCGTTCTCGGAGACAAGCAAATTCACGCAGATGGTATATCCAAATGGGCGCATCATTCGTCCAAAGAGAACCGAAAATGCTCGTGCAGTCCACAAGCGGCCGGCGCGGGTGACAAGCATGTAATCGATGTCCGCACCCTTCGAGAGATTCATCACCGCCAGCGAACCTGTCAGCGCGGCCATGCGGACGAAGGGCAATACGCCCAGAATACGCCCATAAAATACGGCTCGCTTATAGATCTTGCGGGAGGCAGACGCGCGGGTTTTTCGCAGGCCCACAATCTCATCACGCCCCGCAAGATAATAATACCCGTCATGTGTGGCAACCTTGTCCATGGTCGCTGCGCATTGTAAAACGCGATCTTTTGGAGCAGGAAGGACAAGATAACGGTGTAATTCTTCGATCGTTAATGGATAATCGAATATATCCGAGTAGGCCAGGGTCTCAAGGATGGCATTTTCCAAGTGCATATTAATTTGGAACTATACTTTGCAGGCATGGTTCTGTCAACGTAAAGGCAGCTTGCTTAACGTTGTCTAATCCACGTATTAATGGAATAATCCTGCATTCCATGCATCTAACCGTCGTCAGCCCCTTTCCACCTGCAATTACCGGCATCGGTCAATACGGGTACCATGTTACGCGCGCCCTTGCAAATACAGGGGCTTTTGATCGAATCACCGTACTGGCAGGGGCCAGGGACCACCAGAACAGCCGGATTGGCAACACAGAGATCGACTATTGCTGGGAGCCAGGTCAATTGACGGCACAGCGAGCCATTTTATCCCGCATAAAACAGATCAAGCCGGATCTTATCTGGTTCAATTTGGGTGCAAGCATCTTTGGGAAATCCCCCCTGTCAAATCTATTGGGCATGTTCACACCCCTGCAGGCGCGGCGCATGGGATATCCAACCGTTGTGACCCTGCATGAATTGGTGGAACTTGCCGACCTGAATGCACTTAACGCACCCGGCGGATTTTTAGCCCCGCTGGGAGCGCGCCTATTAACAAAGCTCGCAACACAGGCAGATGTCGTCTGCCTGACCATGCAACATTATGTGGACTGGCTTTCCAGACGCGGTGTGGATTGCATGCACATTCCGATCGGCGCGTATCATGAACCTGAATTGCTCGATGAAACAGACGGGCAGGAATTACTGTTTTTTACAACGCTTGCGCCATTCAAAGGGTTGGAATTATTGCTCGAGGCATTCGATAATTTAAGAACGGAATTCCCAAAACTGCGCCTGACAATTGCCGGCGTGGAACATATGAGATTTCCGGGCTATGGGCGCGATCTGAAAAATCGTTACAACGGATCGCATAACATATATTGGCGCGGGCATGTCGCGGAGGAAAATGTCATGGAGTTATTCCGCCAGGCCCAGGTCGTCGTGCTCCCCTACACTGCATCAACCGGCTCGTCGAGCGTTCTATACCAGGCGGCCACATGGGGACGTGCCATGGTCGCGTCAGACCTGGGCGAAAATCGCGAGCTCGCGCGCGAGAATAACCTGCAAATTCAATTCTTTGAAAGCGGCAATTCGAAAAGCCTGCAGCACTCCATCCGCAACCTGCTTGGCTCATCCGCTCTTCGGCTGGCCCAAACCCGGCATAATTTCGGTTCGATTCAACGCGTTCGCCCTGCGGTCACTTGTGATCAGTATATTGAAGCATTTAACCGCGCGTTGGCAAAACACAAGAACTCAAAGCACATCGTTTTAAATCGCGAAGAAATGGAAATTTCGTGATCCCGGGGCGCGTCCGTTTTGCCATGTTGCTGGCCTTTATTGGACACGGTTTTTTTTCCCTTGCGGGCCGTTACCGATTAAGTTACGACGCATTCACACACATGTTCTTTGCCGAGCATTACGCCCATAACTGGTTCTCGTTGTGGGAGACACGCTGGTTTGGCGGGTTTGAAGTAATTTCATATCCTCCACTTGTTCATCAAATGATCGGCCTGCTAAGCCACCTTATCGGGGTTGATAGGGCTTATGCGGTGATTCAAGTACTGGTGCTGACCAGCTACCCGCTTGCAATCTACGCCTTTAGCAGGATCTTTTTTGGAAAAAGCGCAAGCAGCTATGCGGCCATCGCAACTGCCTTTTTGTCATCGCTATACTATACAGCTTATGCATTCGGGCAACTCCCAACACTGACAGCGACGTTGTTTGCTTTGTTCGGCCTGGCTGCCCTCGCAGACTTCCTGCAGTCGGGAAATAAACTAAGCGCTGCATTGGGAATTGCATTGATGACTGTCGTAGTGGCCGCTCACCACGCTACTTTATTATTCCTGCCCTGGTCTACAGCAGCCGTGACTCTGCACGTTCTTTTAAATCAAAAAATTGAGGGAACCATCCTCTTGAGGCGATTGTTCTCGTTCGGAATACTTGCAGCATTGGGCGGACTCCTGGTAATCTGGCCGTTTTGGGAATGGGGCACAAAGCAAGAGATACAGACCCCGATCGATCATCTTTCAAGACACAATTTCTTTGAAGATCCATTTGCTTTTCTGGCGTTTTTTCTGCCCATGTATGGAACGTTGATCCTGCTCTTTCCCTTTGTTTCAGTTGGATTCAGACGCGCTCACATTGGATTGACCCTGCTCTTCCTTA
>CAZJYB010000154.1:0-10041 GCA_964549865.1 uncultured Anaerolineaceae bacterium
CGTCCATCGATGGTCCATGGAAGCAGGCCGCAGCGGCCAATGAACTTGCCTGTCTCTTTATGGATCGTCCCCCAAAGTCCCAACTCCGGATAAACCGGATGTCCGTTCAAGAACCACTCCAGTTCCTCCCTGGTCTCTTCGAGGGTCAGGATGCCGTGATCTCCTTCGGGAAAATATTTTCGCACATCCCGATCGCGATACAGCGCGGCAAGCGCATCAAGGTCGTCCATCACAAGACGCCTGAGGAACAACCTGTCGGTTTCCAGTATCTTCATCATTGTGCACCGCTTCTCGTGATCTTGTTGATCGCGATATCTTTCAAGAGGTCATTTGCCAAAGAGAGCCAGATATTGGCCATACCCTTCCTTTTCAAGTTCATCCACGGGTATAAAACGCAGTGCCGCCGAATTCATACAGTAACGCTGTCCTGTTGGGGGAGGGCCGTCATCGAAGACGTGCCCCAAATGTGAATCGGCGTTTTTGGAGCGGATCTCGGTACGGGTCATAAAGAATTTGCGATCTGTGTGCGCGAGGATATTCTCCGGGGCCAACGGTTTCGTGAAACTCGGCCAACCGGTTCCTGTTTCATATTTGTCGAGCGAACTGAACAGTACCTCTCCTGAAACGATGTCCACATAAATCCCGTGCCGTTTATTATCCCAGTACTCATTCTGGAAAGGCGGTTCGGTTCCCTCGTGTTGTGTAACTTGATATTGCATGGAGGAAAGGCGCTGGCGTAATTCGTCATCTGATGGCTTCTTGAAAGTGCTCATGCTAGTCTCCTTTACTTGTTCATTCTGGAAGCACAGGTTTTTCTCTATCGGTCAAATTGACCACAATGGCGTTACTGGCTTTAATAAGATTTTCCGGTGTGATCATGATCTCCTCGCCCCATTGGCCGGCGCCCGTGCCGAGCATGGGTTCGTTGAGTAGACTCGCCTCGAGGAAGGATCTGAATCCGTGTGGCTGCCATCCAAAGGCGGGGATCGAACCGATGATATATCCCGTTGTTTCCTTCACCGCTTCCGGTGCTGCCATTTGAATATTGCGTGAACCGATCGCCTTTTTGAGATTTCCGGAAACCGCGTTTTGATCACCCCCAAGCATCACGAGCACGCGTTCACCGGTGTCCACCTGAAAGATCAGGGTCTTGACGGCCTGTCTTTCTGCAAAGCCAAGGACTTTTGCAACATTGGCGGCGCCCTTTTCAGTTTCCGATGAAAAACTGCGCGCTTCATATGGGATTTCATGTTTGTCGAGATGAAGGTGGGCTGGTAGTTTCATGGTTGTTTATTGTTGTTTCTTAATCCTGATACCAGAATGATACCGGATAAGATAAGGATTCCGCCAAACACAGTTACGATGGGCGGAATTTCCTTCAATATGAAAAAGGCCAGGATCGCAGAGCCGATCGGTTCACCAAGCGTGGTCACCGCTACCAAAGAAGCGGGCAAATGCTTTAATGCCCAATTAAAAGTGGAGTGACCGATCAATTGGGGAATGACGGCGAGCAGGAAGATCCAGCCATAGGTCTTTGGCGCGTATCCAAATGGGGTGCTGCCGGAGATAAGCATAAAAATGATCAGCGTGACCGCGGCCATGCCATACACCAAAAAAATGTACGGAACCAGCGATATGCCTGCGCGTACCTTTCGCCCGATGATCAGGTATCCCGTTACGGCCCATGCACCAGCTAGTGCAAGGAAATTTCCCCACATGGCGCGGCCCTGCAGGATATTTCCGATGTCGGGGCAGGTGAGCCCATTATTCCATGCACACGCATCGGAGGACCCGATCACTGCTCCGCCTGCGAGGGAAAGCGCCAACCCGATGACCGCGGCGCGACCCAACCGCTCGTTGAGCAGCAAGGGCGAGAGCAATGCCACCCAAAGCGGACCGGTAGTCACGAACACGACCGAGCTTGCCACACTGGTAAATTCAAGCGACGTGATCCATGTAGCGAAGTGAATAGCGAGGAAAATGCCTGAGAGAGCGCCGAGCAGGACCTCGGTCCGCGTGAAGCGTTTTAGATCATGCATATGCCTTGAAAGCGCCAGGGGAGTCAATACCAGGGTTGCGAAAGTCAATCTCAGCGCGGCGATCACAACGGATGGGACGCCATCTGCCTGGGCAAACCGAATAAAAATGCTGGATGTCGAAACAGCAAGGATTGCGGTTAATATTGCAATTGGCAGGATGAAACGGGAGCGGTCATCTGTCACAATGCCGCAAGTATACACTGGGGGTCATCTCGTGTTAGCGTATTGTTTGAAACCGCTTTTATGTCTTGACAGTCACCATGTCGAGGAATACAATTTTGATGATATTTTTCCAAAAAATTGTATTTCCACAAGGAGAATCCCAATGGCTTTTGAACTTCCGAAACTACCGTACTCGTACGATGCACTCGAGCCGCATATCGATGCGCGCACGATGGAGATCCATCACACAAAACATCACAATACCTATGTGACCAACCTGAATGGTGCTGTTGAAAAGACCCCTGAATTGGCCGGCAAATCTCTTGAGTCCCTGCTCAGCGACTTGAATTCTGTGCCGGAAGGCGTCCGCATGGTGGTTCGCAATCACGGCGGCGGCACATACAATCACAACCTGTTCTGGGAAGTGATGGGCCCCAAAGCCGGCGGCGCACCCAAAGGCGATCTTGCCAAGGCAATTGACACTTCTTTTAAATCCTTCGACAATTTCAAAACTGAATTTACCAACGCCGCCACGACCCGCTTTGGTTCGGGCTGGGCCTGGTTGGTCAAGAAGGGCAGCGGGTTGGCTGTAGTTTCCACGGCAAACCAGGACAGTCCCTTGTCTGACGGTTCCACTCCGATCCTCGGAATTGATGTCTGGGAACATGCGTATTATCTGAATTACCAGAATCGTCGTCCAGACTACATCACCGCCTGGTGGAATGTGGTGAACTGGGACGCGGTGGCCAGCCGTTTCTCAGCGAAGTAAAAATTTTTCATCCCGCAGCCGAAACTGCGGGATGAATTTTATTAATATATTATGTGAAGATGAAATTTTGTGAGTTCGCATAGCTCGTAGCTGTGAACCTTGTCACAGGCGCAAACACAGATATAATACAGGGCGTCTGAGTTTTCAATTTCCATAAGGAGCGTGTTTTATGACTCACATTATCACCAGCCTGTGTGTACGCGATCGCGGTTGCATCGATGTTTGTCCCGTTGAATGTATGATCCCCGGCCAACCTGTCAATGAGTGGCCATGGATTTATATTGACCCCGATACCTGTATCGATTGTGGC
Organism: uncultured Anaerolineaceae bacterium; assembly: GCA_964549865.1. Lineage (GTDB taxonomy): Bacteria > Chloroflexota > Anaerolineae > Anaerolineales > Villigracilaceae > Villigracilis. Next base: position 3,281 of record CAZJYB010000154.1, read on the forward strand.
GCTTGTGTACCGGAATGTCCATTCGCGGCGATCTATCCTGAAGATGAAGTTCCCACTGCGTATACAGCCAAAGGCGGAGAATATATCAGTAATGTCGGTCTTACCGGCCATTGGGAAGGCGCAAATCACGCTGGCAAGCCCATCGCGCTTGAGACCACCCGTCAACTGGCCGCCGGCGAAGTCATTGACCTTACCCCTGATATCAAGCCCAACTACGACTTCTTCAAAGGCGGTCCTGGTTACTCGGCGAAAGATAACGATAACGGTTTATAAGATCGTCATTTCAGAAATAAAGGGTCATGCGAGAGCATGACCCTTTATTTTATTAATTCTCCCAGTAGCTCATCCCGAATATTCTTCGCGAGCGGAGTATTCTTTTCCTCCAAAGTGATCACCAGCACGAGGGGCGTTCCGCCCCAATCCGGCAGGGTGCCGGCAATAAGCCAGGTAATATCTGTTTCATCCACGTTGGCCTGGCCGATATGACTCCAATACGGCTTGCCTTTTACCGTGAATGCAAGCGACGCTTCATCTGCCACCTTCGCATCCAGCGCCTCAAAAGGCGACCCTTCGGTTGGGAGCACCACCCATCCCTGTTCCGGTGTATTGACAGCCATCGCAATTTGCGGCGCTGGAATTGCGCCATGGTTGCTCAACGTGGACGCAGCCAGGATGATTTGGAGCGGGCTTACCCGCAGGTTTTCAATTTCAACATCCCTCTCTCCGAAGGCAACCGGCATATTAATTACGGGCGCCTGATACAAGCCAAGCGTCTCGTAAAAGGCGCGTAGCTGTAACTCTGCAGGCTCCCTGTCCCCAAACTGAGCGTGAATCAGCGGGAGCACTGCGGTACCGACCGGGTAAAGTCCCTGGGATGCCCGGTTGACCAGGGGAGCTGATGAGTCCTGGGAAAGTGCTGCTCCAATTTCATCCAGGTTATTTGGATCATAAGTTGGGTGTGATGCCATCGCCAGGATTTCGCCGGTCTTTGCATTCATCAGAATGATCGCACCATGGTAGCTGCCAAGTATTTGGTCTGCTTTGTTTTGTAAATCAAGATCGATGCTTAGGCGCACATCCAGCCCAGGGGGAGGAGTACCATAAAGCAAATGATCCCACCATAGCAAACTTGTCGGATTCCCCTGTAAACCACGCAAATAAGGATCCAGATTCGCTTCAATGCCGGCCTGCCCGAAGATGGGATGGGTATACCCAATGACGGGTGCCAGATCCGGATAAAGATAGGCTCTTGCATACGTCCCGCTTTCACCTTCTGTAGCATTGATCGGCTGCCCATTCCGGTCGAGGATCTCACCGCGTGGGACATAACGATCCGCGATTCCGCGCCGCGCATTGTCCGTGCGGTTGAGCAGATCCGGTCCCCGAATGATCGTCCACCATGCCGAAGTAAACGCAGAAACGAGGAGTCCCAGTCCCAATAGACCGGCCAGGAGTGTGTATGGCTTTGCGTCAATAAGCGCAACCGGTTCGTGATCTTTTGAATGGCTGATGATCAGCAGGAGCGCGGTTGCAACAAATGAAGTCAGCAGGGATGATCCGCCGTGGGAAACGAATGGCAGGGTGACCCCAGTGAGAGGCGATAATCGCAAGTTCCCTGCGATGATCAGCAGGCTCTGTACGCCGAGATACGTTACGATGCCGGCGGCGAGAAATCTTCGAAAGCGATCCGTGGCGCGCAACGCGATGATCATTCCCCTGGCAAGGATCATCCAGATGGTGGCGAGCAGGCCAATCGTGCCGGCCAGGCCGGTTTCTTCAGCAATGGCAGCAAAGATAAAGTCTGAAAAGGCGACCGGAACAAGTGACGGATTGCCAAGGCCGGGGCCGCGGCCTGTTATTCCGCCATTCGCAATGGCCAGCAGGGATTGGACGATCTGGTAGGATCGCCCGGAAGGGTCGGCCCAGGGATTTAGCCATCCATCCACGCGAGTGTGAATGATATCGATGAAGAAATATCCGATCAAAAGGGCGCTCGTCAACAGGATAACAGTAGCCAATAGCACCCGCCTTTTTCCGGTAATAAGAAAAAGGAAGATCGTGAATATAAAAATAAAAATGGAGGCAGTCCCCAGATCGCGTTGGACGAACAACAATAGCAAGGCGATCCCGGTGAGCACGATGGCTGGCATGAGCAGTGGAATTGCAGTAAGCCGCATTGGCTGGCGGTCTGCCAGGTAGGCAGCCAGATAAATGACCAGTAGTAATTTGAGCGGTTCGGATGGCTGGAAATACACCCCGCAACACCCCAGCCATAAACGCGGACCAACCCCCAGAGGGTTGGTGCCGGCTATCAAGGTCAGGGCGGTTAACAATAAACCACTTGAAAGCAGGATGTATTTGTAGCGCCGAAGAAATGCTAGGTTGTGAGGGACTTGTGTGGCAATGATGGTGAACGCTGCAATGCTAAAGCTTAGCGAAGTCACCTGCCTGATTCCAAACGATTCTTCGAGCCGCCAGATCGTAAGGAGGCCCCATCCGCTGAGCAGGGCGGCCGAAGGAAAAATGTACGGATCGCAGTCCGGCAGGAATTTGGTCAGAGCAAAATGTGCGATGATGATCAGCCCGAGCCAAATACAGTAGGCCACCCAATGTGATATTCGATAGTCCACGTCCCAGGATCGTTCACGCACCGCCGGAGATAGCGTGAGGATGACTGAGTGGATAAAAAGAAAAACTGCGGCCCAAACCAGCAGGCGTTTTTGAATCACATTAAGCATTGGCTATTAACAGTGACCTATTAATCGAACCAACAAGCCGGCGCCTGTCCCTTTTCCGGATCGTCAGAGCAGAACCCGCGTAGAAATTGCAGGTCGTTCCAGTCCCAGTCGCGATAGGTGGCGCCATCCGGGGTTGTGACTGGATATCTGTTCCATAAAAACGGGTATATGCTTGTTGCGCAGCGAAACTGGATCAGGGTGCTGACAACCGCCACCGATATGAACGCATATTTCATGGCCTTGTTCGAGAAAACTTTTTGATAATCCCGCAGTACCGGAATGATGAAGAAGAATAGATATGGAGTAATGTCGACGAAATAGCGCGAGCCGATTCCCCAGCTCCCGTCCCAGTCCGCAAAGGAGGATAGAACCAGCCAGTGACCGATCATGATCGCAAGTAAATAGGGGTGGGGATGATAGGGAGTGAATGAGCCGTTCTTGAATTCCAGGTAAATTCCATACAGCGCGAATATATAGAGAGGCGTAAAGATAAATAATCCGCGCGCCGGGCTGATCATGGTCCCCGCAAAGGCCTCGAAGAATCCGGCAGGGGTGGCCATGAGCTTGTCGAAAAGCTGGAAGAAGTAAGGCGGCAGGATCGCGTCGTAGGTCATCCAATTGTTAATCATGAACGGGACAGCTACAATTCCAGCACTTAGCAGGTAGGAGACGAAGTATTTTCTATGGTTGACCAATACATACAAGCTTGTAAATATGACTGAAAGGCTGTTGTTGGGCCGGATCACATAGGCGATCGCGATGAAAAAACCTGCATAGCTGATAATCTTCCCGTCTTTCCGGGCCAGCACTGTTAGCAGCAAGGCGATCGATAAAAATAATACAGATGGTCCATGTTGCCACATTGCGCGGCTGGCCGTTGACCACATGGATGTAGCGAACGCAAATAACAGGGCCAGGAGGATCGCCCGATTGCGATCGAGGGATGCGGCACGTCCGATCAGATATATCGGAATGGCAGATAAGGCCGCGATGACCGATGCGATGGTTTTTTCAAGCCTTCCCGTCACATCGTCGGGCTCGTGTTTTCGCAAGTACATGAAAAAATCGTCCGAATTCCTATAAGAAAAATACTGATTGGCAGCCCAGACGAAGGGAGCAGATATGATCGGTGTTGCAACCGGATAAACCGAATAAATGTGACCCTTTGAAGAAATTACCCGGATATCATCCTCCAGATCTATATGATGTTCGTATTCATCCAGGTCGGCATTTCCCTCGCGAACAATGCTGGCTGCCGTATAAAGATTCCAAAGGGAATCCGTGACCGTGACCACCGGGCTGGCCAAATATACCCCCAAAATAAATACAAAAAGAAGCGCCACAATGCCGGGCGTTGGAATTTTCTCCAAACTAAAGGATTTAATGCTCTCGACTTTGGAAGGCATGCCCGCATTCATTGGCTTTTCGGTTCGTTGATATATTTGTGGATCAGCAGCCTGAGCTTGTCAAAGGTTTTTTTTGTAATGATCTTCGGATCTGTAATCAAGGCCGTCGCCAGTGCCGTGCCGCATTCGCATTTTCTTTCCAAATTTAGATCGCGCACCAGGCCGCGGATCGCGTCCTGCGCAATTTCCGTATTTTTGTGCAGAGTTCGTATGACCATCTCCACCGTCACCGGCGCTTCACTGGTATGCCATACATCGTAATCGGTCACATGCGCCATCGTGGAATAGCATATTTCAGCCTCGCGCGCCAGGAATGCTTCCGGGCAGGCGGTCATGCCGATGATGGACATTCCCCATGCGCGGTATGTGTTTGACTCTGCCTTCGTTGAGAAGCGCGGGCCCTCTATCGTAATGAAGGCTCCTCCATTGTGTTGGGTGGCCCCGCTTGCTTTAACCGCTGAAGTTAATTGCGAGGAAAGGTCGTTGCAAAAAGGATTTGCCACCCCAATATGGGCCACCAGCCCTTCTTCAAAAAAAGAGCCAGCGCGCCCTTTGGTGTTGTCGTAGAGTTGGTCGGGGATGACAATGTGACCGGGTGCGTAATCTTCACGCAGGGAGCCGCACGCGCTGACGCTGATAATGCGTTCCACGCCCAGCGATTTCAATGCGTAAATGTTTGCACGATATGGCACTTCGCTGGGATTGATGTGATGGCCAATTCCATGCCGCGCCAGAAAAGCCACGCGTGCACCTTCAAGGGTTCCCACGATGATCGGGGCGCTTGGTTTTCCGAAGGGAGTGTCAATGAGATGTTCCCCGGTATCCGACAGGCCGGACATGCCATATAAACCAGATCCACCGATGATTGCCAGGTTAACTGTTTGAGTCATTTGATTTTTCCAATTTCTTGGTCGGGGTTACGAATACGTCCGTTGAAAAGCTGACAACGAGAAAAGCCGCGCCGCATTTTATCTCGTCGCCGGATGTAATGACGGTAGGCATGCTTAGCATGGATCCATTTAGATAGGTTCCGTTGGTGGACACAAGGTCTGTGATCCACCATTGATTATGATGATAGGCAAGCTGGGCATGTCGGGTTGAAACGGTATCTCCAGTCAGGGGAATATCGCAGCCCGGATCTCTTCCAAGTGTGATCTCCTGTTGCGAAAAATATTTCACTACCTCAGGTCCCTGACCCTGGTTAATGGCAAGGTTGATGCCCGGTACGCGCCTGTCTGCCAGTAAAGTTCCCTGTCCTTGTATTTCCTTCCATAATAAAAATATGGCCCAGCCCAAAAAACCATAAAGGGCAAGGGCCATGAGAATACGCAGGGCCAATACGATCGGGGCGCTCATTTTTTCTTGTTAACTTTTGCCGTGGTATGCTTGTCCTTTAGAAGAGCTGTTGGACGGTCTGAAGCCGCGCTTTGCAGCGGGGCAGTATCCTTCAGGTCCGGGCGGGGAGGCGGGTTGTCCTGTCCGAAAATAAGCGTGACGCCTGCCAGGGAGATCACATCTCCTGGATAAAGCACACTTTGGCTGGCCCGCTGACCGTTTACAAAAGTACCGCCGGTGGAGTTCAAGTCAAAAACGACGAAGCGGCCCTTGATGGCGCGAAGCTGGGCATGGTTACGTGAAACACGCGGATCGTCAATGATCAGCTGATTGTCCAACCTGCGGCCAATATTGACCACGGATAATGCCAAAGGAAAAACTTTTACGCCATCCACGATGAGAAAGGCGTTTTCAGGCATTGTACCGGTTTCTTCAAGGCTTCCAGTATCTAAAGGGGTTGCATTTGTATCTTCCATGGACTCCACCCGATGTGACGCCACTACTTCGGCGCCGTTTGCTGCAAGGTTTTCGTTCGTCGAAATTATGATGGTTGGCTTAATTATAAACCGAAACCCAGCCTCCTGCGCCACTGTGGAAATCGAGTGCAGCAATATTGTAAGCAATTGCTCATTCTGCCATTTTGCCATGGCAGTTGGATGCACCACCAGCGTGTAGGTGTTTGGCGCTAATATCGTGTGGTCTTCCGTTTCTGCCGTATTACCATGAATTGCGGTCGCTATTTTTTGGACGATAATATCTTCCACTTTTCTTCCAGGCAATATACTGGGGAGGTCTATTTCGATCAAGGCTTGCAGGCGAGCTTCCAATTCCTTTAAATTCATATGTCAACCTTGCTTTATCGATTATAGATTGAGCAAAGGTTTTTTGCAAGTACCCCAATTTCTAATTGTCTGGAAAAATAGGACGGTCCGCTTTTTATCTTATTTTGTTCTCATAAATCCTGTTTGCAATTGGGGCATTTCTTGTCCAGTGGACGAACAATGTACCCGCAATTGCCACATGAATGGGGGTGGAGTTTGCCAAGCGGCGCACCACAAGCCATACAGGATGCCTCTCCTACCGGGTTCGCTGCATGGCAATATTCGCATGCAAGCCGTTTCATGCGTTCAGACAATTCTGTGGAAGCACCGGCCGCTCTTGCCGACTGGGCGATCACCTGCCATATTTTTTCGCTCATTTGCAGGTTTTCAATATCCTGGGCAATATCGTCCAGGCGTCCCAACAGGCTGAAAGGATTTTTTAACGCCGCTAAAGCGCTCAT
>CAZJYB010000155.1:0-9953 GCA_964549865.1 uncultured Anaerolineaceae bacterium
CTGTATGCATAATGTAAGCCCCAATGTGATTACGGTGCAGGCACCGTTCGAATCTGCTGCGGATATGATTACGAGCCAGGCTGTTCAAGGCTCACAAGTTTTCCTTGATCCCTATCAAGTGAGGTGGATAATCTTATGACGAATATTTCACGCAATATCGGCTTTATCTCCACCCGCTTTGCCGGCACAGATGGGGTTTCTCTGGAAACCGAAAAATGGACAACTGTGCTGGAGCGCTTTGGCCATCACTGCTTTTACTTTGCAGGTGAGTGCGACCGCCCTGCGGAGCACAGCCAAATTGTGGCAGAGGCGTTCTATCGCCATCCGGATATTGATGCCATTAACGAACAGGCATACTCCGGCAGTTGGATGGTGACGGAGCAGGCGCGCGCCGCTCACCCGGAATTGGGATCGTTGCATAAGGACTTCTTTTCCATCTATGTGCGGCCTCCGTCGATGGCGCGGCGCGTCAATGAGTTGAAGGAACATTTAAAGGTTCAACTATATGAATTTGCGCGTCGCTTTACGCTGGATCTTTTGATCGTTGAAAACGCGCTTGCGATCCCGCTTAATCTGCCGCTGGGTCTTGCCCTCACAGAATTTATCGCCGAGACGGGTTTTCCCACCGTTGCACATCATCACGATTTCCATTGGGAGCGCCAGCGCTTTCAGGTGAATTGTGTGGGAGATTACCTGGCGGCTGCTTTTCCTCCCACCCTGCCGTCCATCCGGCATGCCGTGATCAATTCAGTACAGGCCCAGGAACTTGCCTCGCGTTATGGGTTGAATTCGCGCGTGATCCCCAATGTGATGGATTTTGATAATCCCCCAACGCCGCTTGATGATTACGCACAGACGGTACGCGCAGACTTTGGGGTACAGCCCGGGGAATATTTTTTCCTGCAGCCTACGCGCGTCATCCAGCGCAAAGGCATCGAGCATGCGATCGAGCTTGTGCACAGGCTGGAGCTGCCGGCCAAGCTGGTGATCTCTCATGCATCGGATGATGAAGGTAGCGATTATGCAAACCGGGTTCGTGAATATGCCGGATTATTGAATGTGGATGTTCGTTTCGAATCGGACCAGGTTCAGGATAAGCGCGGCCTCACGAAGAATGGCGAAAAGATCTATACGCTCGGTGACGTGTATCCGCACGCCGATTTTATTACCTACCCCTCCAGCATAGAGGGTTTTGGCAATGCCTTTCTTGAAGCAGTCTATTATCGCCGCCCGATCGTCGTAAATAATTACTCGATCTACGAAGTGGATATCAAGCCAAAGGGATTTCACGCCGTATCTTTCGACGGGTTTATTAACGCGATCGCGATCAAGCAGGTACGGTACCTGTTGCAAAATCCCGCCGAAGCCGAGGCCTGGGCTGAAGAGAATTATAAGCTGGGCAGGAGATATTTTTCATTCTCCATGCTGGAACGCCGTTTGCACTCCATCCTTGCGGATTGTTTTGGAGAACACGAATAAAAAATATTTCGTCCTGAGCGGACGCTGAGCGAAGACGAAGCGGTAGTTGAAGGACAAATAGTTTCAATTACTTCAATGCAAATGCGAGGAGCCCAATGAATCGTACTATTCTTGTCATCGCTACATTTCTTACGGCTTGTGCGCAGAGCGGCCAAGTTGACTTAACCGTGCCAGCTGTTGAAGCCTCTCAAGAGGCGACAGTTGTTCCAGTACCCTCAGATGCGACTCAGCCATCTTTTGAAATTTTGCCGAGCTCCTCGCTTCCCGAAGGACCGATCACTATGGTGGCGCTTGGTGACAGCTTGACGCAAGGAGACGGAGATGACTCCGGTCGCGGTTATCCCGGCCGTTTATTGGATCTGCTCAACGCTGTACGCCCGGGCTCGACCATCACAAATCTTGGGCAATCCGGTTGGAATTCAGATGCATTGATCAGCGGCGACCAAGGGCTTGAAAGCCAGTTGGACCGCGCGGTCGTTGAATTGCAAGATGCCACCTCGCAGGTCCGCGGCGCAGTTGCCTTTGTTTGGATCGGCAGTAATGATCTATGGTATCTCTACGAATATGGCGGCGATATCAACGATGAGGGTGATCTGCAGGATGCGGAGCATTTTGCGGCCAATATGGATTTGATCCTCAGACGTCTGCGCGAGACGGGCGCGGTAGTAATCGTCGCCCTGGTGGATGATCAGTCACAGAGGCCTGTTGCCCGTAAGGGCGAAGCGTTCACTTCCATCACGCAGGAGGAGCTCGCGCGCATGTCTGCCCAGGCCGCACGTTACAATGAGATCATCCAATCCAAAGCCGGGCAATACGGCGCGTTGACAGTCGATTTTTATCATACTGATATTTTTACCAATCCTGCCACTTTATACGACGATGGCAATCACCCCAACGCGGCCGGTTACGATATCATCGCTCAGAAGTGGTGGGAAGTATTATCTCCATTTTTGGAACAATAGCCCGTTTATCTTGACACCGCCTCTCTCCTGATGTAAACTCGCTCGTGCAAGCAAATCCAAAGAAAGGAGCGCATTCCATGTTATTGCCCATCAAGACAAATCCGATCCGCAACAGTTTTTCTCTTTGGAGTGCGCCTGTAGACCGCTGACGGTCTTCCTCTGTGTCTTTATGCCACGGTGCCTCCCGCACCGTGGCTTTTTTATTGTCTGTTTAGAGAAAACATCATGAAACTTCCATTCAAAGCATACTGGGACCTTCTTTCACAACATATCCGCCCTCAAAAAGGACGATTTATCCTATTAAGCATCCTGTTATTTTGCAGTATCGGACTGCGCATTTTTGCTCCCCAGATCATGCGGGTCTTTATCGATTCTGCGCTGGCCGGCGAGGCGTTGCGTACGCTTACCATGACCGCAGTGTTGTTCATTGGCGTTGCCCTTCTTCAGCAAGGGATCGCGGTAAGTGTTACGTATCTGGGTGAAAATGTTTCGTGGACTGCCACCAATGCCTTGCGCGCCGAACTGGCCTGGCAGGCGCTCAATCTCGATATGCGCTTTCACAATGACCATACGCCGGGCGAGTTGATTGAGCGCATCGACGGAGACGTGACCGAGCTGGCCACGTTCTTCTCGCAGTTTGCCCTCAACCTGCTCAGCAACGGATTATTACTCGTGGGCATCCTGATCGCCCTTTTCATCGAGGATTGGCGCGCAGGCGCGGCTTTTACGCTCTATGCCATTGTCACCGTCCTGGTCCTTGGCCGCCTTAAAGATATCGCTGTGCCGCACCAAAAGGCACGCCGCGAGGCGGAGGCGCATCTATATGGCTTTATCGAGGAGCAACTGGCCGGCACCGAAGACATCCGCTCCAGCGGCGCGGTTGGGTTTTCGATCCGCGAGTTATTTCGCCATCAAGGGATCATCCTCGGCCACAATCGCAAGGCGCATTTCAAACGTTGGATCATTGAAAATGCGATGGGCCTGGCGTTGACGAGCGGCACATTATTGGCGATTACAAGTGGATACTGGTTGTTCTCTGCAGGCCTGGTCACGATCGGCACTGTGTATCTGTTTGTGCACTACATAAATTTGTTGGAGGAACCATTCTGGGCGATGACCCACGAGATCGAAAGTTTTCAAACGATCGGCGCATGTGTGGAAAGATTGACAGAGTTCCGGGAGTTCAAGCCAGAGGTAGTAGATGGCAGGGGTGTTGACATTCCCGCGCAACCGCTTGCGCTGTCTTTTAACGATGTGACTTTTTCATACAACGGAATTGATCTTGTGTTGGATGGCCTTTCATTTGATTTGAAGCCCGGTTCGATATTGGGTTTACTCGGACGCACCGGCAGCGGCAAGACCACGCTTGCGCGCCTGATCTTCCGTTTGTATGACCCCAAATCCGGGCGGATCAGCGTCAATGGCACAAACTTGCGCGATGCACAACTGGCCGCCTTGCGACGAAGCGTCGCGATCGTTACGCAGGATGTGCAGTTATTTCATGCAAACATTCGCGATAACCTCGCCTTTTTCGACAACTCGATCTCCGATGAGCATATTATGGCCACGCTTGAAGAACTTGAACTGGGCGATTGGATCCGCGCGCTGCCGGACGGCCTGGATACGCAGCTGGATACCGGAAACCGGTCGTTATCGGCAGGGGAGGCGCAGCTGCTGGCGTTCGCGCGCGTCTTCCTGCGGGATCCGGGTCTCGTGATCCTGGATGAAGCCTCCTCACGGCTGGACCCGGCAACGGAACAACGCCTCGAGCGCGCCATCGATAAACTGCTCCAAAACCGCACCGCGATCATTATTGCGCACCGGCTGGACACCGTTCAGCGTGCTGACGAGATCATGATCCTCGAGGATGGCAGGGTCAGCGAATATGGGAACCGCAAACAGTTGGTGGCTGATTTAGATTCACGCTTCCATCAATTATTGCAAACTGGTTTAAAGGAAATGCTGGCATGAGTACTTTCAACCCCGCGTTCGATCAAAAGGAAGATAAAGTTCCCGCTCTGCCCGCCTGGCGCGTGATCTGGGGAATGATGCGCTTTCGCCCATGGCTGTGGTTCATTGACCTGCTGAGTGTGTCGCTTCTCCGCTTTTGCTGGCAGGTGGCCCCGGCGCTGATCATCAAGGCATTTTTTGACATGTTGACCGGCGATGCGCCGTTGACGTTTGGAGTCTGGGCGATTGTTGCTTTTGGTGTCGCAGCCTGGCTTGGCCGCGTGCTTGCGAGTTACGGCTTCTATTATGCAGACGTGCCCATCTTTGCCGAGATGTCCACACTCCTACGGAAGAACCTGTTGCGGTATATTTTACGGCGCCCAGGGGCATCCGCGCTGCCGGATTCTCCCGGCGAGGCAGTCAGTCGCTTTAAGAACGATGTCAACGAGATCCCCTTGTTTGTCATTCTGATCAACGACATTCTTGATGGGGTGATCATCATTGGTGTGGCCATTTTTCTCATGGCACAGATCAGTCCTTCGGTCACCTGGATGGCGCTTGCGCCGTTGCTTGTCGTGGGACTGATTGCGAACGCGGCAACTCGTCGCATCGAACATTTCCGCCGTGCCTCGCGTCAATCGGCCGGCAAGGTGACCGGCTTTATCGGTGAATTTTTTGGCGCTGTGCAGGCTGTCAAGGTTGCGACTGCCGAAAAGAACGTCATCAGTCATTTTCACAAGCTGAATGACGAGCGTCGTAAGCTGACTATCCGCGAGAAACTTTTCGATGAGGTCCTGGGTTCGTTGTACCGTAATACATCCACCCTCGGAACCGGTATCATCCTGATCCTCGTGGGCCAGTCCATGCGCTCCGGCAGTTTCACCCTGGGCGACTTCGCACTCTTTGTATACCTCTTGCAGAGTATGGGTGACCTGACCACCTTTGCGGGGATGCTTACGGCGCGCTACAAACAATTGGATGTTTCGGTGCAACGCATGTATCGTCTCATGGAAAATGCGCCACTGCATGCCTTGATCGAACACAGTAAAGTGGACCTGGAAGGCCCACTTCCCGAAGTGATCTACCCGGCGAAGATCGCAACGGACCACTTGACGGAACTCTCTGCTGTGAATTTGACGTTTCACTATCCCAATTCAGAGAACGGCATCGAAGGTGTAAACCTGGTTCTCAAGCGCGGCACGTTGACCGTGATCACCGGGCGAGTTGGTTCCGGGAAAACGACCCTCTTGCGTGCGCTGTTGGGTTTGCTTCCGGTTGAATTGGGCGAAACCCGCTGGAACGGACAGTTGATTCCCGTGCCGGGCGATTTCTTCGTGCCGCCGCGTTCTGCTTATACAGCGCAAGTACCGCGATTATTCAGCAACACATTGCGTAATAACATCCTGCTGGGATTCGATCGTACGGATGAAGAAATTTACATGGCAACCAAACTGGCTGTTATGGATCGCGACCTTGAAGAGCTGGATGATGACCTGGAAACGATGGTAGGTGCGCGCGGCGTGAAACTCTCCGGCGGGCAGATGCAACGTTCCGCCGCGGCACGCATGTTCATCCGCGACCCGGAATTGCTGGTATTCGACGATCTTTCAAGTGCTCTGGACGTGGAGACGGAGCGCCAGCTCTGGGAACGGATCTTCGCACGCGATGGCATGACCTGCGTGGTAGCCTCTCATCGTCGTCCGTTATTGCGGCGTGCGGATCATATTCTTGTACTCAAGGATGGGCGCGTCGAATCTGAAGGCACGCTTGAAGAACTGCTTAAAACCAGCCCTGAAATGCAGGAACTGTGGAAGCAGGATAAGAACGGATCATAAGAAAGTGAAATAGGGCCCGATGCAAATGATTGGGCCCTATTTCAGCACAATTTAGTAATGAACGCTCACCCATGCCGCCACGCCGATGCGAGACGGCAAAGTCCCAAAGGCACTAAGAGAAAAAGCACTTTTCGTGGCTTGGTGACTTCGTGGTGAGGTTTTCAGACGCTCTCTTAGTAATGGACACTCACCCATGCTGCCACTCCGAAGGCGATGGCCACATTAAACGATTTCTTGCCTCCGTACATTGGGATGTAATAAATCTTATCTGCCAGATCCAAAAGTTCCGGGTCGACCCCTGTTACTTCGCTTCCCATGATCAATACTGTATCATGAGACGGCTTTGAAGCCTGGGGTATTTCAACAGCGCGTTCGCTCTCCTCAATTGCAAGGATTTTCCAGCCTTCTTTTTTCAAACCCTTCACTAATTTCACGGCGTCCTGATGGTGGGACCATGTTACATACTCATCTGCGCCCAGCGCGGTCTTTTGAACTGCGTCCTGCTCGGGTGTGGGTGTGATGCCGCATAAATAGGCGTGGCTGAACCCAAACCCATCTGCGGTCCGCAGGATCGATCCCACGTTCCAGGCAGAGCGAACATTGTCGATAAGCACACTCAATCTCAGATCGCTTTTTTTCTCTTTATAGATCGAAACATTCTCATTGCTTATCGTTTTTTTCAAAACGGCCTCGGTCTCCCCCAAACAGTTGGGACAGCGCACGCCAAAAGTATGTCCCTTCAATAATGGATAACGTAATCCGCAACTCTTGCAGACGCGAATTTCAAAAGATTGATTTCCCATAAGGTATGATTATACCCAGCATGCGTTATCTCCTATTTAATAAGCCGTATGGTGTACTCTCTCAATTCACGGATGAAGGCACGGGCCATCCCACGCTCAAGCAGTTCATTGATGTTCCTGGCGTTTACGCGGCCGGCCGTCTCGACCGCGACAGTGAGGGGCTGCTCCTGCTCACGGATGATGGCACGCTGATCAAACAGCTTACCAACCCGAAGCATCATATTGAAAAAACTTATTTTATAATGGTGGAGGGGGAACCTACGGAAGAGAAATTGGCCCAACTCTCGAACGGGGTCCAGCTCAAGGATTATTTTACGCGTCCTGCGCTCGCCCGCATCATTTCGGAACCAAGCCTGCCAGCCCGACCCAAGCCGGTGACTCCGCATGGGCCGACCGCGTGGCTGGAAATAAAGCTGCGCGAGGGCAAGAAGCGCCAGATCCGCCATATGACCGCTGCCGTGGGTCTGTTCACCTTGCGGATATTCCGCGCTGCGATAGGCGGTATTGTCTTAGGCGACCTGCCCGTGGGCAAATGGCGCGACCTGGAAGTTACTGAGATCGACCAGATCATAAAGGTATAATTTTTGGCATGAAACGATATTGGATGCTTTTCCCGCTTCTCGCGTGGACCTTCAGCCTGCTACTGCCCAGTGGGGTGGGGGCGCAATCCGGGCAGCCCTCTGCCGACGAGGTCGTTGCCGAGGTGAACGCATTGCGCGCCTCGAATGACCTGCCGCCCTACGAGGTGGATTCGATCTTGATGATCATTGCACAAGCCCAGGCCGATCATATGGCCAGCACGGGCATTGTGACACATTTTGACGAAGACGGCGCCCGGCCCTATCAGCGTGCCATCAAGGGTGGATATTCTGTTGCAGGGGACCTGACATTTGGCGGGCTCTTTTCCGAAAATATCGATGCCGGTACGGGCTTATCGCCGGCCCAGGTGGTGGCCAAATGGAAAAACGACACAGCCGATCTAAATACAATGCTGTCTCCGGATTTTAAAGATGTCGGCGTTGGCGTTGCAGTTGAAAATGGTCTTACTTATTACGTACTGGACGCCGGCACGTCGACGGGCATTTCTTCGAATGCCCCGGCCTCTCCACCTTCTGTTATCTTTACATCACCACCGGGAACGCCCGGCACTCAAATCGCGCCGGTGATCACAAGTACTCCAGTGGAAGATGGCACGGTCTATCATGTTGTTCAATCCAATGAAGCTTTATGGAGCATTGCCCTGGCATACGGTCTGACGATCGAGGATTTGAAACAATTAAATCGTCTTTCATCGGACGATATTTTTATCGGGCAAAAATTGTTGATCAGCCAGACCGACCCAGACACCCCTACACCCGAAGTGATAATAACTGCCACCTTCGGTATTCCGACATCTACGGCCACAAAGCCCGTAACTCCCACGCGCACTTTTACGCCCACGCCCCTGCCTGTACCTCCGGCGTCCTCTCAACATGGAGGGATGATCGTTGGCGGGATCATCGGCGTTGCATTGCTCGCGGCCGGTCTTGGGGCCTGGCTGGGACGCAGGAAGTCGACGGCCGCGGATGAACCGGATCGCTCGTCATAAATTCATCTGAAAAACATGACCGGGGCTGTGCCATCGCTGCCCCGGTTTTTTTCTAGTAAAATTGCTGAACTTTTCCACTGAGGTCTGTATGAAGCGATTAGATCAATTGACGGTCACAAGGTTTTGGGCATTACTGCTTGTCATTATTTATCACGGTGGGGGTGGAATCTATACAGGCTGGATGATGGGCGTAGCTCCACTTTCTGCCATTCTTCTCTCAGCCCCAACAGCTGTGAGTTATCTATATGTTCTTTCGGGATTTGTAATGCCCCTCGTGTATTATCGCCCCGCCGAGAAATTTGACATAGGCGGTTATTGGACAGCGCGCTTTGTGCGCATCTATCCCCTTTACATTCTTTCTTTCATACTGGTTTGCTATTTCTATCTGGACTATATTGCACGCATTAAGCCTCAAAAGGTGCTGGCGAATATTTTTGTCCTGCAGGCATGGTGGCCGCCTTACGCTCAATCCTTTAACTATGCATCATGGTCCATGACCGTTGAGTTCTTCTTTTACGCGGTCTTTCCCTTCTTCATTCTGTGGGCATATCGTCAGTCCACCAGAAAACTGATCTGGGTTTCGCTTATTCTTTGGATGGTAACTCAGTTGATCCACTTCATATTGTGGGTCGGTTACTTCCCGGCCTGGCAGGAATTCATCGTCTATAACCCCATCTTTCACTTGAACTCCTTTATTATCGGTGTGGTGGGTGGCATTTGGTATGTGCGGGAGCCCAAGGAAAAGCTGGTTAACCAGAATCTTATTTTTTTGTTGATTTTAAGCAGCCTTGTGCTGATCTCTGGTTACATAATTTTAAGTAGTGTATATCCCCAACTGCCTCACAATTTACAGCCAATGTCCGGATTGCTTGCCCCATTATTTATTTTGTTCATTGTCTCACTGGCTCTGGATCGAACAAAACTGTCGTCTGTTCTTAGCCATCGCTGGCTGGTTATACTGGGTGAGACGGCATTTGCCTTGTACATTCTTCACGTCCCGGTCATCTGGATCTACGAACGGGCCTTGTTCTCATCCAACCTGGCTAATCCTGATTTCATTTTAAACGTCACCTATCTCCCTTTGATGATCAGTGTGGGCCTGATCTCTTATTTCTTTATTGACCCTCCGGTCCGTAATTGGATGAAGAAAATCTTGAAACGCGTCAGTATGCCGCTTCTTGTGCTGGACCTGGCGATCTTTGCGGCTTCCGCCTATCTTTCCTTTCGCTTCCGTTTTGGCGATGGACGTGAATTTTTCTCCTATCGCACCACTGCGTTGCTGATGTTCTGGTCCGCATTTATATGCAGGACCTCCATGTCCATTGCATTTAACGCA
>CAZJYB010000156.1:0-9937 GCA_964549865.1 uncultured Anaerolineaceae bacterium
GACTCAGCATAGGTTGCAAAAAGGAATCGGACAACTTGAATGAACTCGTCGCGCAAGGGATGTCCATCCAGTTCGGGCGGGATGGTGAAATCATCCGGTCCCCATTTTTGATAGCGCGTGGATTTTTCAGTATAGGAGGCGAGCCGATTCCCTTCGATGGTTTCAATGGCAATGCGCGAGACATTCTCGAAGGCGATATGTAAAACGGCGTGCTCTGCAACTGAGGCATGCCCATAACCGACGACCCATTTCTCGTGAAACTGCGCGGACTTTTCGTCGCTGAGTTCGGCAGCGATCTCACGAAAGGATTCGGGTGCACGCGAGGTTTTTGCGAACGCCACCGCGATGGTTTCCGGGCTTAAGGCACGCGGAGAAAGCAGGTAAATATCTCGTTCGGGCATGATGACTCCTGTTGCTGTGAAAATAATTCGGCAATTTAAATATGCTAATGGGATTATTTCAACAAAAACGACCAGCCATTTAGGCACTGATCGATTTGACGTTTAACCCATGGGATGCTTCATGCGTGCTCCACCCAATAAGTGAAGGTGGACGTGAAAGACCGTCTGCCCGGCTTGTGGGCCCGTATTGACAATGAGACGATATCCATCCTCGGCGAATCCCTCCTGCGCGGCAAGCTGCCTGGCGATGACGAACAGGTGTCCAATGAGTTGTTCATCATCGCCTGTCAGCACATTGACCGAGTCAATATGTCTGTTTGGTACGATCAAAATATGAGTGGGCGCGGCAGGCTTGTTATCGCGAAATGCGATGGCCTGTTCATCGCGATATACATTCGCGCTTGGAATATCACCTGCAATGATCTTGCAAAAAATGCAGTCAGTCATTCCTGCCTCCAATCAATACTACGGTGACGGTAGAGGGCCGTGAGTTGGAACGCAGACAATATCGTAGTATTCCAACTCGATGGACTTGTTTGCCTGGGCATATGCCGCGGCCTCGTTGCCCATGATCCGCACCTGATCAAGTGCATCCGATACCTGATAGGGCCAATAGCGTGGTAATGTCATGAGTGGGTCGCCTATTTGTGCCTCAGGAATAAAGGAAGGGCGTTGCGGGTCAACTTCGCTTGCAAGAGGCACCCAGTTATACATGACCGGGCCACGCGAGTTGGATGTAAAGCCAAGCTGATAACCGAGCTGGCGCGCGGCCTGGACCGGGCGTTGACCAAACCCGCCACCGGGCCATATGAAGGCGATCGGCGTTTTCCCGAATCGTTCCGCAAACGCATCGATGGACCCCTTCAGTTCACGTGTAATGACCGCTTTGGATGAATCGTCGGTCATGAACGTTCCGATCATGACGCCTTGTGCCTGATGATCGACCCACCCCTCGTTTTCAAGCGTAATATTTTCCTGCCACAGGGATTCAAGCGTGTCCGGTTGACTCTGCCAGCCATTCACGATCGGCCATCCCCAATCCTCCCAATAGTCCCGGAAATGTTTGTTAAAGTTATCGGCCTGGTGGCGGTTATCCTGGATGATCAATACCGAACGCGGCGGGATCTTGATATTGCGTTCCATGAAGGCAAGAAACTTTTCCGTGTTTATGGCTTCAAAACCCTGTTCGTGAAGCTGTTCCATCATATTGCCGAGGTCCACAACATTGATGCCGCCTAATTCCTCCACCGGGCCTTTATAAACGCCCTGGATCATGATGATCATGACCACCGTACCCGCTTGCGCATTTGCCGGATGCCACTTGTTGCGTAGATACTGGCATGTATCCTGCAGATATGTATTGGGTGTGTCGAGCGGGTTCAGATAATTGGATTGATAGATGACGGGAAGAGCAGGAGGTATGCGCGCTGCAGGCTGCGTTGGTTCGAATGTGGCGAGCAGCGCTGTATCTGTAATTGCATTGGTTGTAATTGCTTCTGCTGTTGTAGAGCTGGTCGTGGGTGTTAATGGTTTGCAGGAAGGGAGCAGGAGCACAGTCATCACAGTAAGGGTGACATGAAAAAAGCCGTTCTGAATATTGGATTTTCGATTTTGCATTGAACACATTGTAAACGATATTTATGCGGGCTAAAACAAGGCAGTCTCAATGAATGAAGTCGCCTTGCATTTAAAGGATATTGTATTGTTTATGGAATGGCAGGAATGGGTCCGTACGTCGCCGCACAGACAATGTCGTAATATTCGAGTTCAGTGGCCTTGTTCTGTTGCTCATACAGCGTGGCTTGTTCGCCGATCTGGCGGACGGTGTCCAGTTCCCCGCGGGCGTTAACATCCCAATAACGCGGGATGGTCAACAGTGGATTGTTCGCCGGGGTTTCAGGAATTGCCAGGGTGTTGGACTGATTGACCGTATCTGCCTGGGGGATCCAGTTGTACATCACGGGGCCGCGCGGGTTCACGGTAAAACCGAGTTTGTAACCCAATTGCGGAGCAAGCTCGACGGCGCGCGCAGAAAAGCCTCCTCCGGGCCAGATATACGCGATCGGCGTCTTGTTCATGTATTTTTGCAACGATGTGATCGCGCCGTTCATCTCGCTCATGATGAATTCGTCGCTCGATGAGTTGGTGATGTTGATGTTGTGAATGTATCCGTGCGCCTGGTAATCCACCCACCCCTCTGCAGAGAGCGCGGCATTTTCGGCCCACAGGTCCGGGCGTTCGTCGAGACCGATGTAGGCGTTCACAACAGGCCAACCCCATTGCTCGTAATACGGACGGAAGTGGTCGTTGAAATATTCTGCAAAATGGCGATCATCCACGATCAGCAAAACAGACCGTTGAGGGATCTTTGCATTGCTATACATGAAATCTGCCATTTGTTGCATGTTGATGGCCTGAAAGCCCATTTCAAACAGATCGTCGATGAGCAGTTTGAAATCCCTGGACGAGATCTGGTTGGGGCCGTTTGCCTCGTCTTTTGTAATGCCGTGGATCATGATGACCATTACGAGCGTGCCGGGCGTGGAATTGTTCGGGTTCCATTTGTTTTGCAGGTACTGACAGGTATCTGCTACATAAGTACGAGGCAGGTCCTCAGCCTTGAGCAATGAGGTTTGATATGTGCCCGGCAGTGCAGGTGGAGTGCGCGGGATGGTTGCCGTGGGGAGAGGTGTTTCGGTCGGCGCGGGTGTTTCGGATGGAATGCTGATCTGAGCGACAGCTGTTTCGAAGGCCGCGGTCAGCGCCAGGTTTGGGCCAGGAGTCTGCGTGGACTGGCAGGATGCCAATAGAACGGCAAGCAAGCCAAACGTCTGAAAGAGGCGGTTTGTCTTCATCATGCCGCGGATTGTACCAAAATATGATTCTGCGAGGGCCTGGCCCTTGCAGAACAGTACTCTATTCATCCGATCTTCCGGAGATGAAGTCTTCCACTTTATCGCGGCAGATATCGTCACGAAATTGTTTGGGAGGGGTCTTGAAAAAATACGATGACGGACCGATGATCGGACCAGCGAGCTCCCGATCAAGCGCCACCTTGGCGCAACGGACTGCGTCGATCATCACACCCGCCGAGTTGGGGCTGTCCCATACCTCGAGCTTGACCTCCACGTTAAGAGGCACATCACCAAAGGTGGTGCCTTCCATGCGGATGTAACACCACTTGCGGTCTGTCAGCCACGGCACATGGTCGCTTGGGCCAACATGCACATTATCCGGGTCGATCTCATATGGGATCATACTGGTGACCGCGTTGGTCTTGGAGATCTTCTTGCTTTCAAGGCGTTCGCGCTCGAGCATGTTGAGGAAATCGGTGTTCCCACCGAAGTTAAGTTGATAGGTGCGATCGATCTTTACGCCGCGATCCACGAAGAGACTGGCGATCACGCGGTGCAGGATCGTGGCGCCGAGTTGCGATTTGATATCGTCGCCGAGGATCGGCAGCCCGGCATCCGTAAAGCGTTTGCCCCAATATTCAGAGGAGGCAATGAACACTGGGATGGCATTTACGAACGCGCAGCCCGCTTCGATGCATTGTTCCACATACCATTTGGTTGCCATCTCCGAGCCGACAGGCAGGAAGTTGATGACCACATCGGTTTTGGTCTCGCGCAGCAACCTTACAATATCCGCTGTGGGGCCCGGGGCTTTTTCAATGACGCCGGTTAAGTATTTGCCGAGACCGTCGTGGGTCATGCCGCGTACAACGGGTGCATTGAGCTGGGGCACATCCGAAAATTTATACGTGTTGTTGGGTTCGGCGAAGATGGCTTTGCTGAGGTCCTTGCCAACTTTTAATATGTTTACGTCGATGCCCATGGTGAATTCAATGTCGCGCACATGATACCCGGCGATGCGGGTGTGCATGATGCCCGGAATGGACTGATCTTCCTTCGCATTCTTGTAAAATTGAACGCCCTGTACAAGAGAGGAAGCGCAATTTCCCACGCCGATAATGGCGACGCGTACCTTTTTGTTTGCCATGAAAATTTTCTCCTTGATGTTGATTGCATGTCTCTGATATATTCCGGCCGACTTTGAATTCTGACTGACCAGTGAAGTATAATCTTACCGTAGGTTACTGATGGCGATCGATCAATTGAAACTCCTTGAACGCCTTTTCGAGGTGACGCGTAATCTCAGTGCATCGGTGGAACTGGAGACGTACCTGCAATCCATCCTTTCCGCGGCTGCCGAGTTGACCGAGAGTGAAACCGCGTCGATCATGGAGTATAACGAGGCCACGCAGCAGTTTTATTTCAAATTCGTGCCGTGGTTCCATCGTGAAGCCGTGGTGAACGCGCGTGTGCCTTTGGAGGGAAGCGTGGCCGGATGGATCTACTCCAATGTCAAGCCGGCCATGCTCGATGACGCCAGAAAGGACGAGCGTCATTATGGCAAGATCGATGAGTTGACCGGTTTTTCAACACGATCCCTGCTGGGTGTGCCCCTTATTTTGCACGGCAAGCCGGTGGGCGTGTTTGAAGTATTCAATAAAACAGGCCGGGCAAATTATACCGAAGAAGATGTGCTGGTCCTGGAAACGCTTGCATCGCTTGCATCCACGGCCATGCAGAATGGTTTGCTGGAGAGCAATGTTGAATCCTCGCGCGAGGACGCGCGCCAACTCGAACGTTTGAAAAATGAGTTCGTTGCGATTACGTCGCATGAACTTCGCACCCCGCTTGGTCTGATCCTGGGTCATTCCACGTTTTTGCGTGAGCTGGTCGGCAGCGAATATCACGAACAGGTCGATACGATCATCCGCAATGCCTCACGTCTCAAGGAGATCATCGAGAGTCTCTCCAATGTGGATAATTACCAGAGCGGGAGCGCAAGTTTGCGCTCACACAAGGCATCGATCGTGCGTATCATTGATGATGTACTTTCTTCATTCAGGGAAATGGCGGCTCAAAAGGGGGTCACCTTGAAAACCGAACTCCCGCAAAACGAATATCTGCTCGCAGATGTGGATGCTTCCAAACTTTCCATCGTGTTGGGCAATCTTGTCAAGAATGCGATCACTTTCTCGAACGAAGGCGGTCACGTCATCGTGCAGGGCGAGCAACAAAATGGATTTATCAAGGTAACTGTCCAAGATGGCGGCGTGGGTGTTCCCACGAAGGACCTCTCGCTTATCTTCGAACGTTTTTATCAGGTGGAATCTCACCTCACACGCAAGCACGGCGGCATGGGTCTGGGCCTGTCTGTTGCAAAGGCCATGATCGAAATGCATGGCGGGCGTATCTGGGCAGACAGTGTCGAGGGGGATGGCAGCACATTCACATTCCTTTTGCCGGTCGATCTGAAGAACGAAACCAGCACTTCATCCCAGCCGTTTACGACGGATTAGAATTATTGATTGTTTTCCTGTACATTTGATGACGGATTGAAATAAGAAAACAGTCATGCCCCCCACATTCATCATCGCGGGAAAATTAAATCGGGAATACATCCTGCCTCCAGCGGGAAGGCCGATTTTGGATTCGCCCGGTGGAAATTTGCTTTACGCCGCCGGTGGCATGGCCGTGTGGGATTCAAATATAGGCCTACTTTCGCGTGTTGGAGAGGATTATCCGCGGCAATGGCTCCATGAACTGGAGGGGCGCGGTTTCGATGTGCGCGGCGTTCGCGTTCAACCTGAAAGCATCGACCTACGATCCTTCGTTGCATACAACGATTCGAATGAACGCAGTTTCACCAGCGTGGTCTCACATTTTGCGCGCCGCCAAATGACTTTTCCAAAATCCCTGCTTGGTTATCAACTTGCAGATGAAGCAAACAACGACCCGCGCGAGCCCGATCCCATTTCACCGACCGCGCTCGATGTTCCAAAGGAGTATCGGGATGTTCGCCATGTGCATCTCTGCCCCCTGGACTTTACCAGCCAGAGCCAGCTGGTCAACCTTTTCAAAGGCGGTTCAAACCAGACTGTGAGCCTGGACCCTGCTCCGAATTACATGAACCCAACTTTTTGGCGCGACCTGCGGGTCGTGCTTCAAGGTGTGACCGTATTTCAACCCTCTGAGGAAGAGATGCGGGCGCTCTTCTGGGGTGAAACCACCGACTTGTGGGAGATGGCGCGGGAGATCAGCGGCTATGGACCGCAGCTGGTCATCATCAAGCGTGGTGGTCATGGGCAGATCGTTTATGACGCCGCCGGGAATCGTCGTTATGAAATCCCGGCCTATCCGTCACGCCTGGCGGACCCCACCGGTGCGGGCGACTCATTTTGTGGTGGTTTCCTTGCGGGCTTCGAAAAGACAAATGACCCATTAATGGCTGCGATATACGGAAGTGTTTCCGCCTCCTTGAAGATCGAGGGGAGCGGCCCTTTTTATCCAACAAGTGTGTTGCCTGGCCTGGCCGAAGCGCGCCTTCACTCTCTTCAACAACTGGTACGTGAGGTGTAGGTGGGGCTCATTTCATTATATACTTGGCCCATGACCGATCTTTTCAACCGCCTTGTGGATCTTGCCATTAAAATCCAGCAGATCCCCGCGCATACTTTCAGTGAGGGACCGCGCGCTGAATTTGTCCGCGACCTGTTCGCGAAAGAACATCTCAAGGATGTTTCCATCGATATGCCTGGCAATGTGTACGCGTGTTTGGCAGGGAAAGATCGATCGGCGCGGCCTTTGGTGATCTCTGCACATCTGGATACTGTCTTTCCGAATACTGTAAATTTACAGGTTAAAAAAGAGGCGGGAAGGATCCTTGCACCCGGTATTGGAGATAACTCCCTTGGCGTGGCTGCATTGTTTGGGGTCCTTTGGGGATTGCAGGATAAAAAGATCGAGTTGGATCATGATGTATGGCTGGTCGCCAATGTTGGCGAGGAGGGCCTGGGTGATCTGCGCGGCATGCGTGCGGTGGTGGAGCGATTCGACAGGAATCTGATCGGTTATCTCATATTGGAGGGCCTCGCGCTTGGGCATATTTATCACCGCGCCATTGGTGTGAAAAGATACCGGGTTCATGCACTGACGGCCGGCGGGCATTCATGGTCTGATTATGGCCGGCCCTCCGCTGTGCATGAACTTGCCTCCCTTGTAACCCGCCTGACTTCCATTCACCTGCCGCGCGAGCCGCGTACCACCATGAACGTTGGGACGATCAGCGGCGGCACGGGCATTAATGTGCTTGCATCCGAGTCGATATGTGAGTTGGACCTGCGCTCTGAAGACCCGGCAGTTCTCTTAAAGATCGCTGCTCAAGTGGAGAAGTATTTGCATGATGCAAACAGCGAAGATGTAAGGGTGGATGTGGAGGTGGTGGGCCAGCGTCCGGCAGGGGAGATCCCTGACGACCATCCTTTTGTGCAATTGGCGGTGAACTGTACGCGTGACGCAGGTGTGGACCCGGTGCTGACTGCGGGCTCCACCGATGCGAACATCCCGTTGAGCCGGGGCATTCCTGCCGTTGTGATGGGCATCACCACTGGCGGAGGCGCGCATACCACGCAGGAATATATCAATACCGAGCCGGTGGGCAAAGGCATGGAATGTGTTTTAAGATTCGTGGAAAAAATAGGCAGATAAAATGTTCGTTAAGACACAAAATGAAATCAACGCACTGCTTACGGAGCAGTGCGTTGATTTTTTGATTCTTTACTGAATAAGTGACCTTACTCACGTTTATGCGGTCACACATCGTACCCTTCAGGGTAGACCGCCTCTGAGCGTAACTGTGTAAGTGAATTACTTCAATCCTTCCACTTCAAAAACCTCCAAAGGCTGGGCTTTGCCTTTCACAACGATTTCAGCGTGAGGCTTGGCCTGCACCTGCTTCTTGACACGTTCGTATGCATCCTTACTGATCAGGATCTGGTTTTTGGCTGAATTTTCCTGAATACGTTTTGCGGTATTAACGCCATCGCTGATGGCGGTATATTCCAGTCTTTTTTCCGTACCGATCAATCCCAGGACTGCGTCGCCGTAATGAATGCCCACACCAAAGGCGAGTTGCGAATCCGCCGGCAATTCCTTATACAAGTCTTCAATCGACGTGCGAATGGCGAGCGCGGTCTTTACCGCCCGCAAGGTATGGTCCGGCTGGGGGACCGGTGCGTTGAACCATGCCATGATGGCATCGCCCATGAACTTATCGATGGTGCCTCCATGTTCAAGGACAGCCTCGGCCATTGCGGCAAGATATCGGTTCAAGATGCTGACCAGTTTTTCCGGTTGCAGTTTTTCACTATAGGTGGTGAAGCCGCGAATATCGGCAAACAAGACCGTGATATCCACACGTTTACCGCCCAGTTGCAGACTGTTGGGGTCGAGTTGCTCGATGACGGCTGGTGCCACCATGCGTTCGAAGAGCCTGCGTTGTGCCTCGAGTTTCTTTCTCTCGGTCAGATCATCGAGAACGATGGCAACCCCCTGGGTCTTTTGGCCGGCATCTTTGAGAGGGGAGAGGTTCAAACGCCAATCCACCTTACCGCGCGGCGGCAGATGGTGACTGATCTCAAGGTCAACGATGGCTTTGTCAGTTTCGCGAACTTCTGTCAGATGCGGGGCAATTTCCTTTGAAACAGTGGCAAGCACCTCGTCCAGATGACGACCGACGATCTCAAGTGTGCCATGGCCCAGGATGTTTTCTGCCGCGCGGTTGGCAAGCGTAACTTGATTCTTAACGTCCGCAGTGATCACGCCGCTGGTAATGGATGCAAATACGTTATCCATCAGGTTCTTGAGCCCGGTCACTTCTTCGAGTGTGTTCTTGAGGGAGGAGAACAATCTCGCGTTCTCGATCGCAACTGCAGCCTGATTCGAAAATGCAAGCAAAATATCCCGTTCCGATTCGGCGAAGATACCCGTGCGAATACGATTATCCGCATAGATCACACCGATCAATTCGTTTTTAACTTTAAGAGGCACACACAGGATGGAACGTAGATTGAATGCAACGATGCTTTCCTGCCCGACGAATCTTTGATCTTCCTGTGCGTTCGTGGTGATGATGGGTTCGCCGCTGTCGATCACGCGTGCCACCACCGAGCGACTGACGGTGAGCTCAGACGAGTTGATCGATTCCATTTCCCAGTTGCGCGCCACGCGATTGACCATTTCGCCTTTTTCATCGCGTAACATCAGGAAGCCGCGTTCCGCCTTGGTAAGGCGTACGATATTATCCATCACGATGCGGAGTACTTCATCCAGTTCGAGCGAGGAGTTGATCACCTGTCCCACGGTGGCCAGCGCGAGCATGTTGTTATGCTCATATTGAAAGGCCTTGATCTTTTCGCCCATCTGCCCAAGCATGGATTCCAGATTCTTCAGGTCTTCAAGTATTGTTTTTGGGATTTTGAGCTTGCTGGCTTCCAGCTCAGAGCGTACCTTGCCTGCCTGCAGCCCAAGCGTATGAATCTGGTCGCGAACCGTTGAAGGGTGGGTCTCTTTATTCATGGAGGATCGATTTCAATTGTAACGTTGTTTTAGATATTCCCTGTATCGAAATATGCGTGTGCGCCAGGTTTCAACAATGATCTTGAAGCTCGCACGCCGTGCAAGCGC
>CAZJYB010000157.1:0-9906 GCA_964549865.1 uncultured Anaerolineaceae bacterium
GCATCTGCTCGACTTCAGCGTCGCTCAAACCCGAGGAGGCTGTGATCGTGATATGTTGTGAACGACCAGTGGCTTTATCCTTCGCGCTGACTTTTAAGATCCCGTTCGCGTCCACATCGAAGGTCACTTCGATCTGTGGAATGCCGCGCGGTGCGGGAGGAATGCCATCCAAAATGAATTTACCCAGCGATTTATTATCGCTCGCCATTGGGCGCTCGCCCTGTAGGATATGAATTTCAACCTGTGTCTGGCTATCAGATGCGGTTGAAAAAACCTGGCTGCGGCGGGTGGGAATTGTTGTATTGCGTTCGATCTGGGCTGTGGCTACACCCCCCAAAGTCTCGATCGCGAGGGTAAGAGGGGCCACGTCCAGCAGGAGAATGTCCTTCACCTCTCCACCCAACACGCCCGCCTGAATGGCCGCGCCGATCGCTACAACTTCATCGGGGTTCACGCCTTTATGTGGATCCTTGCCAAAGAAGGCGCGCACGCGATCCTGGATGGCCGGCATACGAGTCATGCCGCCCACCAAAACCACTTCGTGGATATCGCCGGCATTCAGACCGGCGTCGGTCAATGCCTGTTTGACGGGGGCAATCGTCCGGTCGACGAGATCGCCGGTGATCTGCTCCAGCTTGGCGCGCGTCATGGTCATCACCAGATGTTTCGGGCCGGTCGCATCCGCCGTCAAATAAGGCAGGTTGATCTCGGTCTGCATCACTGTGGAAAGTTCGATCTTGGCTTTTTCAGAAGCCTCCTTCAAACGCTGCAGTGCCTGGCGGTCGTTATTCAGATCGATGCCGTTGTCTTTTTTGAAGACCTCGATCAAATGATCCATGATGCGCAGGTCGAAATCGTCACCACCGAGGAAGGTATCACCACTTGTGGCGCGCACCTGGAAGACACCGTCCCCCACATCGAGCACGGAAACATCGAAGGTACCCCCGCCCAGGTCGTACACAACGATCACTTCATTTTTCTTTTTGTCGAGACCATAGGCGAGCGACGAGGCTGTTGGCTCGTTGATGATGCGCAGCACTTCAAGACCTGCGATCTTGCCGGCATCCTTTGTGGCATTGCGCTGCGCGTCATTGAAATATGCGGGAACGGTGATGACGGCCTGCGTGATGGTCTCGCCGAGATACGCTTCCGCATCCGCTTTGATTTTGGCGAGGATCATCGCCGAAACCTCTGGCGGCGAATAATCTTTTTCGTCCAGCTTCACACGCACATCCCCGTTGGCGGCCTCGGTCACTTCGTAAGGCACACGCTTTCTGGTGCGTTCCACTTCCGGGTCGCCGGACTTGCGCCCCATGAAACGCTTCACCGAAAAAATGGTGTTCTGCGGGTTTGTGATCGCCTGGTTGCGCGCCACACGTCCCACCAAACGTTCGTGATTTTTGTTCACCGCCACCACGGAAGGGACGAGTCTCTCGCCTTCTGCGGAGGGGATCACCACCGGTTCACCACCGCTCATCACCGCTGCCACGGAGTTCGTCGTACCCAGGTCGATACCAATGATCTTTGCCATAATTACAATTCTCCTTTTAAACGTTTGCACGTTCGAACGTATAAACGTCCAAACGTTATTGTGCCACTCTTACAAGCGCAGGCCGTATCACACGTTCGCCCATCATATAACCATTCTGTACCACGTCGATCACATGTTCACTCCCAACCTCATCAGAGGGCTCATGCGAAATAGCCTCATGGAAATTCGGATCGAAGGCCGCGCCTTTTGCTTCAATGCGTTTCAGACCTTCACTTTCCAGCAGGTTCTGCAACTTGCGCGCGATCAACTCAATGCCATTCGCCCAGGCATCGTCCGCGGGACGGTTTTGCAAGGCGCGTTCGATGTCGTCCAATGCAGGCAACACTTTCTTGATAATGTCACCTTTCATACTGGCGTACATCGACTCGTTATCGCGCTCGATGCGTTTTTTATAATTCTGGAATTCGGCCTGAGACCTGGCCCAGCCATCCTTATATTCGGACAACCTGGCTTCGGCTTCCTTCAATTGATCGATCAACGCCTCACGCTCGGCCCGGGCCTGCCCGTCATTCTCCGGCGGGGTCTCAGCTGATTCTTGATCCTCAATAATTTCTTCGGGATTGATATCTTTCTCTTTGCTCATATTCTTCACCACTCTCTTCGCGGGAATATCCTCCCGCATTCATAGGTTCTACTCGCCTGAAATCGTGTCGTTGACCAGATCGCTTAATAAGCCTGCAACATATCTTACAGTGGGGATCGTGCGCGCGTAGGACATGCGCATCGGTCCCAATACACCCAGTGTGCCGGTGGCCATGCCGGGTACCCCGTAACGCGCAATCACCATGGAACATTGACGCAGATCGTCCCATTCCCCTTCACCACCGATCAGCACCTGCAGCCCGCCGATATTGCTATTGGTCGTTGTACGCGCAAGCAAGTCCTGCAAGGTGGAAGGTTCTTCAAAAATCTTCAAAGCACGCTTTGCATCATCCGAGCCGGCGAATTCAGGTTCGGATAGAACGTTGGTCAATCCATCCGTGTAAATTTCACCCGAGACACTGGCTGCGGTACGGCGAATTTCCTGGAGGATCAACAGCAGGATATCCTGATCGAGCGGGTCAGAACGGTTTGAAAGGGCCGCGATCGCGTCCACGGTGAGACCAGCCAAAAGTCCATTAAGACGCGCGGCCGTCTGGCTGAGTCTTTCCTGAGGGACGGGTTCCGCGAGTGTAAGGATCTGCTGTGAGACTTCCCCACCTACCATCACCAAAACCATTAAGATCTGGCGACCCTGTGTGGAGATCAATTCCACGTGCTTGTACCTGACCTGCTCGACATGTGGCGCGGTGACAACTGAAACACCCTGTGATTGGTGCGCAAGGATCGAGGCCGCAAGGGTCATCCATTGTTCCATGTCCGGACGGGCCTGGTAGAACTGATGCGAAATTGTATGCTGAACCGCTTGAGGCAGTTCTGCATTGTGCATCATTTGACTGACAAAATAACGATAGCCTTCTTCACTGGGCACACGTCCTGCAGAAGTATGAGGCTGGCGCAGATATCCCATTTCGGTAAGCGCAGCCATCTCGTTACGGATCGTCGCCGAGGAAAGATCGAGATGGTAATGCTCCGCCAGCCGCTTCGAGCCTACAGGCTGAGCGGATTCTATATAATCGCGGATAATAAGAAGAAGCAGGGTCTTCTGGCGTTCAGAAAGGTTGATCATATTCATAATTTAGCACTCTCGCTTCGAGAGTGCTACCAAATTAAGGATAATGATAACAGTGCAAAAAACGGAAGTCAATAAGAGAAGTATATGAAAACCTCCCACTTTATTGTGGGAGGTTTGGTTTTATCGTACTTCTGGCATTGGCCGCCAGGCAGGGTCAAAGTCGTCGAAATCTACATCCTCTGTAATGCGGTTCTGATTACCACCTGCAGGAGTGGAATAGTAAACGTGATAAGCTCGCTCTCCGCCGCTTTCATAAGCAAGCCAGACTCCGTCCGGAGAATAATGGGCATCCTCCACGGAAAGCTGACCCAGAGAAATCTTTAAAGGCGCAGTATCTCCGCGAAATTTGAGAGAATAAAGGTTGGGGAAATTAAATTCAGTGATCTTTTGCTGGCTGAAAAGAATGAACTCCCCGTCAGGAGACCAGATGGGGTTGGAATTGGATAATTCGTCGCCGCTGGCAAACACCGGGCTTTCATTGTCACCCAAGCTGGTCATCGTCCACAGCTCATAGGTTACCACCCGCTGATACGCGTAAATGATCCTCCTGCCATCCGGGGACCAGGAAGCTTGACGTGTATGATGATCACGGTCAGTTCGTACGAGCCGCGTCACCTTGCTTGTTGCAACATTGTATGAATAGATCTGCATATATCCATCGCGCATGGATGTAAAAAGAATAAAATGACCATCGGGCGACCAGGCTGGTTCAAAATCTCCGCCGAGTGCAGTTGGCAAAGGCAGTAAATCACTGCCATCCGCGTTAATGATGTACAAACTGGATTCAGGGTAGGTATCTTTTTTAATGCTGCATGGCGAAGTGAATACCAGCCGTGTTCCATCCGGTGCCCAGGATGGCTGACAGGCGCCCCCGGACATGTTTGTGATTGGAATGGCCTGGTCATTCAATAAATTAGTAAGGTAGATCTGCGCAACTCCAGTGCGGGTGGACGCATACGTTATTTGCAAATAATCTGCACCGATCGGTGTGGGTGCCAATGTTTGAGTGAGAGCGGAGATCGCTGTTTGCGTAATAGCCTCAAAAGAGAGATCCGGCGTTGCAGTAGAGGCAATGATGGATTCCGGAGTGTTTTGCGGAGTGGTCGATGAAACAATGGCGAGGGTATTCTTGGGAGCCAGTGCCGGTAAAAATGGCAGATAAGCTCGTGCGGAAGCCGGCACCAACTGCGGAGCGAAGAATATTGTAGCGATAAATCCGAGGAGAATAAGAGCAAGGGCTGTAAAGCCGGTAAAACGTATCAAACGTGTCGTTCTTTGAATTTGTTTCTTGCGCGGGGAAATGAAATCGTGTTCCTCAATGGGGGTTGAGTGCACCAAAAGAGAGGCGTTTTGGGGATCGCTTTTTCGTTCCGCCTCAGGCGGAGGCGGGGCAACCGTATAAGTGCTGGTTAACTGCTGGGTCTTGGACTTGGTATTAAGCAGCGCGACCTTGAAAGCATCAGCCATCTGATAGCGATCACTTGGGTCGACTTCCATGGCCTTCTCGATCACAGCCGCAAGGCGACGCGATACATCAGGATTACGCTTTCGTAAAGGTGTAAGTTGGGCGTTATCCATTGCACGCGCAAGGCCATCTTCCGGGATCACCCCTGTTAACGCCGCGTATAAGGTTGCGCCAAGCGAATAAACATCCGTACGGGCATCTGTGCGTGCGGTGCCATATTGTTCAGGCGGTGAATAGCCCGGCGTCATGGCACGTGCGCCGGTGGTTGTGGCCTGATTTCCCTGGATCACCTTGGCAAGGCCAAAATCCACAAGAAAGATATGACCATCGGGCGAGATCTTTACATTGCCCGGCTTTATATCCCGATGTAGGATGCCAGGTTTACGGGTATGTAAATAGTAAAGAGCATCGCACATTGCCGCGCCGACCTGCACAACCTCGTCTTCGGGAAGCACACCAACGCGTTCCATACGCTGGCGAAGATCCTCGCCGTCGATGAAATCCATGATCAAATATTGTCCCTCCCCTGCTATCACAAAGTGATCGGAAACCCGCGGCAGGTTTGGGTGACGCAGATTCGCCAGGATGACCGCTTCAAGGCGGAATTGGCGCGCATACTCTTCCGTGGTGAACAGATTTTCCTTGACAGCCACTTCCATGCCAAGATTTTCATCCACAGCACGATAAACAGAGCCCATGCCCCCCTGTCCGAGATTCTCTTGAATCCGATAACGTTTATGCAGTAGTATGTCGTGTTCGAGAATCATCAGATCCTTATCTGGAGATGAAATCTATTGGTAAGCGTGCGGACAGCCTGAGTCATGGGACCGCCCATTCAAGCAGACAAACTACCTGCTATTTTACCCTTAAGGAAAAATCAATTCGTTTCGATTTTATTTCAATTACGAGTTTCTTATATCCTTACTTTTGAAGGTTATCATAAAAGACAAGCCTGCCAAACACCCAACTTAATCAGGGGATGGCCTCCAGGCAGGGTCGAAATCCAGTCCTTCGTTCTCGGTCAAAGAGATACGGTTTGCCCCACTGACCGTCATATAAAGGATGTCTTTATCCTCGCCGCTTTCCTGACCTTCATACACAAGCCAGAAACCGTCAAAAGAGAATTCAACATCCTCAATGACGAGGGCGCTGAACGGCAAACGCGTCCCCTGTTGATTGGAACGGTCCCCGGCTGAAACACGCATCACATAGGGCGTACAAAAGGTTGGCACGCAGCGCTGATTAAAGAGGATCAATTCACTGTCATGAGACCAGGTGGGTAGATAATCGCTGAATGAAGTGCCACTTCGTACAATCTGCTTTTGATCGGAGCCATTCGCATTCATTAACCAGATCTGGGAGACTCCCAGCCTTTTTACCGTATAGGCAATCTGCAAACCATCCGGCGACCATGCAGGCTGATGAGATTCCACATTTGGGACGCCGGCCGTGATCTGTGTGACTGATTGATCAGTTACATTGAGCACGAAAATCTCCATTTGTCCGGTACGAAGCGAGGTAAAGGCAATCGAATTGCCATCGGAGGACCAGGCGGGGTCAAAATCTCCACCCGGAACAGTGGACAGTGGAACAAGGTTGCTGCCATCCGAATTGATGAGGTACAAACTTGTTTCAAAATAAATTTCATCAACGCCCTTGCATGGAGATGTAAAGACCAATGTATCACCATCTGGTGACCAGGCGGGTTGACAGGCACCTTCCGGCATATCCGTGATCTGAAGGACAGCCTGGCTTGCCAGGTCTACAAGGTAAATTTGAGGCAGGTCGGATTGATCGGATGCATACGCAATTTGGCCGCTCCCACCACCCATTGGGGTGAACGCCAATGTTGGTGTCGAAGTGACTGTTTCAGGTGAAAGCGGAACCACCCCCACGGTGGCAGGCGCAGTGAGTGTAATCGTTGGCTTCCTTGTTGCGGTGGATGGCGCGGAAGTTGATGTTAAAGTCTGAGTGGGAGTACGGGTTGGAGGTATGGTGGGTGTGGGCGTTGGTGTGGATGTATTCAACAACCCAAGAAATGGAATGACATCACGCACATTTGCAGGTAGAAGGCCGGGAACAAAGAATGGGATCGCCGCCAGCAACAAAAGCAAAAGCAGGAAGACAAATCGCATCAAGGCAAAACGCCGTCTGCGCTCGCGTTCCTTTTGTTTTTTAAGCGGGGAGACAAAGGGTTGTTCCTCTCCCGCAGGCGCGGGATAAGCCGGACCCGTCTTGGCGCGAGGCGATTTTTCAACCCGGGTGAGGCTTTCGCTGGGATCATCCAAAAGGTCTGATTCGAGCGGCGGCGGTGTCACCATATATCCGCCCGGCAGCTGCTGGGTTTTGGATTTTGAGTTGAGCAGGGAGGCCTTGAAATCCTGCGAGTTTTGGAAGCGATCACTCGGGTCCACAGCCATGGCCTTTTCAACGGCCGCGGCCAGACGACGCGAGATCCTGGCATTCCGCTTTCGAAGAGGAGTAAGCTGTGCATTGTCCATGGCACGCGCCAGACCATCTTCGGGGATCACACCAGTCAATGAGGCGTATAACGTTGCACCCAGTGAATAAATGTCTGTACGTGGATCTGTGCGCGCCGTGCCATACTGCTCGGGAGGCGAGTAGCCCGGTGTCATCGCGCGTGCCCCGGTACTGGTGGCCTGGGTTGTGTCGTGATACACCTTCGCAAGGCCGAAATCCACCAGAAAGATATGACCCTCGGGTGTGATCTTTACATTTCCAGGCTTGATATCACGATGCAAAATGGGAGGTTTGCGCGAATGCAGATGCGTGAGCGCATCACAGATCGAAGCGCCGATCAGGACCGCATCGTCCTCTGGGATCGTATCCATACGTTCCATGCGCTGACGCAGATCTTCACCTTCGATGTAGTCCATCACCAGATATTGCTGTTCGCCCATTACGAAGTGATCATATACTCGCGGTAAATTGGGGTGACGCAAATTAGCCAGGATCACCGCCTCAAGGCGGAATTGGCGCGAGTATTCATCGGTGGTAAACAGATTTTCCTTTAAGGCCACTGTGACCCCCAGGTTTTCATCCACAGCTTGGTATACAGACCCCATGCCCCCCTGGCCGAGGATCTCAATTACGCGATAACGATTATGAAGAAATGTATTCTTTTCGAGAGTCATCCATGAATCCTGACAACGAGTTGTTCGGCATTATATCAGATTGAACTCTCGGGCCGTTTCGCCAGGTTGAATCGCTGTGATGTTCCCGCAAATGCAGGTCGGATTGGCAATCCGACTTACGCCAGCTGCGCCATGTATTCGCAAGGATCATCGATTCTTTGGGCACGCCCTGTTGCCTATATCTATACTTCATGTTTCCCTTTGACTGTTTCAAGGTTTCAGATGAAACCCGCTGCCATTCAACATACTTGATCAGGCGAAGGTTTTATGTGAGGGTTTCTACCCTTAATATCGTAATATCCTTTCAGGAATTTTCTGTATTGCTCCCATAAATCAGGGCGGCGCAAGTCGAATAACTCAAATAAGACTTGTCCGTAATGCTCCCATATTGCAACATGAGTTTGAATCATCTGCTCTGGTTGATTCCTCCTCTTCTTTTCCAAAGATTTTCCTAATTCTGATCGACTCAATTGCTCTACGATACGTGGCCGTCCTTTTTGAGCGGCCACTTCTTGAGGTGTTAGCCCGTCTAAAAAATTAAGTATTCCTCCCTCTCCCCACAAACCATGCCAACAATAACATTCTTCCGCATTCCATATCATGGATCCTTTATCATTTGGGGCATGCAGCCTGCCATAATGAACGCGAACAATGTATTCCATTGATTGGTGAGGAGACTCCCATTCCTTAAACTTAATTCGAATCCGGCACCACTCAGAATCATAAATAACAGGGGTTCCATCCATTGTGAAGTCAGTGTAGCTTTTACGAAAACCCCAGAGGCCAAAATCCAGGTTGCGCTCCACCAGCGCAATTAGTTGCTCCCAGCTCTTTTTTCGTTTTTCTAATACTTGTGCCTGTAAAGGCTTATCTTCTCTATTCATGGTCTTCATTCCTCCAAAACTTGCAGCCTCAATGCCAGTCAGTATACCTTCCAAGGTGGAGGTGGGAATTACTCCTTGTCGCGGAGGGGAAATCGGCGGATTGAAGGGGTTGGCGGGGAGCGTGTAATGAAGCAAAAGCCAGTTTTTCATGGAAATATAACCACCGTTACATTTGTTGTTTTTCTACAATTTTGTAATCAAATGGATAATTCCTTCAATATTGCCAGCGTTCCTGCTTGCTCCCTACTTTTAGAACATATCCGCATCACAGAACATCGCTTCAAAAACAACCCCGAATAGAAGCCCTCCCAAATGGGCGTAATTATCAAATGGCAGGAAGAAGCCAAGCGCCAAAGAAAAAATTAATAAAAGAATATTAACGATCAATACGGTTCGCTTTCCTTGCCACTTCGAACGGAATATGGCAAGGATCATTGCGCCCCATAATCCATATCCAATTGCAGACGCGCCGATCGTCACCTCTGGAATAAAAAGGAAGGACGCCATTATGCCGCACAGCCCGCTCCCAGCGCACAAAATAATAAATTTGAGCCAGCCCATTTCTTTTTCCAGCATTTTCCCTAGTACCCACAGGCTAGTCAGGTTAAGCAACAAATGGTTCCAATTGACATGTAAAAAATTGGCGGTGGCGAATCTCCAAAATTCGCCATTCAGGATACAGGCATTATTTTTAGCGAAAAGATAGATCAAAACATCCCTGCCATACAAATAGCGTGACAACATTTGCAGGGCAAAGGCAATCAGGCATATTCCAATCATACTGATGGTAATAATCGGCTTTTTTTTCATTGGGAACAATATCCAAACGGGGAATTTATCTTAACACCTCACCTTACGCAGCCATATTCAGAGACGGCTTTTTGCATTGCACCTTTGATTGCATTTGCAGCAGACTGCCCCGCCTTGTTGATATTGCAGGCGATGTTCTGCCCTGTGGATGAAATTTTATTGGCAGCCGTTTGCCCTGTCCTTTGAACTGAAGTGGAAACCGACTGCCGGATCAACCCATCAGCAACGCGCTAGCTTTTCCCCACAGCTTCGAAACCAGCCATGCCGTGAGAAAACATACCAAACCTCCGAAAACAAGCCCGGCCCAAACGCCGTAAACAATCGCCCAATTGCCTGCCAGCCTGCCAAGCAGGATTGCACAGACA
>CAZJYB010000158.1:0-9877 GCA_964549865.1 uncultured Anaerolineaceae bacterium
TCCCGAGCAGAGCGAGTGGGCGTAGCGCAGCGTAGTGGGAGTGCGGCGCAAGTGTACGGCGGAAAAACACCGCCTACTCAACCAACGATGCATGTATTTAGCAAACTGTACGGTGGCTAGAAAAGAAATCAAAAATATAGCTTAGCATAAGGAGTTTTAGTCTATGAAAAAAATTTTAATTACCCTTGCTGTAATAATGTTAGTCCTAGCTTTAGGCAAGAGTTTGCAGCGGGCAAAGAAAGATAAAACAAATGATTTATACGTAAGCAAAGACTCAATAGTATCAGTTCTTAAAGATGCTGGTGGCCGTGTGGATTGGTCTGAATCAGAGAACTTGATTGCCTTTGACCGCAGAGATTCGGACGGTTTTTACGATGTGTTTGTTATGGATCCTGACGGATCAAATGAAAAATGTATTACCTGTAATAAAACAGATCTGCCTAATAAGAATATGGGGAATCCTGCCTGGCACCCCACAGGCAATTATCTCGTTTTTCAGGCACAAAAAACAACTGCTATCTTTAATGATCTAGCTACTCCTGGGAAAGGAGTGGGGAATGACCTTTGGGTCACGGACTTACAGGGTGGGTTCTGGAAACTGCATGTATCCATTGGAACCCCAAACGGAGTCCTGCACCCGCATTTTTCTCATGACGGAACAAAGCTTATTTGGGCGCAACTGATTGAATCACAAGGCCTATGGGGCAAGTGGTCGCTAAATTTAGCTGACTTTTCTATTAGCGGCGGCACCCCGGTGATAAGTAATATTAATACCTTAAGGCCAGGTACTAATCCGAGATTTTTTGAAACCCACGGGTTTACCTTGGATGACAAAAAAATTATTTTTTCAGCAACCGCTGAAGGCCAAAGCGAGAGCGGTTTTGATATTTATTTAATGGATATTGCTTCTGGTAAATTGCAAAATCTGACTAATTCTCCCGATGAGTGGGACGAACATGCTCAGCTCTCGCCGAAGGGTGATAAATTAATATGGGCAAGCAACAAAGATATTGGTGGCTTGAATCTCGACTTGTGGGAAATGAATTTGGATGGTTCCGATAAAAAAAGGATCACTTATTTTAAAAGCAAAGAATCCGGTTACTATGTTGAAGGAGTGGGTCCTGCTGACAGCACCTTTAGTCCGGATGGACAGCGCCTTGCCGTATATGTGATAGTGGACAAAAAAGAGACTTCTGGAAAAATTTTTATTATTGATTTAAGTTTCTCTACCGTATATGAGTAATGGTTTCCAAAGGCTGAAAGTGGAAAATTGGTTGAAAATCAAGTTGGTGCTTCAAGGCATACTTGATCCAGTCGAGGCCCAAGCGAAAGAAACTTTTGTCAACTCGTTCGGTGCGGTCAATCAGAGCAGTTTGGTTTGGAGCAATGATCTGCCAGGGCTTGCAGATGTAGACGCGGTAAAAAACCTGGTTGCCGATAAGTTTTCAAGTACTGGTCTAAAGTATAAAGAAATAATACAATCTGGAAATTGATTTATGATTCAACCATACAAAAACAATGCGAGGACGGCGGGGATTATTTTTTTAGTCATAAACCTAGTAGCCCTTCTGCTGGCGCGCCAGTATTTTTGGCTTTGGCTCTATGCTAACCCTTTAGGGAAGCTGTTTTGGTTAGCAATTACTATCAGCTCGTTTGTCTGGTATTACAACTTTGCCAGGGCTAAAGGTTACACGGGTTGGCTTTCTTTGCTTGGCCTGATGCATTTTATTGGTTTTATCATCTTATTAATTCTTCCTGATAAAAATAAGTCTAAAAACTAAGGAAAAAAATCTTATGTCCACTAAAGTAAAAATCATTTTAATTGCAACACTGTTTAACCTATCATTCGAACTGGCACTCCGGGGAATTGCTGGAATATTTGTCAGACCAGGTTTTATTATCGGCTTATTTCTTATTTATTTTGCTTACTATTCGATCGTCGAAGATCTCATAAGGAGATATAGGATTACAAATATTCAGTTGCTGTTGGTAGCTTTTGCTTTTGGTTTGTTGCCGGAAACTTTTTTGACCGGTACCATTTTTATACCACCACTGACTTTCGGTATCAATATTGTAGCAATTATCGGTATAAATATTATTTGGTGGGGTTTCACCCAGGGTCTTTTGACCATGTATTTTGCCAACCGATTGGTAAAACGGGATTGGAGTGAGTCGCCTATGAGCAAATCTGGTTGGATTCTATCTGTAGGGTTCCTAATAGCAGTTTTTATGCTAAATTTCTTAAGTTCCAAAACCATAACCCGTGGACCAGGAATTGGATACATCATCGTATTGGTTGTTTTCTTTGCCTTGTTTTTTTATCTTAAGTTCAGGCTTAAATCTCCCCAACAGAATCCTTATGAATTTGAACGTTCATATTTTTTGGATTTATTAGTAATAGGCTCATTGGTAATGTTTCTTTTTTCAGGCTTGGTGCTTGCCCAGAATCCTACATTTGATAGTGGGTCAAATTCGGTAATTACAAAAAATGCAGTAGAATTCGTTAAAAATATCACCCGCGTAACCTTTGCAGGAACTCTAATATATTACATCGTCCGCCGAAGGCAGATTACGATTTAATTAAAGTTAATTTCTTATTAGCAAGGACGGTTACTAAAGTTCTCAATTCATGCGAACTTTGTCCAGCAAACACCGCCAGAAAAAAACATCCCGCCTGGGGTGTTTTTGTTTCAGGTTCGCGGGCCTTCATCAATTCAAAATAAGCCCAGCTTCTGCGAATGAACGGACAGCGATGATCATCGCTGTCCGTTCTATTTTTTGGTGTAGAATCGATAAAAGGTTTATATTAATGGAAATCAACCTGGAAAAACTGGAAATCATAAATAATGAAGCGGAAAATCGCTTTGAAGTTCTGATCAATGAG
Organism: uncultured Anaerolineaceae bacterium; assembly: GCA_964549865.1. Lineage (GTDB taxonomy): Bacteria > Chloroflexota > Anaerolineae > Anaerolineales > Villigracilaceae > Villigracilis. Next base: position 2,885 of record CAZJYB010000158.1, read on the forward strand.
TATCCTTCGAGGCTGGATTACATCCTGGAAAAGGACACTTTGGTGATGACCCATGTGGGTGTTCACCCTGAACTCAGAGGCAAGGGCGTGGCCGGCCGGCTGACCCAATTTGTTCTTGAATATGCAAAAGCAAAATCATTGAGGGTCATCCCGATGTGCCCCTACGTGGCTGCATATATTCAAAGGAATCCCCAATACCTGGAACTTACCAAACACCATTCCGGGACATGAACAACGCAGGGATCATCTTTCGCCGGGCCACAAGCGCAGACCTACCGGCCATTGTTCACATGCTTGCAGATGATGAGCTGGGTGCCCGGCGTGAACGCGAGGCACAACCCCTGGCCCATTCCTATCACAAGGCTTTTGAGCAGATCGATCGCGACCCGAACCATGAACTCATTGTTACGGAATTGAACGAGGAAGTGATCGGCACACTTCATCTCATGTTCCTGCCTTCCGTCAGCTATCAAGGCAGGTTACGCTCACAAGTGGAATCCGTTCGAATAGATCATAAGTTTCAAAACAAAGGCATTGGCTCACAACTGATGGAATACGCCATCGGGCGTGCCAAAGCGCGCGGCGCGCATCTCATGCAGCTGACCACTCATAACGCGCGCGAAGACGCACATCGTTTTTATGAACGACTGGGATTCAAAGCTTCACATTTGGGAATGAAATTAAAACTGGATCGATGACATCCCTACTGTGGACAAGACTCGAGACAAACGCGGCAAATCACCCGGGCAAAGCCGCGCTCATTTATTCACATAAAAGGAAGTGGGAGACAATTACCTATGCCCGGCTTTTGGATTCGTCAAACCGTTTCGCGCGTGGACTGCAAGCCTGCCGCGTCGACACAGGCATGCGCGCCGCCTTGATGACCCCACCCTCTGCAGATTTCTTCGCCCTGGCATTTGCGCTTTTGAAAACAGGCGTCATCCCCATCATCGTGGACCCCGCCATCGGTTTAAGAAAAGCAGGCGAGTGTCTAAATGAGGCAAAGCCGGATATTTTCATCGGGAACGGTCTCACTCATTTATTACGTCTTATTTTCGGCTGGGGGAGTGATTCAATTCGATATAATCTCACCCTTGAAACAATAAGGCAGCGAAGCTTAAAACATGACAGCCATCTTTCCCCGATATTGGATGATTGCCCCACAGCCATCGTCTACACCAGCGGAAGTACGGGCCTACCCAAGGGCGCAATTTATTCTCAGGGCAATTTCGCTGCCCAGTTGGATATGCTTCAAAAAACATTTGATATCCATCCAAACGAAATTGACCTGCCGGCTTTCCCGCTCTACGCGATCATCGACATGCTGCTTGGCGTTACCAGCGTCATTCCTGATATCAATTTCCCGGTGCCTGCTAAAACAGACCCAACAAAAGTGATCGATGCCATTGAGCAATTCAACGTAACGAACATGTTCGCTTCTCCAGTTGTGCTGGATATTCTTGCGAGGTATGGCGAAAGCCAATATATTAAACTCACGAGTTTGAAGCGCGTAATCACCGCAGGCGCGCCTGCTCCCTTCCGAGTGCAGGAAAAATTCAAGAGGCTGCTCCCTGATGACGCTCGCCTCTTCGGCATTTATGGCGCGACGGAAACCCTGCCGATTGCGGTTATTGACAGTAACGAAGAGTTCAATGAGATACGTGAAAAGTCGGCACAGGGCGCGGGGATCTGTCTCGGAAAACCGGTACCAGGCGCGAACGTGCGCGTGATCCGTATCACAGATGATGGGATCGCAATGTGGCAGGAATCTCTCGAAGTGGGAACAAATGTCGTCGGCGAGATCACAGTTCAGGGTCCGGCCGTGACGCGGGGATACGTCGCAAGAGAAGATGCGAATCGACTGGCGAAGATCCGCGATGGTGACGATATTATCCATCGCATGGGAGATGTGGGATATTTCGATGAGCGCGGCCGATTGTGGTATTGCGGGCGTAAATCACAACGCGTGGAAACACACAACTCCACATTTTTTACCGAACAGATCGAAGGCATCTTTAACGCCCATCCGTGCGTGTATCGAACCGCACTAGTGGGCGTGAACAAAAAGCCCGTCTTATGGATCGAAATGGAAAAAGACGTGGTAGATGATAAAGAGCAGATCAGGCGCGATCTGATGCAGCTTGCCCAGCCGCATCCCGAGGCATCGCAGATAAGAACGTTCCTGTTCATGAAAAGATTTCCCACGGATGTAAGGCATAATTCCAAGATCATTCGCGAAGAGTTGACAGCGCTCGCAGCTCAAAGGATAAGATCACTCCGATGAAGGCGTTGATCACCGGCGGGACGGGCTTCCTCGGCGGCGCATTGGCTCGTCGTTTACACAAGATGGGCTGGGATGTGACAGTCTTGGGCCGGAATACATTGAAACTCAAACAGCTCGAAGCAGGCGGCTTAAGAGTAATTCAGGCAAACCTCGAGGACGTGGCGGCGATCATGGATGCCTGCAAAGGACAGGAGATTGTCTTTCACGCGGGCGCACTATCATCGTTATGGGGCCGGCAAAGTGATTTTTATCGCGCCAATGTCACAGGCACGGAGAATGTCATACGCGCTTGCATGGAACATCATATAACTCGTCTCGTGCATGTCTCCACGCCAAGTATCTATTTTCGTTATCAGCCCCGCCTCAATGTCCGTGAGGATGCCGCGCTGCCCGAACCGGTCAACGAGTATTCAAGGACCAAACGCCTCGCGGAGGCCCGTATCGACAAGGCGCACGAACAGGGCCTGCCTGTCGTCACCATTCGCCCACGCGCCATCTTTGGGCCGGGCGACAATTCCATTTTTCCTCGCATCATCCAACGGCTCGAGTCCGGCCGCATGCGGGTCATCGGGGATGGACAAAATATTACCGACCTGACGTATGTCGAAAATGTGGTGGACGCACTCCTGCTTTGTGCGGATTCGCCCGGTGACACGCTCGGTAAAAAATACAACATCACCAACGACGAAGCGGTCAAACTTTGGCAGATGATCGAACGGGCCTGCCTGGAACTAAATCTCGAATATCCGAGGCGAAAAATTCCGTACAAGGTCGCGGATTCCATTGCAATCATGTTGGAAGCTATCTATCGCGTACTTCCCTCGCAGCCCGAACCTCCGCTCACGCGTTATTCAGTTTTCGTCATTTCACAGAGTGCCACGCTGGATATTTCCGCCGCGCGCCGCGAGCTCCATTACAATCCACGCATCGCGGTCGAGCAAGGATTTCAGGAATTCATCAAATGGTGGAAGAATAAATGAAAATAAAAGTCCTGCACGCAGGTTATTGCACGGCCCCGGAACACATCGTCATCCAAGGCGGGCGCTGGCGTAGCATTCACTTCCCCGCGATGTTCGCGTTGCTCGAGCATCCGCGCTTCGGCCCCGTGCTCTTCGACACGGGATATTCGTATCGCTTCTTTGAAGAAACAAAGACCTTCCCGAGCCGTTTCTATCGCTGGATGACCCCGGTCACTCTGCATGAAGAGGATCTGCTCGTCAATCAACTTGCGGCTCTTAACATTCGACCGCAGGATATCACCCACGTTTTCATCTCACACTTTCATGCGGATCACATCGCCTCACTTGCCGACCTGACCCGTTCCCGTTATATCTACATGCCTCATGCCTATGAAGGAATCCGCGGCATGCACGCGATGGAGGCGCTCAAGCATGCCTTTATGCCGGGCCTTATCCCAAAAGACTTCGACGAACGCTCCGCATCAGTGGACATGACCAGGCCAGTTCACCTACCCGAGGAATATAAACCGTTTGTAAAGGGATATGACCTGCTCGGTGACGGATCCATTATTGGAGTGGAATTGCCCGGTCATGCGCCCGGCCAGATGGGCATCTTTGCACGAGATCAAAACGATAAATTATTCTTTTTCGTTGCAGACGCGGCCTGGCTAAAGCAGTCAGTGGTTGAGAATCGTCCGCCGCGTAAAATTGCGAACCTGATATTCTCCGACCCACAAGCGTACCGCGATACCCTGGGAGATCTGCGCACATATCATCTGATACATCCGGATGTGCAGATCGTTCCTTCGCATTGTGAAGAGACGATCACCGCGCTGGGCAATAAAGGTCAATGACGCCCTCTGCCCGGCTTTTTACCCGTGAAAATATCGCTTCGCTTGAATGGCCCTCCACGGCGGACGGCGAGTATGCGCGTCGTTACCTGCTGCCCATGATGGAAGACCCGCAGAAGTACATCAAAAATGTGCATCACACACAACTCATGATCGCACAGGTGGATGACGTGATCGTCCCCATCACGGTCTCGGAATTTCACCCGGATAATACCTATACCTGTTCCCCATACAGTCATTATGTCTCCTACGGCGCGTTCGAAGAAGTGAAACACCTCAATAATCCACCCCTTGAAGCGCTGATCAAACTGATCATGGGACCCGCCGCACGATATTTCCGATACGCCGACCTGGATAAGGTCGCTTATGTAAACAACTACCTGCTTTCGACGAATCTATACCCATCGATAACGGCGTCCCAGGTCAAGGTCCTGGGCGAAGCGCTGTCAAAGTGGTTTCCCGATCGCGCCATCGTATTCCGTTCCGTGGATGCGCGTAAAAATCCCCTTTTGTACGAGGTCCTAAAAGAAGGAAATTACGAGATGGTCTTGAGCCGGCAGGTTTGGTATATGGATCCAGAGGAGGCAAGCCGCACGCGGCAATACAAGGAGGATATGCGCGTACTTCGCAAGCATGCATATGAGATCGTGGAGGGCCGCGACCTGACGGATGCCGAACTCGAACGCGCTTTACATTTATATGGCCTGCTATATCTCGAAAAATATTCCCATTACAACCCGCAATTCACCCTTGAATTCTTAAAGCTTGCCCGCGATGAAGGCATCCTGCATATGCGCGGGCTGAAACGTCGTGGGCGGATCAATGGGGTGATGGGTTTTTTCATCCGAAACGGCACCATGACCCAGCCGCTGTTCGGGTATGATACAAGCCTGCCGCAGCAGGAAGGCCTGTACCGTTTGTTGACCCTTATTACATTGCAGGAGGGATCGAAGCGGGATCTGCTCGTACATGCCAGCGGCGGTGTCGGAAAGTTCAAGAAAGTACGCGGCGGGAAATCCGTTATTGAGTACAATGCGGTATACCATGCGCACCTGCCCGAAAAGAGGCGTGCGCCATGGAAATTGATCAAGGCAATATCAAAATATGCAATCCCGTATTTTCAGAAGAACGATTTTTAGATTTCGGATTTCAGGAGATTGAATGCAGGTCAATTTGCCACTCAAGATCATCGGCCTCGGACGATATCTGCCCAAACGCGTCGTGCCCAATTCTGAGCTCGAAGCAATGTGCAGTCTCCCCGCGGGTTGGGTGGAGCGACGCAATGGGGTGCGCGAACGCAGATGGGTAACGGACGAAACATCCTCCTTTATGTCCGCACAGGCTGCGTGTGAAGCATTGGAGGAGGCGAAACTTAAGCCAGACCAGCTTGACCTGATCATCAACGCATCCGGGACAGGCGAGCAGGCCATCCCCGATACGGGCGCATTGATCCAGCGCCAGCTTGGGCTGGGCAACTCCGGAATTCCCGCCATGACGGTTAATACAACTTGTTTAAGTTTTATCGCCGCCACGGATGTGGCCGCAAATTTTTTACAAAACGGCAGGTATAAGCACATCCTGATCGCAAGCGCAGATGTGGGCTCGTGCGGCATCAACCCAAAGGAACCCGAATCAGCCTCACTGCTGGGTGACGCGGCCGCGGCCGTTGTCGTCACTCGGCCAAATGAAAGTGACCGATCCATCGTTCATCATGCGCATTTCAAAACCTATGGCGAAGGCGCATATCTCACCACGATCATGGGCGGCGGCTCACGGCTGCATCCCCGTTTTGCAGGTCATAAACCTGAAGATGATCTCTTTCACATGGACGGTCCCGCGGTGCTGCGCATGGTGCGCGGGATCGCGCATGAATTTTTGGAAGAGTTGTACCCGGGTCTTTCAAAGAGCCTGGTGGATATCGATGTGGTCGTACCGCATCAGGCAAGTAAAGTAGGCTTGATAATGCTCGAGCGATTCGGCTGGCCGGCAGATAAAATCATGACGACCATCGAATGGCTTGGCAACTGCGTTTCAGCATCCATTCCGGCTACACTGTATCAGGCGGTTCGCGATGGAAATATTCAACGAGGTCAAAAAGTCCTGATGGTGGGTACGGGCGCCGGCCTTTCCATCGGCGGATTGGTGATTACTTTCTAAATGTCAAACATCCTTCTCACCGGCGGGCGCGCGCCCGCCTCCCTTGAACTGGCCCGCGCCTTTCATCGTGCGGGACATACGGTCTTCATGGCCGAGAGTTTGCGCGGGCATTTATCCGCGCCGAGCAACGCCATCGAGAAGAATTTTATTGTCCCCCCACCGCGGCAACAGACGGAAGCGTTCATCAAAGCCATTGAAAAGATCGTCATCGAAAACAAGATCGACCTGCTGATCCCCACCTGCGAAGAGGTCTTTTATATCGCACGCGGACGCGAGCGCTTTCCCTGCACGGTCTTCACCGAATCGCTCAGAAAACTGGATATCCTGCACAACAAATGGTTCTTTGTGGTCACGGCGATCGAATCCGAGCTGTTCGTCCCGGAAACGATGCTGGTTACCAGCAAGGATGATCTGCTGCATGCATTTGCCCAATGGCGTGAACTCGTCCTCAAACCCGTTTACTCCCGCTTCGCCGCGCGGACCTTGATCCGGCCCCCGTTAAAACAAGCTCTCTCCACGCTGAAATTTGATTCTCACTGGATCGCGCAGGAATACATCCCCGGCCGGCATTATTGCACATACAGCATCTGCCACAACGGGCATATCACCGCGCACACCACCTATCCCTCCGATTTCACAGCCGGGCGGGGCGCGGCCATCGTTTTTTCACATGTGGAACACGCGGGTATTTTTAATTGGGTAAAAGCATATGTGGAAAAGAACTCATTCACTGGGCAGATCG
>CAZJYB010000159.1:0-9814 GCA_964549865.1 uncultured Anaerolineaceae bacterium
ATCTTTATCTCCCGTTGGTGCAGATGGTGCGCCCATTGTTTATTTCCGTCACGGTTGGCTCGGTTGTTGTCGCCGCATTGGTATACATGGGCCATGCCGCAGGCTGGATCGGGAACTTCCCACGCAGTATTTTTGTCATTGACTGGGCAATCGTTCTGGGCTTTTCTCTTTTTGTTCGATTTGTTTTCCGCTGGCTTCAGCTTTATAAAGATCCGCCCCTGCCTGTATAGCAATCAAAAGTGGCTGTAAAACGGCCTTCCTTTTTGTGATATCGCATGGCTTGTGGTATCCTGTAATTTCCCTGTTATGAAAAATCTACTTCGTATTTCCATCTTCCTTAAACCTTACAAGTGGCAGGTTGTGGTCACACTTGTGACGCTGCTGACCCTGACCGGGCTTAATTTGGTCGTCCCGCGTATTATTCAAACAGTCATCGATGATGGACTTCTGCGTTCGGATTCATCCCATTTGGTGCGCTCGGCTTTTCTGCTCTTCGGTCTTGGGCTTGCTTCGGCCGTGCTCGGGTTGGGCAATCGCTACGGCTCTGAATGGATCGCAGCCCGCGTGGGTTATGACCTGCGCAACAGTATGTATGACCATATCCAGTATTTGCCGTTTACCTATCACGATCATGCGCAGTCCGGGCAGTTGATCTCGCGTTGTATCGAAGATGTGCGCGCCATCGAGCGATTTGCAGGTTCGTCGATTGCAGAACTGGTACGATTTATTTTGCTGACGCTAGGGATCCTTGTTGTTATGGTTTCTGTAAATGTAAACCTTGCATTAATTGCCCTGTTCCCGATGCTCCCACTCATTCTGATGACCACAAATTTTGGGACCAGGGTCGGGAAATTGTTTTTTGAAGTGGATAATGCGGTTGGCGAAGTGTCCAATCGTTTGCAGGAAAACGTAACCGGAGTGCAGGTTGTGCGCGCCTTTGCCCGCGAGGACTACGAGATCGGCCGCTTTGACTCGGCGAACAGGGATGTTTTTTCCAAATGGGTGAAAGTGATCGATGAATGGGCCAAGATCATGCCAGTTTCCGTCTGGCTGACCAGCTTCGGGACGATCTTAATTCTCTGGTTTGGCGGCCAGATGGTCATGAGCGGGGAGTTGACGATCGGAACAGTCGTCGCCTTCAATGCCTATATTCTGATGATGGCGGAACCTGCGCAGACCTTGACTGGTCTCATTAATGCTGGCGGTGAGGCTGCCGCGGGCGCACAAAGGGTGTTCGAGGTCCTGGATGTGGAGCCAGTCATCAGGTCCAAAAATGAAGCGAAGGTTTTATCCGCATTACGCGGTGAGGTGGAATTCAGAAATGTCTCGTTGAAATACCAGGATGAAAAGGTCGCATCTTTATCCATGATCGATCTGAACATCAAGCCAAATCAGATCGTTGCTTTGATCGGGCCGACTGGTTCGGGAAAGACTTCGCTTGTAAATCTCATTCCGCGGTTCTACGATGTGACCGACGGCGGGGTGGTGGTGGACGGATTTGATGTGCGCGATGTGGAACTGGTTTCGCTGAGAAAGCAGATCGGTATTGTGCTGCAAACGTCTCTTTTGTTTTCCGATACGATCCGCGCGAATATCGCCTATGGGCGGCCCGACGCGACCGAGGACGAGGTCCTTGCCGCATCAAAAGCTGCGCAGGCGCACGAATTCATCGCGGGATTTCCGAATGGCTACGATACCGTTGTCGGCGAGCGCGGCGTGACCCTTTCAGGTGGCCAGCGGCAGCGTGTGGCGATTGCGCGCGCCGTCTTGATGGATCCGCGTATTTTGATCCTGGACGATTCGCTTTCAAGCGTGGACACGCAGACTGAAAAATTAATTCAGACCGCCTTGGATGCCTTGATGGAAGGTCGCACAACCTTTGTGATCGCCCATCGTTTAAGCACAGTACGGCGCGCAGACATGATCCTGGTGATGGATAAGGGCAGTATCGTACAGCGCGGTACACATGCAGAATTGCTGATGCAGGGTGGTTTGTATCGGGAGATCCATGACCTGCAATTGGTACAGCATGTTCAATTCGAAGAAGAGATCGTTACAAGCAAACAACGAACTGATGATGAAGACCGGCATACAAACACGCGGATGATGAGAAAAGACTCCTGAGATCTAAATAAATGACGAGAATTATCCCTCCCCCCTTTATTGTCCAATCAGAGGAAGCCCTTGATATGGGCTACGATCCCAGGGTCGCGCGCGGCCTGCTGCGCTTTGTGCGGCCCTACTATCCGCGCATGCTCGTGGCCCTGGTCTACATGATCATTGTTACGACCGCGGCGGTATCGGGTCCTTATTTTGTGAAGCTTGCGATCGACAATGGGATTAGTGCAAAAGATCCCCTGGCACTTCGAAATACTGTGCTTGCCTACCTGGCTGTGACTCTTATTCAGCTCGTATTTAATTACCTGCGCATACGGATCATGTCCCGGGTGGGTCAGTATGTTTTATACGATATTCGCACAGCGATGTTCGCACATTTACAAAAACTTTCCCTGAGTTTTTATAACCGTTATAGTGTCGGGCGGGTGATCACGCGTGTGATCAATGATGTCGGCACATTGCGCGAGTTTATCACCTGGGCGGTGCTGGCCATCGTCCGTAACCTGCTTGGCATTGTGGGGACCATCATTGCCATGCTGGCACTGAATCTGAGGCTCTCGTTTTTGACTTTTATTGTGCTGCCTTTCATGGTTCTCGCAACCGTATTGTTTCGTCGGGCTGCGCGACATACCTATCGCAGGGTGCGCGCGGCAGTTTCATGGGGCAATTCCGTGTTGGCAGAAAATGTCAATGGTGTACGTGTTGTTCAGGCGTTCTCGCGCCAGGACTATAATTACAAAAATTTTCGCGATTATATCAATCGGTATTTTCTTGAAACCAGCCTGGATGCTGCCAAGGTGGCTTCGCTCTTCACTCCCGTGGTGGATGTGCTCGGTGCAACGGCAACTGCACTGATTGTCTATGTAGGCGGTACCGCAGTTTTAGGCGAATCGATCACCGCCGGCGTCTTGATCGCCTTTTTGCTTTACGTTGACCGATTCTTTGAGCCCATTCGTGACCTGAGCCGTCGCTTCGACACGCTTCAATCCACCATGGCTGGCGGGGAACGGATCCTGGCATTGCTGGATACGGAGGTGGATGTTCAAGACGCGGTGAATGCCCTCGAGATGAAGGCAATTACCGGCGGAGTCCGATTCGAGCGCGTTTCCTTCCATTATTCCGACGATCCGACATTGGTGCTTGATGAAATCGACCTGGATGTATCAGCTGGTGAAACAGTCGCGCTTGTCGGTGAGACCGGGGCGGGAAAAACGACGATTGTCAAATTGCTGACCCGCTTCCATGATCCAACCGAGGGCAGGGTGCTCGTCGACGGGGTTGACCTGCGGACGGTGACCCAGGCCTCGCTTCGCAAACAAATGGGCATGGTCTTGCAGGATCCGTTCCTGTTCAATGGAACTGTGAAGGAAAATATTTTGTTCGGGCGCCTGGATGCGCGCGATGAAGAAGTGATCGCGGCCGCGCAAGCCGTGGGTGCACATGAGTTCATCCTGAATTTGAAAAATAGATACGAAACCTCAGTGGAAGAAGGTGGTGTGTTGTTAAGCGTGGGGCAGCGTCAGTTGATCTCGTTCGCGCGTGCCTTGCTGGCAAACCCACGTATCCTGATCCTGGATGAAGCCACCTCTTCGGTAGATATGCAGACCGAGCAGGTTATTCAACGGGCACTCGCAAGGCTGTTGAAGGGACGTACGTCCTTCGTGATCGCACATCGTTTGTCCACGATCACGAACGCGGATAAGATCGTTGTGATCGAGGGCGGTAAGCTCACCGCGCAGGGGACTCATGCTGAATTGCTGGCTCAGCGAGGTGTATATTATGAGTTGTATAAGACCGGGTTTCAGGAGTAGAGTCAACCAGCTTTATCACCACCAAGGCACTAGGTCTCAAAGGCACTAAGAAAAAACTTTGCCGTCTCGCATCGGCGTGCCACCGTGCTGCGCGGCATGAACGATGTGACTTTGTGTCTTCGTGTCTTTGCCGTCTCGCACCGGCTGCCGCCGGGCTTCGCGGCACGAACGGTGTGGTTGAGTTTTTGGATAGTTTCTAAAACTCATGGGCTAGGTAAACGCATTTAGGAGCAGAAAAATGACCGACGATTTCAAACAAAATGAATACTTGTATAAAATGTCTGGCACCATGCGCGCCGGACTGGCTGAAGTGCAGTCCAAGGTGAATGCACTTTACCGCATTGAGGAGTTGGAGGACTATGTGGGCATAAAGGATTCTCCGATCGAGCATATCTTTGCGGCTCTCATGCCATTGGTTGTACAAGTAAACGACTTTCATGATTATTCTGAAACCATTACTGGTCGGATGGAGTTGAGCCTGGAAGAAATGGATATCCATGCGGCGTTGGACGGTGTAATGACCATTGCAGATCAATTAGTCGAGTCCAATTCAGGTATCACGCTTGAAGAGGATGTTGCAGAAAACCTGCCAACCATCGAAGCCGACGCGGCACGCTTTTCACAGGCGTTGCTGAATTTGATCCATAACGCGGTCAAATTTACAGACAAGGGAACGATCACGGTTCGCATTGTGCGCGAAGCAAATAATATCTTGTTCGAAGTCCGCGACACAGGGATCGGGATCGCAGAGGCAGACCAGGAGCTGGTCTTTGAGCCTTTTGAAACCATCCTCGCAGACAAGGAAGATCCCCGCCTCGGTTTTGGGATCGGATTGAAGATCGTGGAGCATATCATTGACCTGCATGACGGTGAAACGTGGTTCGAGAGCAAGGCGGGACTGGGCAGTTCGTTCTTTTTTACGATCCCTGTGTAGCAATAGGATGATTAATCATTATGCGTCAGGAAAAATAAAATGTACGAAAATATGACCAACCCTGAATATGTGAAAACAAAACAGGCTCCACAAAAAAGTAGAGATGAAATGGCAGTTAAAATTATGATTAGTTTTCTTTTCTTTTTCATCGGCTGATTTCTATTGTAAACCCTCATTTCATCATGAACAACAATCATATTCTTTACCGTGTCCATGCTGTGCAGCGCATATTCGAACGCGAAATTTCCCTGAAAAAGGTGCGCCATGCGGTGGAATCCGGTGAAATGATCGAGGATTATTCTGCGGAGATGCCTGAACCGAGCCGTTTAGTCCTTGGCTTTCAGGGGAAACATCCATTTCATGTGGTAACCTCGGAAAACCCGGCAGAAAATCGGATCACCGTGATCACGGTGTATATCCCCGATCCTGATAAATGGAAAAAAGATTTCAAGAGTCGGAAATGAAGATAACGATCAAGAGCTTTAAACACGAAGGACACGAAGTTCACGAAGGAAAACCAAGGAAAGGCAAAAAAACCTTTGTGCCCCTTGGTGCACTTTGTGTTTAATTGGTTTTTTCTTATGATCTGTCTTATTTGCAGGAAGTCTGAACTCATTCAAGGCTCCACATCCGTGTACTTTGAACGCGGCGAGATCAAGTTGAAGGTCGATCGTATACCGGGGCTGGTTTGTCCTTCTTGTGGGGAAGCCTATCTCGAAGAGGATGTAACGGTCCGTTTGTTGGCTGCGGCCGAAGAAATGGTCGAGGCGGGGATGATTGAAGGAGTCCAGGATTACTCATGAAACGTTTTATTGGTTTGCTACTGATTAATTTTCTTGCGGCCTGTGCATCCGTGCCTGCCTCGGCTACGCTGCCGCCTCCGATCGTTACCATCATTCGCGCCACGCTTACGCCAACCGTCACGCCTTTGCCCACGGCCACGCGTACGACAGAAGATGCCATTCTGCCATATACCATTGAAGGCTTGCGTGCACATGATTTTCAAAGCGGAAAGATTACCATCCGCGAGACTTTGCTCGAGACCGACCTGTTCACCCGTTTTCTGATCGAATATCCAAGTGATGGGCTCACGATCACGGGCATTTTGCAGGTTCCAAAGAACGGCACCGCGCCGTTCCCTGTGGTCGTGATGAATCACGGATTCTTCTCGCGTTATGTTTATGCATCGGGTGACGGTACAGACCGCGCCGCGGAGTTCCTCAACCGCCGCGGGTATCTAACGGTCTCATCGGATTATCGCAGCTGGGGTGACTCTGATACGGGGGAGAGCCTCTTTTATTCCGGGCTCGCCATTGACGTGGTCAATTTGATGAACGCGCTCCCGTCCATCCCGGAAGCGGATACAGATCACATTGGCATGTGGGGTCACAGCATGGGTGGGGGAGTGACCTTGAAAGTGATCGCGATTGATTCGCGCGTCAAGGCCGCGGTCTTGTATTCGTCCGTCAGCGGGGATTTTGCAGATGTGATCGAACGTTGGGGCCCGGGCTGTATCGGTGACGTTTATGAAGGGGAGGCCACATTTGGATGCAATTCCTCCGATATCCTTCCACTGGATGTGCCGGCGGATCTGGTCGCGGCCTATTTCGACGCGGTGGACGACCCGTCCATGCTCGAAGCTGTTTCTCCGTCCCATCACCTGGACCTTGTAACTGCTCCCGTCCAGATCACTTATGGCAGTGATGATGGCGAGACCTCGGCAGGCACTCCGCCGGAATGGTCGAAGAAAATGTACGAGGCATTTATCGATGCCGATAAAGAGGCGCGGCTCTTCGGTCACGATGGCGAGGGACATTCCCTGCTTGCCACTCACTGGTGGGCGTTCATGGAACGTTCCGCTCAGTTCTTCGATAAACATGTACGGCCATAAAACGCAATGGGAGATTCACGTTATAATATTTGTCTCATGAAAACTCTCTCCCCTCTGATTCTAACGCTCTTCATTTTACTTTCCGCTTGTGCTCCGGCCACGACCCCGCCAGCGCCTCTTACACCCAGCCCCACCACCACGCTGACTGCCATACCGATCGCAACGTCGACCTCAACTCCAACTCCAACAGCCCTGCTTCCTGCCTTGGTTTTTCCTAGTATCACTGGCGACGCAGGAAACTTTGCTCTGCAAGCCGGAGAGACGATCACCATCACCTGGCAGAATGCTCCGGCAGGTGCGGACAGATACGAATTTGTGCTTGCTCCGCAAAACAAGGAAGTTCCTTTTGTGCTGGGAATTGATCTCGAAGATTCTGATGGGGTTGCGGTCTCCTGGACGGTGCCGGAACATATAGCAGCTGATCTTCATGCCATCGCCTATTTCTCTGATGGGCGGATAATCGAGGCGTATGAAGCGTTTGCCCCCGCCCTTTATTCAAGCGATTTGCCACCTGCAGGAGTGTGCAGCCTGCTCGCCCCGCATCAGCCTATAGATGTCTACCGCCTGCCTGATAGAACCTCCGAGATCTTTGCTCAGCTGTTTCCCGGTGTGTACGCGCATGTGCTGGAAATCGCACCCGATGGTTGGTACCACATCGATGCCAGCGCGGCCGAGTTATACACTCCATCGAACGGCCTTTTGCCCGATCATGATTTTCACGCCGTCGCGGTCAGTGTGGTGATGAATTCTGATCTTTCTCCCGCGAGCGGGGACGGCTGGGTTAATAGCGACAAAGGTGTGCGCCTGGTGGGAAGCTGTCCTTAAACCGCAGGGATCTTTTCAAGCTGGCCGGCGGCGCCTTTGGCATCGCCGCGCTTTCGTATTATCTTGGTCTGACCGATCGCCCAAAACCTTCTTCAAGCGATTCGCTGCCCGATTACTCGGACAACAATTCTGGCCTTCCGATCTTTCGGCCTCCCTATCTGCAAAAAGATGCAAATCTTGCCGCGTTTTTATTTCCTGCGGATGTCTCTGCCCTGACCGCGCTGTGCGACGGGGCCTTGAACAACGCCGACTCTTTTCCCTACAAATATGCACCGGTCACGCGTACCGTTTTGCTGCTCTACGCCGATATGCTTGTCTCTTCGCTGGATGAGCGCGACGGGCAGATGGGCTCGATCCCCGAGACCGAAGTGAGTTTTTGGGTCCTGACCGTTGCCATGCAGAAAGTGTCAAGCAGTTATGTCCCTCACCACCTTGCATGGTTTATTCCCTATCTGTTCGTGGATGAAAGCAATTCCATCGCCACAGGCCGCGAGGTCTATGGATTCAACAAACTGGCCGGTGAATTTGAGAAGCCGCAGGATATTCTCGCTCCTCAATTCACAGCGGACGTACTTGGATTCAGGAAATTCAACCCCGCGGCTGTTGCACAAAAGGAGCGGCTGCTGGAATTAAATTCGTCCCCGGCTGAAAGTTCTCCAAAGGGTGCCTGGAAAGATCTCAACTCTGCAAAAACAGGGTTTATCAGTGAATTTTCGAAGCACCTTCACCCGTACCTGGGAAACCAGGTTGTGGAATTTGCGACACGCACACTGAGCGAAAACATCCCGTTGGTCTTTCAAAAGCAGTTTCGTCACGCCGGCAGCCCTGAGAAGGCCAGTTACAAAAGCATCGTTGAAGCGCCCATATCGAAAAAAGAGTTTTACGAGGGTGGCCCGTTTCAACACGGACACATATTAAGGATCAATGATCTCGACAGTCATCCGATCAGACAGAAGCTGGGACTGAAAGAAGAGCAGGAAGCCACTTTTAGCGCGTGGTTGAAGGTGGACTTTGTCCTTGAGAAGGGGATCGAGTATCAAGTGTGAAAGCCGGCCTTGACGGCACGTCAAGCTTGAAATAAAATCTGGGTATTACTTCAATCAAACAAGGAAAGGAGGCACGAATTCATGAAAACCATCTCTGTATCAATTGTTCCCGTTTTGAACGCGCCTCCCGCTGGTGTTGATCACGCATAGCCATTTTTGGTTTGTGGATTCAACCGCAGGCGCGTCATGCCCTGCGGTTTTTGATTTAAGTATTATGGAAACAAGAAAAATGAACACAAATGATTCCATCAATTTCTTTGATGAACTGGATAACGATGAACAGGTTGACAACTTCATAGATAGCGACAAGCGCCGTCAGCGGTTTCCCGCGCGCCACCCTAAAAAGCTGCCCGACGACGTGCGCGCCTTCGTTCAAAAACAGGACGACTCGCGCGACAATTTCAAATTCACCTATAATGCCGCGCGCTTTGAAGAATGGTGGTTATTGGATTCGCTGGGCGATTTTTACGAACATAAGTGGATCGCCGATGTATTGCGAAGGGTCAAAGGCGGCAAGGAAGCGTCAGTTTACCAGTGCAAGCCCAGGGTTGCACTGGATGCGCCTTTGGTCGCCGCAAAAGTTTATCGCCCGAGGTCACTTCGCAATCTTAAGAATGACGGTCAATATCGTGCCGGCCGCACGGACCTGGATGAGGACGGGAATGCCATCGTGAAGGCCGGAGAGATTCATGCCATGCAAAAGCGCACGAATTATGGCGAGAGCCTGCGCCATCAATCATGGATCGCGTATGAGTTCAATACACTTGAGTTATTGCATGAAGTCGGTGCGGATGTTCCAAAGCCGTATGCGATGGAGCCGAACGCGATTTTGATGGGCTTTGTCGGGGACCTTGCAACTGCCGCCCCCGCGCTCAGCTCTTTAACTTTGGAACTTGATGAAGCCAGGCCACTCTTCGAGCGCGTCGTCCACAACGTCGACTTAATGCTCACGCATGGCCGTATTCACGGAGATCTTTCTGCGTACAATATTTTATATTGGGAAGGCGATATCACCCTGATCGATTTCCCGCAAGTGGTCCTGCCTAAATCGAACCCGGCTTCGTGGACCATCTTTTTGCGCGACGTAACCCGCATATGCCAGTATTTTTCCACACAGGACGTGAAGTGTGATCCGCGTGTACTTGCAACTGATCTGTGGACTTCGCATGGTCATAAGGTCATCAAAGAG
>CAZJYB010000160.1:0-9771 GCA_964549865.1 uncultured Anaerolineaceae bacterium
GACCGTCACAGGCAGTGATTATTTGTATGCCCCAGACACCTTCCCGGCCCTCGTAGCTGGTGACCAGGTTCCGACTGTCTTCCATGCTTACCTGACCGACCGCGACCAGATGGTAAATCAGGGAATCGCCGCCGATCTGAGCAGTTTTTATGAGACGACAAAGCTTGACGAGATCTATAGTCCCAACCTTCTGGCGCTTGTGTCTGCAGATGGCAAGACTTATGGCATGCCGATAGAGGCCTACGTTATGGGCCTGGCCTATAACATTCAAATGCTTGAAGATGCCGGTTACGATGCTCCTCCCGCGACTTGGGATGAGTTGGGGTCGATGGCAGAGGCGCTCACCGATCGTGACGCTGGCGTAGCCGGGTTCTCCTTTATCCGCGGTGAGCCTCACCAGGCCGGCTGGCATGGCACGGTGATTGCCTACAATTTCGGTCTCGATGATGCAGATATCGTAACCAAGGAAGCTGATGGAACATACACGGCCGCTTTCGATAATGCTCAAACGCTGGCTGCGCTGAACTTCATCAAAGATCTACAGTGGGAACATGATGCCCTGCCGCGCGAGCTGCTTGAGTGGCCCACAAACGGTGAACAACTTGCCACCGGTAGCGCTGCCATGGTTCTGATGGCGGGCAGCCAATTGGCCTGGATCAAACAGACCTATCCGGATGTGGACATGAGCCAGTTCGGCTTTGCGCCGTTGCCGGCCGGTCCAAGTGGAGACCTGGTCTCTCTGGGCGGTGGTGATGTTGCTTATGTCAGCGCCAAGGCCACTCCAGACGAGGTTGAGGCTGGCTTCTACTATCGCTTGTTCATCCAGTTCGACGAGGGTGAAGTGAAAGCAAAATTTGAGGCTACCAAAACTGATCCGACCGCCGTGATTGGCTTTCCAGGTTATCCGGCATATGTGGGTCCATTCCAGGAAAATTTTGCGACACTGACCAAACAGTACGCAAACCTGCCAGTCGACAACTATACATTGTTCAATAATGCCGTGATCGGTCTGCAGAATGAACCGCAGGTTGCCGGCCAGGACTATTATGCCGCATTGGGCGATGTCGTCAGCCTGATCGTTAGCGATCAAAGCACCGACGTGGCTGCCGCTCTCACCGCTGCTCAAGCCACGTTCCAGACGAACGTGCTCGATCTGTTGAAATAAGTCTTTGAGCACCCATTAATATTTGGAAGAGGTGGCATAAACCCATGTCACCTCTTCCAAATTTTGCCTTATACAAATTGTCTTAATTGTAATCTGTGGTAACCTGTGCTCTTATGGTAAACAAACATTTTCCAGATCAAGGAGAATCTTGAGTATGACCACTACCATGATTGCCCCTGCCAAGGTCAGTACCATAACACCTCGCAGGCGTATCAACTGGCAGAGGCAGGGATTGGCTTATCTCTTTCTCCTACCGGCCTTGCTCATCTTTACCCTCGTGAGCTGGTATCCGATCCTGAATACCATTCTCTACAGTTTTCAAAAGGTTAATCTCAACGGTTTTCAAGGTTGGGTTGGATTGAACAACTATGTACGCATGTTTGGCAATCCCGTCTTTTACAAAGCCTGGGAGAACACTCTTGTTTATGTATTATTAAGTCTGGTCATGGGGGCCATGGTGCCGATTGTTCTGGCCCTGATGATCAATGAGATGCGCGGCCTCTCATCTTTTTTCCAAACCATCGTTTACCTCCCAACCTTGATACCTATTGCCGTCGGACTTATCGTCTGGCGGCAGATCTATGCGCCCGAGGGAGGCATCCTGAACAGCTTGTTGAAGCTTGTGAATATTCCGCCGCAGCTTTGGCTGCAGGATTCACTCCTGGCCAAACCGGCGCTGATCGTGATCATGACCTGGATCGGGGCCGGAGGGGCGACCCTGCTCTACCTGTACGCGCTGCGCGAAATTCCACCGGAAATTTTCGAAGCCGCTGAACTGGACGGCTTCTCGGTCTTCCAGCGCATTCGCTATATCGCCCTGCCCCTCCTGCGTCACAGGATACAGATCATGCTGGTGTTGCAGGTCATCACCGTGGCACAGGTATTCACCGAACCTTTTATTTTGACCAGTGGTGGGCCTGCCAATAGCACGACATCACCCGTGTTGGAAATGTATAACGCCGCCTTTAACCGCATCGATTTTGGGCTGGCGTCGACATGGGGAGTGTCGATGCTGGTGGCATTGGCGGCTTTCTCCATCCTATACGTATTATTTACCCGCGAAGATCTTGGGAAGGGCTAAAAGGAGTACTTCATGAGCAATGGCAATCGCGGCATCATGTCAGACTCAGAGTGGCGCTCACCGATTGGAAGACTGATCGGTCTTTTTTATCTCCTCGTGCTGGTGCTTGTCGGCATATTGGTTATTTTTCCTTTTTTATTTTCCTTTACGGCAGGGCTGCATAACAGTATTGACGTCGTCAGGCCGGGCATTCATTTGTGGCCCGACGAGCCGCTCTGGGGTAATTATCTCGATGCCTGGCAGCGTTTTGGTATAAGCAGGTTGTTCAAGAACACTGTAATTGCCGCTGGTGGAGGCGTACTGGCGCAATTGGTGGTTTCATCCCTGGCGGCTTACAGCCTTTCCAGGCTAAACCCCATCGGCAAGAACATCATTCGTGCCATTATTTTAATAACCATGGCAGTACCCGGCATCGTCTACCTGGTTCCACGCTATGTCGTCATGGCAGACCTGGGCCTGCTTAATAATTTCCTGGGCCTGTGGATTCCCTATGCAGCCAGTTCTTTCATGATCCTTGTGCTGAACAATGCTTTCGACCAGATCCCAAAAGACCTTTACGAGGCAGCTGAAATAGACGGCGCCTCCGAAGTGCACATGTTCCTCAATATCACACTCCCACTTTCATATTCAGTTTTGATGGTACTTGGGTTGTTTGCGTTCATCGGGTTTTGGGGCGATTTTCTGTGGCCTTTTCTGATCCTGCGCGATTCCGACCTTCAAACGATCTCTGTACGCTTATATACGGAGACAAGAGGTTTCTCGCTAAATCTCAAGATGGCCGCTTCTTTCATTGCCATGATCCCACCAGCCATTGCCGCCTTCTATTTACAGCGCTATGCCCCAAAGGGTGGTCTCACGATTTAGATGACACCGGAAGGACACATCCCGTTGACGTTCCGACGCCTGCGCAGCATTATCTTACCGGCCTGTCTCATTGTTCTACTCACAGGATGTGCCGGACCCAGCACCTCCCCAACACCTCTCTCCTCGCCGGTGCCTGCTACTGTGACAAAGGATATTATCCCCGCTATGACGTTTACGATCCCAACCGCATCAAACCCACCCGGCAGCCGCGGCGCAGCCGTCCCGTGGATCGAATATGAAGCCGAAAACGAAGAGACCAATGGCGAGGTCCTTGCCCCCGACCGTACCTTCGGGACGATCGCATCCGAATCGTCGGGCCGCAGTGCGGTGAAGTTAAAACAAGTCGGGGAGTACGTCCAATTCAAAATAACGGAACCAGCCAATTCGGTCGTAGTCCGATTCGTAATCCCAGATTCAGAAGACGGCCTGGGATTAGAGTCCACGATCAGCCTGTACGTGGATAACGTCTTTCGCCAGAAGATCCAGCTCACGTCAAAATATGCCTGGTCGTACGGCGGCGAAGAAGAGACATTTAACGTCCCTGCTGCAGGCGGCGCGCATCACTTTTACGATGAGGCACGCGCATTGGTTGGCGACATCCCGGCAGGCGCGATCATAAAACTGCAAAAAGATGCCGATGATGACGCTGAGTATTATGTTATCGATCTGATCGACCTTGAACAGGTCGCGCCACCCAAGACCAAACCTGAAGGGTATCTCTCGATCGTCGACTTCGGCGCCGTGCCCGACGATGGGGAAGACGACGGCGATGCCATTCAAGCTTGTATCGACCAGGCAAAAGCCGCGAAAATGGGCGTCTGGATACCCGAGGGGACCTTTGAGAGCAAGATCCACGGCTTCGATGTGTCAGACGTTACCATCCAGGGCGCGGGGATGTGGTATTCCACCATTCAGGGTTTTTACGCGCGTTTCAATTGCAGCGGGAACAACTGCCGGTTTTTCGACTTCGCCATTTTAGGCGAGACGATATTACGCGACGATAAATCCCCCGAAAATGGATTCAACGGCGGCGCGGGGACGGGTTCGCGGCTCGAAAATATCTGGGTTGAACACACCAAGGTGGGTTATTGGGTGGGGGGATGGTCGGATGGCCTGGTGATCACCGCAAGCCGCTTCCGCAACCTGTTTGCCGACGGCATCAACTTCTGCAACGGTACCAGCCATTCGGTCGTTGAAAATTCACATTTTCGCAACACCGGCGATGACGCGCTGGCTTCGTGGTCACCCCAGAGCGACGGCGTCAACACGGGCAATGTGTTCCGTTTCAACACGGTACAGATACCGTGGCGCGCAAATTGCTTTGCGATCTACGGGGGAAAAGATAACCGCATCGAAGATAATCTTTGCTATGATGTGGTGACCTACCCCGGCATTCTCGTGGCACAGCAATTTGGTTCCAATCCATTTGAAGGGTCGACCATTGTGCAACGCAATTCACTGATTCGTACAGGCGGGCCGATGTTCGGAAATGAACATGGCGCATTAAAAATATGGGCGCAACAGGGTGAAATCAAAGGATTGGTGGTCAGGGATATTTTGATCGATGCCCCCACCTTCAGCGGGATCGAGCTGGTTGGCAGCTATCCGATCGTGTCAGCAGATTTTGATCACATTGAAATTACGAAAGCCGGAACAGACGGCATCTTTCTGAGTTCCAACCTGTCTGGCGAAGCGGATTTTTCGTTTGTCGTCGTCAGCGATTCAACTGCAAGCGCCCTGCTCAATTACGCGCCCAAATTAAAATTCACAATTAATTTTGGAGATGGTAATATCGGCTGGCAATTTCCCTAAGAGTATTTCCCTGGGAAGAAAACAACTATTTTCTTTTGCCTGATTTTATCCCGGCCTTTTTTAGATTTTCAGCGACCCTGAATTTGACAATTTTGCTTATCAATTTCAACGGCAATGGTTTGTCCATTGGAAATCTTACAGCGCCCTTTGAGCTTTCATAAATCGATAACTCACGCTTGAATGCCTGAATTGCACCTGGTGTCGGATAAAACCCAATATGATCTTTGGAAACCCCGAAATAGACTAAATTACCTTTTAGGGCAAAAGTAGGCAGTTGATAACTAATTTTTTCTTCTGCATCAGGAGCAGCGGCTTTTATGGTTGCCCGCAATTCTTTCAGTATTTTTTGGATTTCTTTAGGGAAAGTTGCAATGTATTCGTCAATTGAACTAAAACCAGCTTTATTGCTTTTCATGAATTCTCCTTTTTTCTGATGCTTATTTGGCAGGGAAACGCCTACCCCCTTAAAAACCATCTCCTTTTTGTATTTTGATGATAATTCCATTGCCCTTTTTTTGAATTATCATTCTTTCCATAATCTCTTCCCTTAGATTTTTTGGAAGACGCCGTGATTGCCAACTGAGTTCTTTGGCTATCTTAACCTCGGCATTCGCGGGGTCGATCGCTACAATCGCCTTAAGCGCATAATAAGCACCGCCGTAGGCGTGTTGGGGAACATGTGCGGTTGCCACCGCCTGACCTGCGGCATGCGCGGCAAAACAAGCCGCGTCATTTTCCTTCGCATCACGGGCAGCGTCATGAGCCGTAAGAGAAGCTCCACGTATCTCAGCCATCTTAAACACGTCCGTGCGAACCCATCTTCGGCACGCTTCGATGGCTTTGCGAGGTCGGTCGTCTTTTGGATATGCCTTCTCAAAAAAAGGAAGCACTCGTTCGGCGCAGTCTGCGGCCCAGGTTGCCAGCGATCTCTGATCTTGTCTGTTGTATTTCTTCATCATTAAGGACTCTCGAAGTTTTTTATAATACAACCGACTTTACCATAATTGACAACAGACTGTATCCGACAGGATATTCTTGAAATTCAAGTAAATGACTGCTGTTCCAACCAGATAAATCATCGTTCCCGCGAATAACAGGGATGCGAAGACTGTTTTCCCTGCAGCGGGTTTTCCATAACGCCGTAATAAACCATAAACGACGATCGCCAGGGTTATCCAGTAAACCATATTAATCCCGATTATCGTTAAACCATAATGGGGTATGGACAAAGGAAGGAAATCATATATCAATGAGAAATAGGACATTCGCACCTGGTAACCAAAAACAATGTGGAGCAAAGATGGCCATTGCAACTTTGTTTCCAAATATCCCACCAGCATACCCGCGTATATGTAACCACGGGTAAATATTGAAGGAAAAAGCAAGCCGAAGAAAAGGAAGCCAATTCCCCAAAGAACGGGGAGCAATTTTGAGTTGAGAGTGCGAATGAAAATTGACATATACCGGACCTTTCCAATCATGTGGTTGACTATTTGTTCGGTAGTATATCCACCTTTTCTTATGGTTTTATGGACGATTGCTCGATAAATGACCTACATCTGGTATATGCATACTTCGCAACCCCATTCGCCCTTACACCCTACGGGTGCGCACGCAGCGAGATGCTTCGCGAGGGACCTTCAGTGGTTTGCGGCATCGTCCCCGAGGGTGTTCTTCCCGAGTGGGATCGCGAAGCACCCTTTAGGGTAGCGGCAGACGGTGGCACTTGTTCAGTAGGCCATGTTGGGGCGGCTTACTTCTCGGCCACAAATACAAACCGCGATAAGCGCCGTTCGCTTGTCAGTTTGTAAACGGTAGAGAAGAATCGTTGCAAACCTTCAAAGCGCTCCTCGCCTTCAATTTTTATCAAATCATCCCGATGTTTTTGGCGGGAAGCGTGCCAGCGTCCTGAAGTCAATTCAATATTTCCGGTCACATCTTCCCGGCGTAGTAGATTAAATCCCGCATCCTTGATGAATTTTTTAGTCGTTTCAAGTGGCATAAACAGGAAAAAACCAATACTAGTGCGTGCCGCGAGTTCCTCATTCGAGATCGGTCCAGTAATGACCACCGGGTCTGTAAATAAAATTCGCCGTCCAGATTTTAGCACGCGATACCATTCGCGCAATACGCCCTGGCGATCACGGAAATGATTCATGGAATCAATACACATGACTGCATCAAAATAGCTATCATCAAAAGGCAGCGGCTGATCCACATCAGTGAAATGGAATTGTGCGGCAGTTATTTTGGCAGTCAGAGCGCTTTGATTTGCCGTCTTAATTCCCTCTTCGTTGATGTCAAGCCCGGTGATTTGACATTTATATTTCCTGGCAAGATACAAGGCGGGGCCGCCAGACCCGCTGGCAATTTCCAGAACATGATCTTTTTCGGCAAGATTTAGCCATTTATAAAATTTGTCGTATTCATCAATTGTGATCCAGCTATTTTGACCAATGTCCTCGCCATACGTCTCACGTCGAACTTCTGCCAGGACATGTTCTTCAAAGTTGCCGTACGTGCTGTTGTATAAATCAACTTGTTTCGACATATCTTTTCCTTTCGAGAGACCAATAGCAGGGTTTGCCGCCCAACCCCCTTCGCCTCTTATCCCCTACGGGGACCTTTGGCGAGATGCTTCGCGAGGGACCTTCGGCAATTTGCAATAGCAGTTAGATTCGTCAGTTTCTAAGAAGAAACGAAGCTCCCAAACCGAAAATGGAAAAGAACACGATCAGGCCGGCCAATGTTACACACACTCCTATAGCAATTGCAATGCCAAGGATCTTCGTCAAGTTTTTGGTCATGCCACTCCTTGATATTAGTTTTGTGAAGCGCCCAACCCCCTTCGCGGACCTTCGGCGGTTTTCGTTATGCTCCTTTGGGGCACAGGTGGGCGGGTGCTTCGACACAGCTTCGCTAGTCAGCACGGGCTGGACTCTGCCTGCCTGCACCATTGCCGAAGACACAGGTGAGAGCAGGAAAAACTCGAAGCAGGCTGCACGCGCTTGTCAGGTGCTGGACTCATTCTTTTTGTTCCGTCTGGTGTATCTCCGAACGGCTATATCATAAGCTTCAGCAAGCAAAACGCGTATTCTCTCAAACGTCGCTTCGCTCGGTGAAAGTACACATATGAAATTTTGCTGCGCATAATCGGGATGTGGCATGATCACGTCCAGAGTGGTGAAATCATAACTGCTGACATCAACTTTACCGGTACCGAACAGGGATTGAAAAGTCTGTTTGCTGACCCCAATATTCAGGCGAAATACTCCTGGACGGTCCAGGTTGGAGATACGCTCATACTCATTGTCCGACGAGGCGAGCGTCGCGAAGGGAAGTTTGTGGTCTGAACGATAGAAAAAGAAGATGTACCCGAAGTTTGTGGTTGTTTCGACTCCGGGAAAAGTCCTGGTGATGTAATCTACGACTGATGATTCGTTCATCTGCGTTAGTCTCGTGCTGAATACCAGTTCAACACCCGTAAGGCACGCAGCGCGCCCCAGCCCTCCGTCGCGATCTTCGCGCGCTCCGCGGCGACCTGCTCCGCGGGCGCACCGATCAGGTCCCGCATCACCTGCCAGCGAATCGAAGGGTCAGAATCAAGCAGCCAGTGTATGACCGGGCTATCTGATTTCTTTGTCGCCATTTGCTGGTTCTCCTTAGCCAATTAATCCAGTGGCACGTTGGATGCAATTGTATAAAGCCACCAGAACAACAGAAAGAGCGTGATCCCCGCACCCAACCAGGCTCCTTTTTGGGTTCTCGAAAGAAACCTGCCTGTCAGGGCGCCTGTGATGCCGAATAGAATAACTATGATCATGGCATTCACACTAAAGATAGTGAAGTACCAGCTGTCTGGCCGGATAATCAATGACAGGAAAGTAACACCAGCAGAAAGTAAAAGCCCGATTTTGGCTGCTTCCCAATTGCTCAATTGTGTTTGCTTCATAAGTATCCTCTCTCCTACTTGATCACGCGGAAGCGCAGGTGGATCGCCTCTTTTGTTTCGACTACTTCCATCGTTTCGAGCTCAACATGTTTGCCGCGCAGGTCTTCGATCAGCCGCGCGCCGGCACCGAATAACACCGGGACGAGGTGGATAAAGATTTCATCAACCAGGCCGAGTGTGAGAAATTGCTGCGCAATGTTCCCGCCAGCTATGCCGATATCCTTATCGCCTGCCAGTTTTTTGGCTGTTTCAAGCGCGGCTTCAACGCTGTCCACAAACGTGTACACACCCCCATCGGGTACGTCGTGGGGTACGCTGTGCGAAACGATGATCGCTGGCAGGCGGGCAGCGCCGGTTGGCCCGTCTGCTCCCCAATTGAGTATTGAATTGTTGTACGTGGTGCGGCCAAATATAGTCGCACCCGTGGACGCCCACGACTCTATGACTTTGAGGTTGCGCGGGTCTGCACTGTTAAATCCCCAATCATGTAATCGCTCACCGCCATCACCCAACCCGGCCCACCCTGCCTCCGGGCGGGCGTTTGCGCCGGCAATAAAACCATCCAGGGACATACTGATATCATAGACAACTTTTCCCATAACAACTCCTTTTATGGCTTGTAGTGAAGTGCGAGGACACCCGAACTGAACGTTCTTGTTTCCAGGAGCTTCAAGGTATTGATGCCCATATGGTCAAAGATGCGCGGCCCTTCACCGAAGGTAAACGGATACACGAGGATATGGAACTCATCCACCAGACCAGCTTTGAGCATGGTTTGCGTGAGCTCCCCCACGCCGTATTGCACCAGGCCCTTGCCCGGCTCTTGTTTCAATTTTTCTATCGCTTCAGGGACGGCTCCCTTGATAAGAATTCCATTCCATGCAAGCCGTTCTTTTA
>CAZJYB010000161.1:0-9742 GCA_964549865.1 uncultured Anaerolineaceae bacterium
TCGTGAGCGCGGCAAGCGCTTTCATGACGCCGTTGAGATTGTTGGAGATGATCGAAGCGAAGGCGTCCATCATGCTGGAGAGGATCTCGGTGGAGATGGTCGTCATTTGAATGGCTTGCTGATTTTCGGTGAGCACATCCTCGAGCAGATCCTGGTCCTCTTCATAATAATTAAAGAGCTGTGTGCGCTGTACCCGTTCCATCATTACCTCGTTGGAACGGAGCGCGGTGGCAAAATAGGTGAGGCTTTTTTGAAACTTGAGCAGCTCCAGTACTTCGCGGTTGCGTGTGGACTTTTGCAGTTTGTCCTCCACCAGTTCGGTGGCGCGGTTGATCTCACGCAGCAGGTTCAAATAACGGGCGGCGGTCTCGAGGAAGATATAAAGCGTGAGGCGGTAACGCTTGCCCGTTTTCATGAAGCGGTGCTTGCCGTTGGTCAATGCCTTGAAGATGTCGCTGTCATAGCGGCAGACCGTGATGATCTTGTTCCCCAGGATCATGATGCCCAGTGGGGCTGTGAGGTATGGCACATCGCTTTCGGGCTGGTGGATGGGAATGCGAAGCAGGATGAAGGTGTAGTTATCGTCGCGTTCCAAACGCGGCATTTCGTCCTGGTCGAGCGAATAGTTGATGTAATCCGGTTCCAATCCCCAATCCATCAACTTTTCGATTTCCTCGTGCGTTGGGTCGACTACATTGGCCCAGGCGCCGTTCACCATCGTGTCCACTTTTTCCAGGCCCTGCTCGGTGGTTTTGTAAATATTCAGCATGGCTGCCTCCTTGCGTGAAGTGACATCACGCAGAGGCGCGCCGCGCACTACGTGACGTTGTATATAAAGTTCAACGCGTACCGCCCGCCCGTACTGGGAGGGTTGTTATCAGATGAAGCTAGACCGCTCTCGTCCGTATTGTACATGTTTTCCTTGCCGTTATTTTACGCCTGTTGGTTGAATTAGACAACCGTGGAGAGGCGTTTTGTGGATGGGGAAGCGCATCGTTCCATTCAGATGCTGATCCGTTTGCTGGCATTTTCTCAAACGTGAAAAAACGCCCCGTCAACCGACGAGGCGTTTTCATGCATATGTCTTTCAACCACTAGGACGCGCCAATATCTTTTGGAAAATCCAGAACCGTGCCGGATTGTACGGCGGTGATCTTTTGTAACTGGTTCAAAGCCTGCAGGCCGTTCCACAACCCATATAGGAAATACAGGTGGAAGAAGAACCCGATCCAATCCTGAAAAAAGATCATGAGAAGGGCATCAAGGCCATACAATACCATTCCGACGACGAATGCCCAGCGTTGCGATTTGCCCCCGTAATATCCAAGTATGGCAAACACACTGGATACAAGAATGCTCAGGATCAGCCCGATGGCCTTGAAGATCACTGCGCTATCCGAAAATTCCTCCGCAAAGAGAAAAACAAAAGCATCCACAAATTGTGTGAGGCCAAGACCGATCACAAAGCTGACGCCGCCTCCAAAGGTGGAGATCAGGGAATTTATCATCGACAGGGCGGCGATCCAGTAGAAATTATTCGCACCAACTCTGGCGCGCTGGTTGAGAGTGGTGATCGCGAGAAATAAATTCGATTGTTTCTGGTCAAGCGGTGTTGGTTGTCCTGCGGGTTCCATGGGAAAGATCCCCTTTCGTTGGTTTTTGCTACTATAGACGAAAAGGGGGCCTGAGTCAATCTGTAAAATAATGGACTTGATCCATTATTTACGTTTTTTTAGTATGCCCCGTGTTTGCTTCACATCTTCGTGTATCTTCTCGATCAGCGCCTCCACAGAATCAAATTTCAACTCATCGCGCAGGCGCGCCACGAATTCGAGTTTCAGTTCCTCGCCGTAGATATCGCGGTCGAAATCAAGCAGATAGGCCTCCAGGCTTGCGACTTGTCTTTCTGGAGTGAATGTTGGGTTGAAGCCGATATTTGTCGCGGCCATGAATTTTTCCGGGCCCAAATAGCCCCAACAGGCATAGATCCCGTTGGCTGGCATTGCCTTTCCTTTTGGGTAATCGATATTTGCAGTGGGGAAGTTGATCTTTTTACCGCGTCCCTCGCCATGGATAACAGGTCCGCTGATGGAGTAGTTATACCCGAGCAATTTTGCAGCTTCGGTCACATGGCCGGCCGCGATCAATTTGCGGATCTCTGTGGAGGAGATCACACTGCTTTTCTCTCGAACCGCCGGGATGATTTCCACCGTGTAGCCCATTTCCCGGCCGATTTCCGTGAGACGCGCGGCGTCGCCTTCGCGATCCTTTCCGAGGGCGAAGTCGTAGCCGATGAGCAGATGTTTAAGGCCAAGAGACTTTTTGAGACGGGACATAAATTCGTGGGCAGAGACAGTTGAAACGTCCGCTGTGAAGCGCTGCGTGATGACGAAATCCACGCCCAATTCCGCAAGTAGATCCGCACGTTCCTCAGGTGTGGTCAGGCATCTGACATCCTGCCTACTGACGACACTTTTTGGATGAGGGTCGAATGTCAGAACGATGGAAGGCGCTTTGTCCGCATGCGCACCATCCACCAGTTTTTGAATGATCCCGAGATGCCCGCGATGAACACCATCGAAAACGCCGATGGTGATGTGGGAATTCTGCAGGGAGAGTTCTTCGAGTGAGTGAACGTGTTTCATAAGATAAAAATTTTGTCGTGTGTTTTTTATCGCAGTTGTACTACGATAAGGCCAGCAGTGCAACTGCTGGCCTAACCTGTTGTTGAAAATCCAGCCGCCGGAGACGGCGGCTGGATCACTTTATTCTGAAGCGAAGAAGACTTTCTTTGGCTGCCACTCACGCGAACCGTCTTCATTGATGACGAGTTCCATCAATGCCACCAGCTCGCCCTGTGTGCTCACGCCGCGTACTTTCGTCTCATCGGTATCGCCTTCCTTGGTCTTCACGCGATGACCATGACGTACGCCTTCCACTTCATCGGGGTTGAGCTCGACGGCCGGCCAGTCGCCCAGGGCCTCTGCCGCGGGGATCAGGTATTGATACCAGTTGCCGGCCTGGAAAGACTCCTGCAATTTTCGCAAAGGTATTGCATCACGCAGGGAGAAGCGTCCGCTTTTTGTACGGCGCAGCCCAACGAGGTAGGCACCACAGCCGAGCTTCACGCCCAGGTCGTTGGCGAGCGAACGGACGTATGTGCCTGAAGAACAATGCACATCGATCACCACCTCGGGAGGCGCCCATTCCAGCACTTCGAGGTGATGGACGGTGATGATGCGCGGCGCAAGCTCCACTTCCTCGCCTTTGCGGGCCATTTCATAGGCTTTGCGTCCCTGCACTTTTACGGCAGAGTAGGCGGGGGGAGTTTGCTCGATCTCACCTACAAAGGTCTTGAGGGCTTCTTCAAATTGCGCTTCGGTCACGTTGAGAGGCACTTCTGAAGGGGTGACTTTGCCTTCGGCATCAAAGGTATCTGTAGTGCCGCCCATGCGGATGATGGCCTGATAGCGTTTATCAGAAGCGGAAACATATTCGCTCAGCCGCACGGCGGGGCCAACGAGGATCACAAGCACGCCGGAAGCTCGCGGGTCGAGCGTGCCCGTATGGCCGGCGCGGCGCAAGCCTGTGCCGTTTCGGACCGCCTGCACAACGTCGTGTGACGTCATGCCGACGGGTTTGTCCACAACCAATACACCGGAGATGGCATTCTTTACATCCTGACTGTTCATTTCGATTCCTCCTGAATCATATCCATATGATAGTGATTTGATCTGTATTTACAAGGTTACTTAAGAGCGATGTTTTTCCCATTTAATTACAGATTTAACATTTCGCGCGTCTTTTTGAGCACTTCCTTCTGGACCTCGCCCAGACCGCCCTCGATATCTGCTCCTGCGGCCGCGGCATGACCCCCGCCCTGGAAGTGTTTTGCCACCTGGGACACATCGACGTCTTTTTCGAGTGCGCGCCACGAGATTTTGACATGATTGTTGCTTTGTTCAACGAAAACCATGCCTACTTTGTTACCGTCGATCGCGGAGATCATGTTGATCAGGTCGGCATCGTCACTGCCGCCATACCCTGCAGATTTGCGATCTGCAAGCGTAAGCGTGCCGTAAACCATGCCGTGCTTGCTTTGAAGGCTGGAGAGCCCTGCACCCCAGTATTTTGCGGCAGGGAAGGACTTCTTAACGAGCGCGCGCATGTAGATCTCCGGCATATCCACACCGGTTTCCATAAGGGTCGCGGCCTGGCGCAGTGCCTCAGGCGTTGTATTCGATGTACGAAAGCCAAGCGTGTCTGTGATGATGCCGGTCAGCAGGGCAGCGGCGATGGGTTTGGTGATGTTCAATTCCCATAAGGGAAGCGCGTAGGTGAGGATCGCCGCAGTGGCGACCTCTTCTGCCTCGATGAGATTTAATTTTCCGAAACTTTCATTTGTTTTGTGGTGGTCAATATTGATATCCGGCTGGCCGAAATTCTCAAAGGCTTTTCCCGTGCGTTTGAAATCGGCACAATCGACAGTGATAAAAGTATCGTGATCTTCAGCAGGTTGTCGCACGATCAATTCACTCCCCTCAAGATATTTGAAGGAGAAGGGTGCGCCATCCACCAGAACCATCTGCACTGATTTACCCGCATCACGCAGGGCCAATCCCAGCCCAAGCAATGACCCGATCGCGTCCCCATCCGGCCGGACGTGTGAAGCGATCACGATCTTGTTCGCCGCGGCCAATCTCGATTTTATATCCCCAATGATTTTACTTTTCATTTATTTCCTGATTCCTCCTGTGAAATCATCATCGTCAATCGTAATTCAAAAACCTGCACTGGGCAAGCTGCGGCGCTTATTTCTTTTCCCTCAACCTGGCCAGGACCTTTTCGATCTGATCTGCGTTCTCCGGTGTGGGGTCCCAATGAAATCGCAGTTTTGGGAAGGCGCGGATCTCGACGCGTGAGGAAAGCGCCCTCCTGAAGAAGCCGGAAGCAGATTCGAGACCCGCCAGGATCTCTGCAGACCGGGAGGCTCCCTCTACTGCAGAGACGTACACATCCGCAAAAGCAAGTTCCCTATCCAGCTTAACGTCCGTCACAAAGATCTGTTTCAGGCGCGGGTCATTGATCTCGTGGATCAGCATCTGCGCGAGCTCCTGTTTTACACGATCGGCAATGCGTTGTAATCGAATTCCTGATGGCATAATATTATTAATTTCAGGGGCACAATCTCTGTGCCCCTGTTTCAAATTATTCGCTCTTTTCAACCACGTGGCAGATCAATTGATCGCCGGGTTGGATATCGTTGAAATTCTTGAAGCCGACGCCGCATTCGAATCCCTGGCGCACCTCTTTAACGTCTTCCTTCTCATGTCGCAGGGAGGAGAGATCGCCTTCGTAGATCATGTCTGTGCCGCGATACAGGCGTACCCGCGCACCGCGCCTGAGTTCGCCTTCCGTCACTTTGCAGCCTGCCACCTTGCCAAATTTCGAAGCGGTGAAAACCTGTAATACAGTTGCGCGGCCGAGCACCTTTTCCACAACAACAGGGGCGAGCATGCCTTTGAGGGCCTTTTCGATATCCTCGGTCATACGGTAGATGATCTCGTACAGGCGAATATCCACGCCTTCTTTTTCGGCCATGCGGCGGCCGTCCACATCTGCCTGTACGTTGAAGCCAATGATGATCGCCTTTGAAGCGGATGCAAGCATGACGTCGTTATTGCCGATATTGCCTGTTTCAGCGTGCAGGATATTCAAACCAATCTCGCCTTGGCCAAGTTTGTTCAACTCCGTGACGATCGGGTCAAGCGAACCTTGTACATCCGCTTTAATGATGAGGTTAAGGCCTTTGGCTTCGCCCGCCTGCACGTTCGCAAACAGATCTTCAAGCGAAACCTTTTTCTTTGTCTGCGCCAGGGTCTTGGCGGCGTCTGCGCGTTCTCCAACGATGGCACGCGCTTCCTTGTCTGACGCGACTACCTGAAAGAGATCACCGGCGGATGGGACATCGCTTAATCCCATCACGGCAACAGGTGTGGATGGGCCGGCTTTCTTGATCGGGTTTCCTTTGAAATCCGAGATGGCTTTCAATCTGCCATAAGCAACTCCGGCGACGATGATGTCGCCTGATTCAAGCGTCCCATTTTGGACGAGCAATGTGGCAAGCACGCCCTTGCTTTTATCCAACTCGGCCTCGATGACCGTGCCGATCACTTTTCCATTTGGGTTGGCTTTGATCTCCGTGCTGTCTGCGACGAGCAAAATGCCTTCAAGCAGATCGTCGATCCCCTGCATTTGTTTCGCTGAAACGGGGACGACCATGGTATTGCCGCCCCAATCATCCGGGACAAGTTCCAGCTCGGCAAGCTGCTGTTTTACCCGGTCCGGGTTGGCGTTTGGTTTGTCTATTTTATTGAGCGCGACCATCATGGGAACACGCGCAGCCTTGGCATGCGCAATGGCTTCTCTTGTTTGCGGCATCACGCCGTCATCCGCGGCCACCACCAGTACAACAATATCTGCGCCTTGTGCGCCGCGCGCGCGCATCTGTGTGAAAGCAGCGTGGCCGGGTGTATCGAGGAATGTGATCAGGCGGCCCTTTTTTTCCACCTGATAGGCGCCGATGTGTTGGGTAATTCCACCGGCTTCACCTGCCGCCACCTCTGTCGAACGAATGGCATCAAGCAGGCTGGTCTTTCCATGATCCACATGACCCAGGATGGTTACCACGGGAGGGCGCGTCACCAACTGTGCACCATCCTCCCCGGCGATCATCTGGCGCCAGAGGGGTACTTCTCCGGCCTCTTCCTTCTTCTCTTCTTCCACGATCTCCGGGACAGCTTCAAACCCGTACTCGGCCACCACGATCGCGGCGGTATCAAAATCCACCGGCTGATTAATGGTCGCCATTACGCCGTTCGTCATCAATTTTTTGATCAGGTCGATAGGGCTTTTTTCGATCTTCAGAGCCAGATCGCGGATCACGATATTGGCGGGTAATTCGATCTTGTTTCCGTTGCTACTCATAAGCCACCTCCTTGCTAGTCTGCAGACCAATCAACGTGTCTGCGTTTAATAACGATACCAACGAGAGGCCTGCGAGCGAGTGGCTATTCGTTCACATGGTCTACTGGTTGACCTCTGCGTCTTGTGGCAGAGTTTTCATGAAATTTTCCAGGCGGGCACGATCATCTGCGTTTAACTCAGCTTTGAGCGCATGGGCGAGCCCACCCCCCAAGCCGCGTTCCCAACACACCCGGCGGTCGTGCAAATAGGCGCCCCTTCCAGCAAGTTTGCTGGTTAGGTCAACACGAACCCCTTCGGGAGTGCGAACGATCCGCACCATTTGCCTCTTTGGCAGAATTTCGCGGCATCCCACACAAGTTCGTTGGGGAGTATGCTTCACGCGTGGAGCAGGTTTCTTCTTCACCTTCATGTTATCCCCCTCCCCAAATAGGGAAGGGATAATTCTTTACCAATCCTCGCCAGAGCCTTCTTCGCCGCGTTTGTGCTTCTTGCGGCCAACTACCTGACCGATGTCTTCATCCAACACTAATTCGACGCTTTTCTTCTTATCTTTCTTGCCCTTTTTCTTATCGCCAGTTTCGTCTTCTGTGGCGACTGTGTTCTGGAAGATCTCCGGCTTCATCTTGAACAATTCATCCAGTGAAACGCCGTCCTTGGCAAATTCGTCTTCTGTCTCTTCTTCACCGTGGCGCTTGGCTTCTTTCTTCGCCTCAGCCTGCTTTTTGGCCAGGTCGATTTCATCCGGCAGGACAGCTATCTCTTCGAGGGGAACTTCAGCAACAGGTGCTTCCTCCACCAGTACTGCCTCGGGTTCCGGCTCTGGTTCAGGGAAGGTGAGCACAGCCAGGGCTTCTTCAATATTTTGCATGGCTTTCGAGCCGATACCGGGCAAACCGAGGATCTTGTTTGGATCCGTCTTGAGCGCGAACATCAGATCGCCCACGGTCTCAAAACCTGCTTCCGTGAGGATGTTGAAGATATGTTCCTTGATGCCGGCTTGATCGAGTGCCACCTTGAATGCTGGAGCAGGGATTTCGGCGCGAGCGGCGGAAGAGCGTTCTTCCTCGGCACGTGCAGCCTCTTCCTTGATCTGAATGGTACGGCGCTCGACGCGGTCCACAAATTGATTCAGTGCCGTGTATTCTTCCGGTGTGATGGGTCGATTTTCTGCCTTCTTCGCCAGGATCTCCTGGATGTGTGGAATGGCTTCCACTGCTGCGGGTAACAGGGCGGAGAGTTCCGCATCGCCTTGCAGCTTATTAAGTGTATCTCCCGCAGCTTCAGAGAGGGACTTGATGTCGATACGCCAGCCGGTTAGTTTGGCGGCCAGGCGGGCATTCTGTCCATCGCGGCCGATCGCAAGGCTTAACTGGTCTTCGCCGACCACCACCGTGGCGGTACGCGCATTCTCTTCATCGACAAGGTAAACGCCGGAGACGCGCGCCGGGCTGATGGCCTTGGAGATGTACACAATGGGATCCTGATCCCACTGAATGATATCGATCTTTTCGTCGTGCAATTCTTTAACGATGGCTTGAATACGCACACCCTTGATGCCTACGCATGCACCCACCGGGTCGATGCCCGGCTGTGTGGCAGAGACAGCCACCTTGGCGCGCGCGCCGGGCTCGCGTGCGATGGCGCGGATCTCAACGATGCCGTGGTAGATCTCCGGTACTTCATTTTCAAGCAAGCGGCGCAGGAAGTTGCGATGGGCGCGAGAGAGAATGATCTGCGGGCCGCGCGAGCCTTCCTTTACTTCCAATACGACCGCGCGAATGCGATCGTGTAATTTCAATCTTTCGCCCGGCACTTTTTGATTGTTGGGCATCACGCCTTCGGCCTTCATGTCGAGGCCGATCGTCGCGCCCTGTGCATTGGTGGCCTGCACCACGCCTGAAACGATCTCGCCAACCTGGCGCTCGAAATATTGCATCTGGTTCGAGCGTTCGGCCTCGCGGATGCGTTGCTGGATCACCTGACGCGCTGTCTGCGCGGCTACGCGGCCGAAGTCCGCAGGCGTTGTTTCCACAATGACCATATCGCCGGGCTGCGCTTCGGGGTTGACCTTGCGCGCTTCGTCGAGCATCACTTCTGTGCGGTCGTCCATGATGTCTTCGACGACTTCTTTTTCGGCGTATACGATCACTTTGCCGGTTTCAGTGTCGATCTTTGCCTCCACATGCTGTGCAGTGGACGCGCTGACAGCCCGCCGATAGGCGGAGACCATCGCTGACTCGATCGCAGAGACGATCACCTCTTTGGCGAGCTGTTTTTCTTCCAGTATTTCATTGAATGCCAGGGAGAACTCATTCTTGGACATGCTTCCTACTCCGTGCTCATGTTTTACAAAGCAGAAAAGTGGGGGTTGCCCACTTCTCGGTGCTTTCAGTATTGGGGGTTCGTACGCCCGTGATTCTAGCATAGAGGCATCGAAGGCGCAAGGTATAATCTGCAACCATGAATGAACGGGACTTCAATAAAGCGGCGTTGCGCGGTGAGCCTTCCTACGTGTGGCGGGCCGGGCAGCAGCGCCGTTTGGAAATGATCGTGGGGGCCGCGGGAGAGCGCATCCGCGGGACGGTATTGGAGAACGGCTGCGGGGTGGGTATGTATGTTGAAAAGCTGGCAGGCTTCGGGTCCCGCGTGATTGGATTGGAATATGACTTTGAGCGCGCTGCGGAAGCGAAGGTCCGTTCGAAGGAGATTTTCAACGCCGCTGGGGAATTCATCCCGCTTCCCGCCTCGACGTTTG
>CAZJYB010000162.1:0-9660 GCA_964549865.1 uncultured Anaerolineaceae bacterium
CGATCGCGACGTTCGGATGTTTGGGCAAACGCATCACGGCGTGATAGATCTCGTAGGCAGCATCTTTTAATAGCGAAGCGATCCGTTGCATGTACGGCGTTGATTTAACGTTCAAGATCGCCATTTCGGCGACCGTGCTATCCGCATAATCTATTACATCGTCGATCGAGCGGGAGAGCGAAAAGATATCCTCACGGTCGAAGGGGGTAACAAAGGTGCGATTCAATTCGTCGATCAGGATGCGGCGCACTTCATCCGCTTCCTTTTCCTTGAGCGATAACTGCTCGGCAATTTCATTATCCAGGGTTTCAAGATATTTAACAAGCAGCTTCAGGCCTTCGTAAGTAATGGAGGCCTGTTCTTCGATCAACTTATGGAATACATCTTCCTTGCGCTTAAACAACTTCAACATAAAATCTCCTAATTGATCGGCAGCAATTCACCGTTGACCATGTCTTGAAATTGAGTTCGAAGCTTTTCATCGATCTGCGGGGAAAGCAACGAGGTTGTATTGCTCGCCATGATCTCCTTCACACGTTGCATGGCACGCGTTTGAATATCGGTGGCGCCCTTCTTTTCCCAGATCGTACGCTGATTACGGTCCGCCATCTTCGTCATGACCGCTTCGGTCTTCATGCGGCTGATGGTGTGCTTGGCGACAATATACGAACCCCCGGGCCCGATCTCCTTGATCAAATTCACAGCCAGATCCTCGTCGCTAAAGGACACACCGCGTTTGACGCGCTTCATCATCTGTGCAACCTCATCATCGATCACTGCTTTGGCAAAGTCAAAGGTCGTCAAGGCGTCTATCAAACCGCCGATATTGAACATATCCATGCCACCCACCAGGCCGCCCATTGCAGACATGCCCGTTTCGTAGCCTGCCTGCGCATCGTTCAATTTGGAATTCGTCAGTCCCACATAACCGCCGCACGGTACGTTATAAAAACGCGCGATCTGCGCAAAAGCCATGTGCAGCATGCCGCACTCGATCGCCCCGGACGTATAGGCGCCCGAGCGCATGTCTGCCACAGTGCCCAGCGTGGCATAGATCAACGGGGTGCCCTCTTTAACCATTTGCATCAAGGTTGCAGCGGCCAGAAATTCCGCGTTTCCCTGGGCAAGCGTACCGGCCATCGACATGGGTGAAGTGAGACCGGCGTTTGGCACAATGGTCGGGTAAACAGGCAGGCCCTGGCTCGCAAAATACATTACATTTTCAGTTGAAAGATTATCCATGGTCAGCGGTGAAACAACCGGGCAATAATGATGCGTAAGGAAGGGATGTTCCTTGTAGGCTTGCTCCCCACCCGCCACTGTATACGCCATTTCCATCATACTGTTTGTGTCTTTGCGGTCTGTGGTCGTGACACGGATCGGTTTGAGACAATACTTGAGAGCAGGATACAGCCTCGAGATCGTGAACTGACCCGCCGGCGCGTCCTCCGCCAGGGTGGAAATGGAGAACATGTCGTAACCGGGCAATTCATTGATCAGGTGTGCAATTTGGGCGATATCCCCGGACTCGGCACGTCTCTCCTTCCCGGTCACCGTGTCCATTATATTTGGAGCGGAACTCGCCGTTACGATCACCGGGCTGTCGCGCGGGATCGTTTTATCGAATTTCGGGTCGCGCGCGTGAAAGGTGAACGAGGACGGATACATCCTGCGATATTTTTCGACAACGGCACGCGGAAGTTTAACGCGCTC
This sequence comes from uncultured Anaerolineaceae bacterium, assembly GCA_964549865.1. Lineage (GTDB taxonomy): Bacteria > Chloroflexota > Anaerolineae > Anaerolineales > Villigracilaceae > Villigracilis. The sequence continues at coordinate 1,714 of CAZJYB010000162.1, forward strand.
CGCCTCCACAGAACAACCGTGCTTTGCAAAAATATCACGCGCAGGTTCATAACGAACCTTCAAACCGACATCGTCAAGGATCTCAAGCGCGGCGTCATGGATCCGTTCCACCTGCTCTTGCGTAAGAAGCGTTGCGAATGACATGGCTCACATCCTTTGTAAAATTTATTCGACCAGCGAGCGCTTGATACGGCCGCGTTCCGTGGGTTTCTTTTTCGGCAGGAATTTTTCGGCCAGCTTGCGTCCCTCTTGAACAAGGGGATTGTTTTTTGGCAAAGATAATAATTTCTTGAGCGTGTAAAACTGGTCACGATGATAAACCATTCGCTCGATGCGAAGCCTATTGGCAAGCTGCCGGATCCTTTTTACAGGAAACATTGTAAGCCCGGAACGCGTGACTTTAAGAGAAGCCGCCGCGATCGCAAAACGGACAGATCGCTCGAGATCCCAGCCGTTAAGATATCCATAGATGAAACCGGCTGAAAAGGTGGCACCCGCGCCGGAACCATCCACTGCCTTGACCTTCGGCGCATATACCCGCACGATCTCCTCACCCTGCACCACCATGCACCCCTGGCTCGCCATGGTAATAATGGCTGTTTTGATGCCGGCCTTGAGCAATTTCTTCGCGACAGAAAGCATGGCTTGTTTCTTGCCGATCTGTGCAGCGTCGGTAACTGCCTGACAAATCGTTACACGTCCGGCATATTTCTTAAGCAGCCTCGAGTCTTTATGACCGTGCTCAAAATTGAGGAAGACCGGCACATGATGAAGATTCGCCTCGTCCATCGCACGCAGAATATGGTCGCCATCGTACCAATCCACATATAGCAATTTCGCCTTCCTTAACATCGAGAGGTCTACTGTATCCAATGTGCTTAAGATCTCCGGCGAACGCTGCCAGAAATAGGTACGCGCCCCTTTTTTATCGGAGACGTTCACTTCAAGCGGCGTTTTATATTTTTTAGTAAAGTGCACCTTGCCCTGCACCCCCCAATCTTTTAATTTGCGTTGCACTTCACGACCCAGCAGGTCATCTCCGACAGCCGTGCCGATCATTCCAGCAGGCACATCCCATTGACGCAACAAACAGGCGATGATGGCGGCATCGTCATATACGAATTCGCTCACCTCACGGACAATTGCGCCAGTGTTGTGACGCGGCAGCTTATCCAAAGCCATGATATAGACAGGCGTCAGCATGCCAAAGCCGACATACTCAGGAGAAGTTGATTTTTTCATAAAAAAATTAAACACGAAGGACACGAAGTACACACCGTTCGTCCGCACGGCTTCGCCAGTCGCTCACCTGCGAGCCTCAAACGGCGAGTGCAACGAACGCAGTGCGGCGCAAGTGTCGCTGATGCCGCGAAGCCTGGCGGCGCATGATTTGCCAAGAAAATCATGCGAGACGGCAAAGGGAAAAACCTTTTTATACTTTGCATTTTACTTCGTGCCCGTTGTGTACTTTGTGTTTAAAGAATTAAGCACGCGCTCGCTCGCCTTTCGGGTCAAATAATACAGAGGCAGTCACCTCGGCTTCGCGACGCCCCTCGATCAGGTCAACCATGAAGTAGTTGCCCTTTTTGGCGAGTTCAACCGGCAGATATGCATACAAAATATTCTTCTTCAATGTGAAGCCATATCCCCCACTACGGACGCGCGTCAGCACCTTTTCTTCATGATATACAGCTTCACCGCCATAGATCTGTGTGAAGTCATCGCCATCGGTGAGCACAAGTGTACAAAGTTTGCGTTTGACGCCTTCGGCTTTTTGTCTGACCAGCGCCTCGCGCCCGATGAAATCGCCTTTATCGAGATGGACACAAAAACCAAGACCGGCTTCGTATGGCGTTTCAGAAGGTGTCAAGTCTGTGGTGAAATAGCGAAAACCCTTTTCGAGACGCAGGGAATCAAGCACCTTGTAACCGCCGACTTCGATCCCAAATTCCTTTCCTGCTTCGAGAAGCATATCCCAGGCCATGGTGGCGCGATTGTTCGGGACGTAAAGCTCCCAGCCCAATTCACCCGCATAACTCACACGTTGTGCATACACTTTCACGCCGTTGATAGTAACAGGTTTCGTCATTAGATATGGATGCGCTTCATTTGAAACATCATCCCTGGTAATTTTTTTCAATACAGCCCGGGCTTTCGGTCCCCATAACGCAAGACAGGCGTATTCCAGTGTAATATCGCTAACGGATACATCCCTGTCTTTTTCGTCCATATGCATTTGGATGCGTGCAAGATCGTTCGCAATAAACCCGGAGCCGGTGATGACCCAGAAATGATCGTCGTCCAAACGCGTGACCGTCAGGTCTGATTCGATGCCGCCGCGTGAATTCAGGAATTGGGTATAGACCGCGCTTCCAATCGGTTTGTCGATATTGCTATCGGTAAGGCGCTGCAAAAGGGATAATGCACCTTTCCCTTTCGCCTCTATCTTTCCGAAAGAGGTCAGGTCGAATAATGTTACGTGCTCGCGTGTGGCTTTGTGTTCCATGCCCATGCGTTCGAAGAAGGGCGGCTTGCTCCAGCCCCAGGCGCGCTGATCCTCACCCATGCGCCTCGAGGGATTTCCGGGCTGGAAATAATTGACGCGTTCCCAGCCGAACTTTTCACCGAACACCGCCCCGTGCTCCAACAAACGCGCATGCACAGGGCTTACGCGATGGGGCCGCGCCCATTCATGTTCATCGTGTGGGAACCGCAGCCGATAATAATATTTCACGCTTTCGCGCGTGCGCTCCGCGGCATAGGCGGGATCTGAATAATAATTCCCAAAACGCGTGGCGCGATAACTGTACACGTCCATGGGTGCCTCGCCGTCCACGATCCATTCAGCCATCAATTTACCGATACCGCCCGCGCCACCATATCCGTTGAGGGACATGCCGGCCGCGATCCACATGCCGCGTGTACCAGCCATCGGCCCAAGCAAGGGTTGGCAGTCGGGTGTATATGCGCCGGGATGACAGACCAATGCAATAATGCCGGCCTTATCCAAGAACGGGAGTCTGCGGATCGCACCTTCGAGCAGCATATCGAATTGACCAAAGTTGGATGGCAGGGACGCGCTTCCATGTTCCCAAGGCACGCCATCGATCCAGCGTGCAAGCGGATTCGGTTCATAACCGCCGATCACAAGCCCGCCAGCTTCCTGACGCATATACACCAGGTTATCGGGGTCGCGCAAACAAGGCGTATCTTCGGAAAATTCATGGCCGGGCACAGCTTTCAACGCAATGTGTTGATGATCGACCGGTGTGGTCGGGAAATGCAGGCCGGCCATCGCGGCGACGCGCGGCGCCCACATCCCCGCGGCATTGACGACGAGCTCGGTCTTTATGGACCCCTTGTCTGTGAGCACTCGCTGAACCTCCCCTTTCGCTGACAGTTCGATCCCCGTTACGCGCGTGTGTGTGCAAACTTCCACACCCATCTCCTTGATGATGCGTGCCATCGACGTGGTCGTCGTGTACGGATCCAGCTGCCCATCGCGTGGCAGATAAATGCCGCCATACAGATCCTTTTTGGAGATCTGGGGCATCATCTTCACCGTTTCCTCCGGCGAGATGACCTCCACTTCGAGACCCAAAGCCTTCGCACGACTCACGCTTCTTTCCAACTCTTTGAGCTGCTCTTTGCTCGACGCAACCCTCACCCCTCCGACATGGTTGAACAGGCCCAACTCACTATACAGTTCGATGCTATACATGCGGAACTTCAACATCGCCTGTGATGTGGCGAATTGCGTCACCAAGCCGGCCGCGTGCGAGGATTCGCCGCTGGCGATCTCGCCCTTCTCCAACAGGACGATATCTTTACGGCCCAATTTCGCAAGATGATAGGCAATGTTCACTCCATAAATGCCGCCGCCGATGATGACGATCTGTGCCTGATCCTTCATGTAGAGGAAAAACCTTTCGGATAAAGTTATGGGATGACCAAGTCGCCTGAAGGAAGGATTAAGCCGGATGGTTGGAAACAGGCTTGAGGTCCGCGTGAGGCGCCGTTGAATCATCGTGAGAAGCTGCCACCAGTGTTTCGATCTGGCGTTCCTTGAGAGATTCGATCGCGGAGGAATCGATCCCATGGTCTGTCACAAGCTTGTCGATCTCATCGATCGTGGCCACCTGGAAGTTGGATACCACGCCCCATTTGCTGCGGTCCGCCACAATGATGACCTGCCCTTTTGTACGTTCGATCATCTGGCGCACGATCTCGGCCTCGGCGTTGGTGGGGACTGTGCAGCCATGTTTGATGCTGATACCATCCACGCCGATAATTGCCTTGTTGGCATACACCTGCCTGAGATTTTCAATTGCAAAACGACCGGTAATGGAATTCGAGCGCGCTGAAAATTCACCGCCAATCAAATAATAATGAAAGCCGGCGGTTTCACTTACATCCAGCGAGGCATTGACATTGTTGGAGAAGACGGATGTCTTCGAATGATGATGAATATTGCGAATGACCTGTGTTGTGGTGGAACCGCTATTGATGAAAACGATGTCCCCATCTTCGATCAGCGAGGCGGCCAGCTCGCCGATGCGGCTCTTTTCTTCGGGATTGCGCTGCGCCCTTTGCACATATTCAGGCTCAAATATCATGCGCTGATTCAGGATCGCGCCGCCATGCGTGCGTTCAAGGATCCCCTCTGCTTCAAGCCATTCCAGGTCACGGCGCACAGTTGCCTCAGACGCTTCCAACAGGTCACACAGGTCTGCTGTGCGCGCGATCTGATGCGTTGCCAGATATTCCTGAATCTTGTCTCGTCTCTGTGCGGGAATCAGGGGTTTATTCATTCTTAACTCGTTCCCAGAAAGGGTGAAGGGAATTGATTGTTTCGATGGCGCATTATATAAGAATTTGATTGAATTTGCAAGTTTTTGCATTTTTTATTATAATCCACCCGTTATGACCTCCAAATTCCACCATAACTTTGCCCGAGCGATACTTCCCTGTTTATCGATTCGACCAAATAGGCAGGTTCTTATTTGAAGGGTATTGCCAGCGCAATACCCTTGATTTTTTTGAAAGGAGTGTCATAAGGGTTGAGCGATTCATGTCATCCCTATTTCTCTACGCCTCTTACCCCCTGCGGGGACCTTCGGCGAGATGCTCACCTGCACTGCAACAAACGCAGTGCGGCGCAAGTGTCGCGAGGGACCTTCGGCGGGATTGCGACAAGAGCACGACCTGTTATTACAATCCTTTCATCCCCATCCCCCTTCGGGGACCTTCGGCGGGATTGATTCCTGCATAGGTCAGCTGTAATATTTTATTTTTCTGGGAGCTAAATAAATGTCCGATTTTCCATCGCAGGCCCAGGTTGTCATTATTGGGGGAGGCGTGGGCGGATGCAGCATCGCATATCATCTTACAAAACTGGGTTGGAAGGAAGTCATCATCCTGGAGCGCCATGAGCTCACATCCGGTTCCACCTGGCATTCTGCCGGGTTGGTCGGGCAGATGCGCTCCGATGCCAACCTAACCCGCATGATGCATTACAGCACAGACCTGTATCGAAACTTGAAAAAAGAAACCGGGCAGGATACATCATGGCGCGAAGTGGGAGGCATTCGCCTGGCCTCCTCCCCCGAACGCATGGAAGAGATCAAAAGACTGGTGGGCATGGCACGTTCCTTCGGCGTGGATATGGATCTGATCTCACCCACAGAAGCGCGGGATAAATTTCCACTGATGTCTTTGGATGGAGTGGTCGGCGCGGCATTTACACCCAACGACGGCATCATCGACCCAACAGGATTAACCAACGCGCTCGCGATCGGCGCAAAGAATCGCGGCGCGCGCATCTTCACGAACACAACAGTACAAAAGATCAATTTAAAAGATGGCCGAGTCAGTGAAGTGGTCACGGACAAGGGCACGATCACAACCGAGATCGTGGTGAACGCTTCGGGATTATGGGGGCGTGAAGTAGGGAAAATGGTTGGGCTGAGCCTGCCGGTCATCCCGATGGCACATCTTTATTTGATGACCATGCCGATCGAAGGGGTCGATCGCACAACGCCAACATTACGTGACCCGGATCTGCTTGTCTATTGGCGTGAAGAAGTGGGCGGATTTGTAATGGGCGGTTATGAAAGACAGCCCGCTACATTTGGCTTGAACGGCATTCCAAAGGATTTCAAATTCCAATTGCTGCCGCCGGATTGGGAACGCTTCACGCCGTTAATGGAAAATTCCATCAAACGCGTGCCCGTGATGGAAAAAGCCGAAGTGAAGAAATTATTGAATGGCCCCGAAGGCTTTACGCCGGACGGCGAATATTTGTTAGGCCCCACTTTTGTAAAGGGATTTTGGGTGGCATGCGCGTTCTGCGCACACGGCCTTGCGGGCGCGGGCGGCATCGGCAAGATCATGGCCGAGTGGATCGTGGACGGCAGCCCCGAGTGGGATATGTGGCGGCTCGATGTCCGCCGCTTTGGCCCAAACTACAACAGCCTCGATTATGCCGCGGCACGCACGCTTGAAACCTATACCCAATATTACGATATCCATTTCCCTGGCGAAGAACGCATGTCGCGCCGCAACCAGCGCGTCTCCCCCACCTATTATCGCTTGCGCGACCTGGACTGTCACTTCGGTGAAAAATTCGGGTGGGAGCGCCCGAACTGGTTTAAGCGTTATGAGGAACTTGCCACGCATGGTCATGAACCAAAGGGATGGGCGCGCCACAACTGGTCCCGCGCCATTGGGCACGAACATTTAATGACACGTGAACACGCCGGCCTCTTTGATGAAACTTCCTTCAATAAATTCGAGGTGCGCGGGCCAGGAGCGCTGAAATTCCTCAACCATGTGTGCGCGAACGAGATCGACCAGCCCGTTGGCTCCATCACGTACACACAATGCTTGAATAAACGCGGCGGGATCGAATGCGACTTCACGGTTAACCGCCTTGCAGTGGATCGCTTCTTCATTATCACCGGCACGGCATTCGGCCAGCACGATATGTCCTGGCTGTCGCTCAACATGCCGGAAGGCGGCTCGGTGACCATTGAAGACGTCAGCTCAAATTATGCCTGTCTCGGCATGTGGGGGCCGAAGGCGCGTGCCATCCTCGAAAAAGTGACAATGGATGACGTATCGAACGACGGCTTCCCCTATATGACATCCCGTCGAATAAACGTGGGCGACGTACCGGTCATCGCTTCACGCGTGACCTATGTGGGCGAGCTCGGCTGGGAGTTTTATTGCCCGATGGAGTATGGCCTGCGATTGTGGGATACCTTGTGGAAAGCTGGTGAACCTGAAGGCATGGTGGCCGGCGGCTACAAAGCCATAGACACGCTGCGCCTGGAAAAAGGTTATCGTTATTGGAGCGGCGAAATCACACCGGATTACACGCCTTATGAAGCGGGCTTGGGATTCGCGGTGAAATTGGATAAACCCGAATTCATCGGCAAAGAAGTGTTGACGAAACAAAAGAAGGACGGGATCAAACGCAAGCTCTGCACCATTACCCTTTCAGACGACCGCACAATCGTGCTTGGCAAGGAACCCATCCGCACGGGCGAGAAGATCGTAGGCTGGGTGGCTTCCGGCGGGTTTGGCTATTCGGTGAACAAGTCGATTGCATACGCCTATCTGCCGATGGAACATGCAAAGGCCGGTACAAAGCTTGAGATCGAATGTTTCGGGGAGCAGGTCGCCGCGGAAGTTGCGCAAGCCGTGTTGTGGGATGCAAAGGGCGAGAGAATCAAATCGTAGGGGCGATATCATACCCTTGTGGTACCCGCCAGAAAACCCGGGCCGCCTGATGATCATAGTGTAGGGTCGTCCGTACCAGAGCAGGCTGCAGGTCAATAATGATGCGAAATTCGTTTGAGGAGGTGCACGATCAACCGTAAGCTATTCAATTCACCGTTCGTCCGCACGGCTTCGCCAGTCGCTCACCTGCGAGCCTCAAACGGC
>CAZJYB010000163.1:0-9561 GCA_964549865.1 uncultured Anaerolineaceae bacterium
GGATGGCGATCCGCGCGTGACCCTGCTCCAGCTCAGCCGCAACTTTGGGCATCAGGCCGCACTGACAGCCGGCATGGACGCAGCACGCGGCGACGTGGTCATTACCCTGGATGGGGATGGGCAGCACCCGCCGGAGATGATCCCACAGATGTTCGAACTGATCGCGCAGGGTTACGACGTTGTGCAAACGCAGCGCATGGACGAAGCGCAGCCTGCCTCGTTCAAAAAATGGACATCTGGACTGTTCTATCGTTTTATAAACCTGATCAGTGGTACGCAGGTATTGCCCGGCACGGCCGATTTTCGCGCGCTCTCACGCCAGGCCGTGGAAGGGTTGAAGGCCATGCCCGAATATCATCGTTTTCTGCGCGGTATGGTCTCGTGGATCGGCTTCAAGACGATCATTTTGCCATATCAACCGCAGGAACGTATCAGCGGCAAGTCAAAATATTCGCTTGGCAAGATGATCCGCCTCGCCATGGATGCGATCTTCTCGTTCTCGCTCGTACCTTTATATATCGGCTTGAGTTTCGGTGCATTATTGTTCTGCCTTGCCGCACTCGAGATGGTCTATGTGCTTTCGTTCTGGGTCAGCGGCCGAACTTCCACGCTGGCGCCTGGCTGGAGTTCGTTGATGTTCGTGATCTTGATCGTGGGGGGCATGTTGATGGCCCTGCTTGGGTTTATAGGTGTTTACGTCGGTTATATTTTTCAGGAAGTGAAACACAGGCCGGTATATCTGCTTAAAGAGGAAAAGCGGGATGAATGACTCTCGCCCGCAGGCTTTTCATATCACGGTGTTGCGGCATGGAGAATCGGTTGGCAATGCCGAATCCCGCTGGCAGGGGCAGTCGGACTATCCACTGACCGACATAGGCCGTGCACAGGCGCGCGCCCTGGCAGACCGTTGGAAAGATGAAGGAGTGAAGTTCGATCTTGTGATCTCCAGTCCGCTCATCCGCACCCGGGAAACTGCTGAAACCATCGCGCAAGTTTTGGAACTGAAGATCGAGTTCGATCCGCTCTGGATGGAGCGCGACAACGGCGAGTTCTCCGGGCTGACCGCCAATGAGGTCCGTCAAAATTTTCAGCATCCCACGTTCATCACGCCGTACGATCCTGTTGGCATGGTGGGAGAAGGGGATTGGGCGCTCTTCCTGCGCGCGGGGCAGGCCTTGCACAACCTATTAAAGCGCGAGCCTGCCCGGTATTTGATCGTTTCACACGGTGGCTTGTTGAACCAGTTCATGCATGCGGTGATTGGGATGGCCCCACAGGCAAATAACGCCGGCACGCGTTTCCGCTTCAACAATACGGCCTTCGCACAGTTGATGTATTATCCACACCAGCATAGCTGGGCGATCGACAGACTTAACGACCACATGCACTGGCAGGATGCCAATTAACTGTTTTCAGAGGCCCTCTTCTTGCAATCATCCATATCTCAAAATACGATCAACGTTAAAACGTTTGAACGTTTAAGCGTTTTGGTCTTCGGCGCGGGCGCCATAGGATCATACATTGGCGGTTCACTCGTTCTTGCAGGGCATGTCGTTGTTTTTGTTGAGAGACCGCGGAATGTAGCTGAACTGCGCGCGTGCGGATTGCAGCTCGATCTTTCCATTGACGAAAGACGAAATAGCAGGGATGCATATGTGGTGGATGCACGATCTTTTGTGATCGTGCCGTCGCTTGAAGAGGCTTTGGCCCATGGCCCATTTGATGTGGCGCTCTTTGCCCTTAAATCCTTCGATATCGCGGCCGCCCTTGAAGGCATGAAACCCTTCGCTGGTAAGCTCCCACCCATTTTGTGTTTGTCGAATGGCGTGGAAAATGAAGGATTGATCGCCAGGGTGCTTGGCGAAGACAAAGTCATTTATGGCACAGTGACCACTGCGGTGAGCCGTCGCGGCCCGGGGCATATCGTGTTGGAAAAATTACGAGGCGTGGGCATTGCGGCCGGGCATCCACTCTCTGTAAAACTCGCGGCTGTTTTGGATGACGCATATCTTAAGTGTCGCCTGTATCCTGAAGCGCAGGGCCTGAAATGGTCGAAGATGTTGACCAATCTCGTCGCGAATCCCACCTCTGCCATCCTGGATATGACACCGGCACAAATATTTGCAAATAAAAGGTTGTATAAAATTGAAATCGATATGCTGCGCGAGTGCCTCGCAGTGATGAAGGCAAAAAATCTGCAGGTGGTCGACCCGCCGGGCACGCCGGCGCGGGCACTGGCACTGGCTACGAGATTGCCTCTCTGGCTTTCCAGGCCATTGGTGGCGCGCGCGGTGGGCAGTGGGCGCGGCGGTAAAATGCCGTCTTTTCATATTGATCTGTATTCCGGTCGGGGCAAAAGCGAGGTCGAGTATTTGCACGGCGCGGTCGTACGCGCAGGCCGGGAAAACGGCATCCCAACACCCGTCAATGAACTGCTGACAAATACGCTTGTTGCGTTGACGAAGAAGGAAATCCCATTGGAAGAGTATGCCCATCAACCTGAGAAGTTACTGGGTGCGTTAAAGTATCAAGGTCAGCATGTCAATTAATATCGTTCAGCCAAGTTCCGAAGTCCAATTGCATCTCCCTGATGGGCGCACGCTCTCCGGGCCGCGCGGCACGCAGGTGGGCGAATTTCTTAAACAGGTGCAGGATGATTTTTCCGCGCCGATCGTGGCCGCCATCATCAATAACGAGATCCACGAGCTGGCTTATCGCATCGAGATCGAGGCGCGCTGCCAGCCGGTGACCATGGATACCGCCGACGGCGCGCGTATCTATCGTCGCTCATTGGTCTTCCTGCTTGAAATGGCCTTTGCCGAACTTTTCCCAACCGGCAGGTTGAACATCGATCATTCCGTTTCATCGGGCGGGTTTTATTGTGAAGTGACCGATCGCGCCGTGCTCACGCAAGAAAAGCTCGATGCGCTTCAGGCGCACATGAAAAAATTGATCAAAGAGGATCATGTTTTTGAGCGTAAAGAGGTTCCTCTTCAGGAGGCGATCGAATATTTCAAGGGGCAGGGCTTCGAAGACAAGGTCCGTTTACTTGCCCATCGCAACAAGGATTATCTGACCCTTTACAGCCTTAAGGGCCGCATGGATTACCTGCATGGCTACATGGTTCCCTCCACGGGTTACCTGCGTTGGTTCAGCCTGAAGCTTCTCGACGACGGATTCATTATTCAGTTCCCACGGCGGCACGCGCCTACCCAGCTCGAGCCAATGGGCGATTATCCCAAACTGCTCAATACCTTCCGCCAGTATGGGAACTGGCTGGAGAGGCTGGGCATCGATAATGTGGGTGCACTTAATGATGCCATCGCCGCGGGCCGCGCCGATGAGATCGTGCTGGTTTCAGAGGCGCTTCATGAACAGAATGTTGCCGACATCGCGCAACAGATCGCGCAAAAAAATTCGCGCATCATCCTGATCGCCGGTCCTTCCTCCTCCGGCAAGACCACCTCATCACGGCGCCTTGCGGTACAACTGCTGGCCCGCGGCATCTCGCCGTTCCCGCTCGAGCTTGATCATTATTTTGTGGATCGCGAGAAGACGCCTTTCGGCAAGGATGGCAACCCGGATTACGAAGCCATCGAAGCCATCGATCTAAAAGGACTCGCACACGATATTGAAAGTCTCCTCAGTGGAGCCGAGACGCAATTACCTCGCTACAATTTCAAGACCGGCATGAGCGAGGCCGGGGATGTGATCCAGCTAAAAGATGGCCAGCCGTTGATCCTCGAGGGCATCCATGGGATGAACCCGCGCCTCATACCGGACCGTTTTTCGGGCGCGGCCTTTCGGGTGTATGTCTCCGCGCTGACGCAGATCAACCTCGACCGTCACAACCGCGTTTCCACCACGGATACGCGCCTGATCCGCCGCATCGTGCGCGATGCGCGCGAGCGCGGCTACTCTGCCACGCAGACCATCGCGCGTTGGGAATCCGTGCGGCGCGGCGAAAAGAGCTATATCTTTCCGTATCAGGAGAATGCGGATGTCTTTTTCAATTCTGCCCTGGTGTACGAACTTGCCGCGTTGAAGCCGCTGGCTGAGCCGTTATTGCGGCTGGTCTCACATCGCGTGCCGGAATACATCGAGGCGCGCAGGCTACTGGCCTTCCTCGAATGGTTCCTGCCCCTGGACGCGGGTCTGATCCCCGCGAATTCGATCGTGCGTGAATTTTTAGGCGGGTCGAGTTTGAAGAATTTTAAGATCTGGAGAGGATGATCTGCAAAACAAGGCCTGCAATGCAGGCCTTGTTTTATTTTCTCGCCAATTCACTGACGAGCTTGTAATGATTGTCGGGCTGTCTCTCCATGACAACGATCTCGCAATTTTTTGGGTTGCGCAGGTTTTCAAATTCTTCAACGCTCCAATGGAACCATCTCATTAAGAATAATCGCATGGTTAATCCGTGGGTGACGATAAGTGCATTTTCAGGAAAATTTTGCTTTTCAAAATCCCTGTGCATGGTATCCAAAAAGGAACTGACACGATCATAAACATCCGCACCCGATTCCCCGTCGGGGATCCTGAAATAGAATGTGCTGAAATTATCCCGCTCTTGAGCAATTCCCTTGTTATCTTCCGGGTTTCTTAGATGTCCCCAATCCTGTTCCCGAATTCTTGGATCCTCAATTGCCTGTGCAATGTTTTCATCGATTTCCAGGCGAATCTGCTGGAATGTTTCACGCGTTCGAAAAAAGGGAGATAAATATACGTGAATTTTTTCGTTTTGGGTGAGTTCCTTTATGTCCTTTCCCGCTCGTTGGGCCTGCTCGATCCCTTTGGGAGTTAATTTCAGGGCAAAATCCGGCGTGACTTCATAATGGGATTTATCCAGATTTCCCTCCGATTCACCATGTCGGACCAGAATTATCCTTTTGGGTCTCATCGAGATCAGCCGTTCAAGACCTTTTCGATCTGTTTCAGTTCCGCAGACGAAAAATCAAGTTTTTTCAAGGTACCCACTGCATCATCGATCTGTTCAATTGTGCTCGCGCCGATCAAAACGGACGTCATCGTTTCATGACGCAGCACCCAGGCCAATGCCATTTGCGCGAGGGTCTGCCCGCGAGACTTTGCCATGTCATTTAGTTTTTTGACCTTATCCAATTTGTCATCCGTGATGTTCGCCGGCTTGAGGAAGCCATGTGCTTTCGAGGCGCGCGAACCCTGCGGAATGCCGCTTAAATATTTATCCGTCAGCAAACCCTGAGCCAGGGGGGAGAACGCAATACACCCAATACCTTCGTCTTTTAGAGCATCCAGCAATCCATCCTCCACCCAGCGGTGGAACATGTTGTACGCGGGCTGATGGATCAAACAAGGCGTGCCGAGTTCCCGCAGGATCTTCGCGGCCTTGCGGGTTTGATCGGCAGGGTAATTCGAGATCGCGACGTACAGCGCGCGCCCACTGCGGACAATGAAATTCAGCGCGCCCATCGTCTCTTCAAGGGGTGTCTCGGGATCGGGACGGTGGTGATAGAAGATGTCCACGTAATCCAGGCCCATGCGTTTCAGGCTTTGGTCGAGGCTGGAGACCAGGTATTTGCGCGAACCCCAATCCCCATATGGACCATCCCACATACCGTAACCCGCCTTCGATGAAATGATCAATTCATCGCGATATGGCCTGAGGTCCTTTGCAAGGATCTGGCCAAACGTCTCCTCGGCGGAACCGGGCGGCGGACCGTAGTTGTTGGCGAGGTCAAAATGCGTGATTCCCAGGTCAAATGCTCGCAGGAGCATGTCGCGGCTGTTGCTAAAGGTGTCCACGCCGCCAAAATTGTGCCACAAACCAAGTGACACTGCGGGGAGTTTCAGCCCGCTGCGGCCGGAACGGTTGTAACGCATGGATGCATAACGGGAATCGCTCGGTAAATAATTCATGGTTGCTCCTAAATAATGTCACTCTGAGGGAGCCGTTGGTCGAGTAGCGAAGCGTATCGAGACCAGGCGACCGAAGAGTCTGTTACAAATTGTAAAAGAGATCCTTCGCTGCTCCTTCGCTTCGCTCACCGTTCGTGCCGCGTAGCACGGCGGCTCAGGATGACATCTAGATAAATCCCTGTTCGATCAGGCTTTCGGCCATCGAGAGGATCGCTTCCTCTTTTGAACGCGGCTGCCACTTCAAAACACGCTTGATCTTTTCATTGGAAAGTTCATAATCCCAATCGAGCTCGCGGGTGATCAGGCGGACCTTTTTATCGAACAGCGCGAAGATGCGCACGAGAAAACTCGGGATCTCCGTGGTGGGGATCTTATAGCCGCGTTTCGCATACTTCTTGTGCAGAATGCCTGTAAGTTCCCTGCCCCATATAGTCGCGGCGGGAGATATAAAGCGATTACCTGCGGCTTCGGGTGTATTCATCGCCAGGATGATGGCGGCCGCGACATCGCGTACGTCCACAACCCCGAACTTAAGCCGCGGCACGCCCGGCACCTGTCCCTTCATGAACGTGCGGATCATTTCTGCCGAGGTGGGGAAGTCCTTGTTCGGGACGGGGCCAAAGATCAGCGGCGGGTTGATCGAGGCCATTTCCAGCTTGTTCTTATTCTCCGGGCCGTTGATGAAGTTCCACGCTTCGCGCTCGGCGAGCGTCTTGCTTTTTGCATACGCGCCGATGTTGTTTTCGATCAACGACCAGTCATCTTCGGTAAAGGTCCGGTTTTCCCCGCTGTGTCCTGTGGAGACGGCTGCGTTAGAGGAGACGATCACCACCCGTTTGATATTCGCGTCGTGCGCGGCGCGCAGCACGCGTTGGGTCCCCTGCACGGCGGGGACGATCAATTCATTCTCATCTTTCGGCGCGAACAAGGGGAATGGGGAGGCGACATGCAGTATGTATTCGCAGCCTTCCACGACTTTGTCCCAGCCGGAATCCTGCAACAGATCTGCAGTTACGAATTCGAGTCTGTCATTGGCCTGGACATGTTTTGCAAGGGTCTCGCGCACTTCGGATTCACGTGTGAGACTGCGCAGGGTACCGCGGACTTTGTATCCTTGTTGCAGCAATTGCATGATCGTATGTATGGCGAGAAATCCGCTTGCGCCGGTGACGAGGATGGGCTTGGAGGTGGGGGTCATGGTTAATAAGCTCCTTGAATTATCAAATAAACGATCACACCGAACGCGCCGCAGGCAACATTGACCCAGTCGTTGTTCAGCCAGGCCCAGCCGCGGACCTGTGTCGTTTGCGTGCCGCACGAATGTGTGGGATGTTGTTCGGTCTCTTTGTTATCTTTTGGGCAAAAATAAACGGCCTGTACCGTTGCGCCCAAGACCGAGTCGAAGAGCGCGCCAGCGAAGCCGGCCAGGGTAATAATGATGCCAGTTGAGACAGAGGCAGTTGTCGGGTGGAGTGACGCGGCGAGGATGCCAATTAAGGCCGCGCCTGCCAGGGACGCGAGTGTGCCAATGAATGAGACTCCGCCCGAGGTGCCTTTTTCCACAACCGTTCTTAAATTGGTGATCAGCCGCGGTCGCGTTGGATTCAACGCGCCGAGTTCAGTTGCCCAAGTATCCGCGTTGACCGCCGCCAGCGCCGCGGCGAACCCGAGCCAGGGCCACGTTTCATACGGAAAAAGGAAATGCAACGCGGCGAACATGGCCGGGATGCCACCGTTCCCAAAGACCTGGCCCGCGTCGCGTTCATCTCCCTTTGAATATTTTTCATCGAGACCTTGTTTGTATTTTTTAAACGAACGACTGAGCATGGAGGATGTAATAAAAAATGTCAAAAGCAGGACCCCATGTTTCCATCCACCCAAGCCGAAGATGACTGTGCCGACCAATACTGCCGCGTACGCTCCGCCTTTGCTCAGGCTGTGCGCTCGATATGCCATGTAGGCGATGAACACTGCAAGCGCGAGGCCGATCAGGAATTGTGACATGTTTTTTAAATAGGCGTCGTGATAATGAACAAAACGGCCAGCAGAAAGAGCAGGCTGGCCAGTGTGCCAGATCCCCATACGATAAAGGCGAGTACGCGTTCGCGGTCCCAGCGATAAAAATACAGGCCGGCGATCCATCCACTGATCGCAAGCAAAAGGCTGGCAACGGGGAAGATGATCAGTTGAGAGGATGGGACGGTTGCGAGTTCGCTTCCCGCAAACTGCGGGCCCAGGGCGACGCGTGGTGTCGATGGGATAATGATACTTGCCCAGATGAACAGGCCAATATTAAGGAACAGAGCTGTCAGCCATAGATAACGCGCCAGCCCGCTTTCCCAGGCCTGCGTGACAACAAAGGACGGATAGATCGATTTTGCCTCGGCGGGCGTGGTGCTTCCCAATTCAGTTGCACGCGCAAAGGTTTGTGCCAGCGCAACCGGGTCATCCGGCGAAATGACAAATACGCGTTTTGCCGTTGCGATCAGTAAAAGTTTTTTTGCGTCTGCGGCGAGGAATTCAACCACGCCAAGGTCGGAATGTCGGCGCACGCCCAACAGCCCGCCCGGTAATCGCAAAGACGGCAGCGCGAGTGGGTGCGTGAGATCATCTGCAGATCGTACCCATTCGATATCCGTGAGAGGGATGTCCTCGATGCGCAGCCCCCAATGGATGTTAAGGCTGTCGCGGTCCATGTGATAGTTCGCGCGCCACAATGAATAGGCGCGATATGCAAAGAATGGGATCGGCGCGAAGGCAGCCAGCGACACCAGCAATGAGATCAGGAACGCGGGCCCTACTTCTGCGCGCGAGAGATTCACGAATCCAATAATGGCGATGATCGCCAGTACCAGGATGATGGCGCCGTGAACAATCAGGCCGCGCCGTTTGGGTGGGGGAAAGTATCCGATATTCATTAAATATTAACCGCGAAGCACGCGAAGGTCGCTACACCTGCCCTGCCGTCTCGCATGATTTGCTTAGCAAATCACGTGCCGCCGTGCTACGCGGCATCAGCGAAGCAATCCTGCGGACGAACGCAGTGACCCCAGAACTGCTGGGGTGATGGTGCAAGTGTAGCGCTCTTGGCGGTTCGATTTTTATTTTTGTATTTCCTCGCGAATAGTTGTGCAAACAAAATCCACCTGGTCCTCGGTCATCACGCTGCTAAAGGGGATCGCCAGCCCGCGCCGGCCCAGGTCTTCGGTGACAGGGAAGTCGCCTTCCTTGTATCCAAATCGTTCGGCCATGTAAGGTTGCAAATGGATCGGCAAAAAGTATGGCCGCACCGGGACGCCGCGTGCTTCGAGTCTCTTTGCCATGTCATCGCGGTTTATTTTCTTGTCGAAGCGGATGACGTACACGAACCACGACATGCGCGTCGTATACGATTCAACGAATGGGACTTCTATGCCTGCAATTTCAGACAGCCTCGCTTCGTACCACGCCGCAACCTGCTCGCGTTTCGAGAGCAGGTCATCCAGCCGGGTCATTTGCGAGACGCCCATCGCAGCAGACATCTCGTCGATGCGATAGTTGTAGCCAAGATAAGTATGTTGCAGCCACGTATCACCAGGCGCGCGGCCCTGGTTGCGGAGCGCGCGCATGAGGTCTGCGGCTTTGTCGTCGTCCGTGATGATCACACCGCCTTCGCCGGTCGTG
>CAZJYB010000164.1:0-9505 GCA_964549865.1 uncultured Anaerolineaceae bacterium
GGGGGTGGCAACAGTGGCAACAGTGGCGGCGGTGGTAGCACTGGCGGCACTGGTAGTACTGCTGGCACCGGTGATCCGGCCACCCAGAATCCGGATGGAGTCGATGTTCGCGGTTCCAAGCAAGATCCATCTGATCCTTGCCTGGATAAGGGAGAACTTCCCTGCGGTCAGGGCGACCATGGCAAAGGCAATCCTGTAAATGGCAGTTTGCATGCCAATTGTCGCGCAGCTCAGGGTGAGGTGGATCCTGTTTGTACTCCGAAGGATATTATCCCCACACCGACGCCTCCAAAGAATCCAACGGCAACGCCTCCCGGCAATCCAACGGCAACGCCTCCTCCCGATCCTACGCCTCCTCCTCCCCCTGTAACTGAAGTAAAATCCGCGCCTGCGGTGGGGCCCGATTGTCCAAACTGGATCATGTTCCACTCATTTCGTTCCGGCGACCTGGAGATCTTCCGTATAGATGGCATTGAAGGTCTGGAAGGCGTTCAACCCATCAATCTCTCAAATAACGTTTCAACGGATTCACGTCCCAGCCGTTCGGCAGATGACCAATCAGTGGTATTCCAGAGCGATCGCGACGGAAATATTGAATTGTATCTGACGGATAGCGAAGGCAAATCTCGTTCGCGGCTGACGGACACACAATCGAATAATATCAATGCAATGTTCGGGCCGGACAACCAATCGATCATCTATCAGAGTGATCGCAACGGTAACTGGGATATCTTCCTGCTGAACAAGGATAGCGGTGAAGAATTGCAATTGACCTCGGATACCGGCGATGATGTCAACGCCTTCTGGTCCCCGGACGAGAGCTGGGTCACTTTCCAGTCCAACCGTACCGGTTCATGGAATGTGTTCATCATCGATCTCTCCACAGGTACTGAATATCAGGTGACATCATTTGCACAGGATGTTCTGTTCCCAAGCTGGTCTCCAAACGGGAAACAGCTGGCCTTCTTCATCAACACCAGCGGCACATGGGACCTGTATGTCTCGGATTTGCAGGGGCAATCCTTCCAACAGATCTCGATCAACGGAGACGCAGGCAATGCGTCATGGTCTCCTGAAGGTGATCGCATTGCATATCAGGTGACAGTTGGCGATAACACGGATGTATTCACCTATGACCTGGTGACAAACACCGAATATCAACTGACCGATTTTGGCGGCGTGGACTCTGCACCTACATGGAATTGTGGCGGCACAGATGTATCCTTTACATCCACACGCAACGGAAATCCCAACATTTACTCCACCTGGTGGCAGGGCGGTAATGACGTCCATGAGATCACCAATCACCCATCGACAGACAAGTGGTCCGAGTGGTCTCCATCGAAGGAACCCGGTTCCCGCGGCTACTAGGCCAATAAGATAGTGGAGCGGCGACAGTTTGTAACTGTCGCCGCTCCAATTTTTGTATCAGCCGCCAATTAAAGGTTGCAGAGTGCCGCCCCATACGGTATGATTTCATCATGTTGATCTATACTGCGCTTAGCATAGCGTTTATTGTTCCACTGATATATCTGTTTGCCGTTCGAAAGTTCGATCTATTTCGCACAGGCAGATTTTCCGTAAATATCATTACGGTCATCTGGGGAATCATCGCTTATCTGCTGGCCGTACAGGTCAACACCACAGTGATAGAGATGGGCTGGGCCACACGCACACAGGTGATACGCATCGGCGCGCCGATTATAGAAGAGATCCTGAAAAGTCTTATCCTGATCTACCTCGTCTCACGGGCTGACTTTAACTATATTGTGGACGGCGCCATTTACGGTTTTGGAGCCGGCATCGGGTTTGCCATGATCGAAAATTACGAATATGTCGTCGGTCATCAGGAAATCGCCCTGACTGTCGCGATCGCCCGAGTCTTTTCGACCAATCTTGTCCACGCCACCGGAAGCGGCGTGATCGGTACTGCGCTTGCATTCCGCCGCGGAGACTCTTCATGGAAGGGCTGGCTTTTCATTTTACTTGGATACGTATTTTCGATTTCCTTTCATATGGGGTTCAACACGATGGTCAACTCCGGCGGGTATTTGATCTTCGCGATCATCTTCGGTTTCGTGGGGGTGGGATTGATCTGGTACGCCATTCGACGAGGGCTGAACACCCAAAAGGAATGGGTTGGCGAAAAACTGACCGAAGCAGACCGTGCAACGAAATCAGAGACAAAGGCACTCACCAAAATTGAAGAATTGAACAGGGAGATCCTTGCCCCGGTTGAGAGGCAATTTGGAGTTCAGAAGGCCCTGTGGGTACGCAAAATGCTGTTGATGCAGGCCGAAATGGGAATTAAACGCAAGTTGCTCGATTCAACGCCGAATGAAAATAAACGCAAAGAGATCGAAGTGCTGATCGAGAATATTAAAAAGGAAGTAAAGACCTTGCGCGATCAAATTGGTCCTTATTGCATGATGCTTGTTCGCCAGGTATATCTGGAACAGGATATCAAGATCTGGGATGCGATCGGAGCGCGCATCGCAGAATCAGCTACAGGTCAGGTTGGAGGCGGGCTCTGGCAGAGGACGGGCGACCGCATTAAATCATCCAAAACGCAGGAAGATCAATCATGAGTCACGATATTACGGACCTATTAAAGAAGACTTCTCTCTTTAGCGGCCTTTCGGACGACGCGCTTTCCGCTCTCGCACAAAAGGCATCCACTCGCAGGCTTGCAAAGGACGATGTTCTAATGCGCAAGGGAGAGGCAGGCGATTCTTTGTTCCTGATCCATGAAGGCTGGGTAAAGATCGTAACGGAGGATGCAAAGGGCGGGGAATTGATCATCAACCGATGCGGCCCCGGCGAAACGATCGGCGAAATGGCACTCCTGGACCGCGCGCCGCGCTCTGCGACCGTAATCGCCCTTGAAGATGCAGAGGTGCTTGAACTAAAACAGGATGTTTTTGAAGAAATTCTGGATCAACGATCCGACGTTTCGCTCGAGATCATTCGCAGCTACTCGAACCGCCTGCGCTTCTCCACCACTTATATCGAAAGGGCGATAGACTGGGCACAAAAGATCGCAGAAGGCGATTATTCCTTCATCGAGCACACACAGCCCGCGTTGAGCAAAACCGGCTCGGACGACGATAAGGCTACCCAATTGCTTTCTGCCTTCTTTCAAATGGTGAGAAAGGTCAAGGAACGTGAAGAGGGATTAAAGTTACAATTGGAAAAACTGACCTTTGAGATCGACCAGGCGCGCAGGAAAAAGGAATTCGAAGAGATCACAGGTACCGAGTTTTACGCGCAGTTGAAAGAGCAGGCAAAGGCTTTGCGGCAAAAACGAGCGCAGGAATAAATCAAGCGGCACGCATCCTCTGGAGGCCCAATGAACAAAGGCAAGATCGTTTCGATCCATTCTTTTCGCGGCGGAACAGGAAAATCAAATACCACTGCCAATCTCGCTGCGCAGGTTGCGTTAGCCGGGAAGCGCGTGGGAGTGGTGGACACGGATATTCAATCCCCGGGTATCCATGTGCTGTTCGGCTTGGATGAATCCAAAATGGGCAAGACCATGAACGATTTTCTGCATGGGAAGGCAACCATCCGTGAGATCGGTTTTCCAATTGGCGAGAACGCGGGCGGGGCAGAGGGGCGCGCCAAACTGGCCGGGCAGAATCTGTGGCTTTTCCCATCCAGCATCAGCGGACGTGAGATCAGCCAGATCTTGAAGGAAGGGATCGATTTCAATCGTTTAAACGAAGGGTTACAAACCACCATCAAGGAATTTGATCTGGACTACCTGTTCATCGACACACACCCGGGCCTGAATGAAGAAACCCTGCTTTCAATTGCAACCTCCGATATTTTGATCATTATTCTTCGTCCTGATAATCAAGACCTGCAAGGGACCTCGGTCACGGTGGATATCGCCAGAAGTTTGGATGTGCCGGCTTTATTGCTCATGGTAAATAAAGCCCTGCCAAAATATGATTTTGCACAACTGAAGAAGGAGATTGAAGAAAAATTTAACGCCCCGGTCGCGGGTGTTTTACCGCTTAGCTTTGATCTGGCTGATAATGCCAGCAGCGATCTCTTCTCCCTGCGCCATCCCGACCATGATTGGTCCAGGGCGTTGCGCGGGGTTGCCCAGGCTGTTCTTGCAGTGAAATAGGAGCAAACAATGAAATGCTGGCATTGTGAGGAATCATCCCGCGCTTCCTGTGCTTTTTGCGGGCGCTTTGTATGCAAGGACCATGCTGCGACCATGTCCACGTTCATCACCATGTTCGTGGGTGCGAACAACACGCCCAAAGGTCTCGCGGTGGCCAATGTCATCTGGTGCGGAGAATGTGAACCGCAGCCGGAGCCGATCAGCATGCCCGAATTGTATTGAGATCAAGCGAGGTTACCATGTCTGGAGTTTTTGATCGGTTAAACAAGGAAATAGAAAATAAACAGCAGGAGGGCGGTATCACGGCGCTTGACCTCGCAGAATTGCCCCCTGCCCTTAGAAAGATCATGCGCCTGATGCTGCGCGAACTGCAGATGAACTACCCGCGATTGTGTGAAGTTATGGATGATATGCCTGAGGAAGAACGCCTGACGCGCGATGATCTGAGCGCGGCACTCGACACCTTGACGGAGCAATTCTGGCTGATTCGCATCGGCGAGCGCGAAAAGGCCATTTATAAAGTGAACCTGAAGCGAAAAGCCGGCAGCACGCTGGCTGCTGGCATCTGGTCTTCCCTGGATGCCAGGTTGAAAAATAAACCAAAAGACGAATAAAACAAAAACCAAACGAGGAGAAAATATGAAACACAAAAAGTTATACTTCAGTTTATTGTTGATCAGCGGTCTCTTGCTCGGCGCGTGTGGTGGGAGTGAAAATATAGGTACTCCCAGTGAGGCCACTCCCGTCGCTCCCGCGGCGGACTTTCAGCTCGACCCGGCCAACACAACCGGTGACAATGCCCGCGCGGCAGTTGGTTACTTGTATGAGGGACTGGTAAAAGTGGAAGGTGGAGAGGTGGTTGGCGTGCTGGCCGAGTCCTGGACCGTCTCTGATGATGGACTCGACTATATCTTCAACCTGCGCCCCGGCGTTTCCTTCCACGATGCAACATCCCTTGATGCCGATGCCGTAGTAGCCAATTTTGATCGATGGTTTGATCCCGCCAACTCAACACGAGGTACGGGTGAATTTTCCGCCTGGGCAAGTGCTTTTGGCGGCTTTAAAGGGGAAACCACTGAAGATGGCAAGGCCAAGTCCCAATATGACGGTATTGAAAAGGTTAACGAACTTACCGTGTTGGTCCATCTCAACACCCCAGACCCCGAATTCCTCGGCAAGATCGCAGACTCTGCTTTTTCCATCGTCAGCCCGGCGATATTAAGCGCTGGTGGAAGTGATGGCGGTACGGGCAGATATAAATATGCCAGCCAGACAGGCGCCAAGATGACACTTGAACCATTCCCCGGTTATTGGGACCCGGCTGCAATTCCTTCAGAGAATATAGAAGTATCCGTCGAATAAAAGGATGAGCAAATCAAAAGGGCCGGCGAATTCGCCGGCCCTTTTGATTTAATGACTGGGCATCGATTTGTGTGGGTCTCTCAAATGGCGATCCATTCATCATTAATTTTGGCCCGAAAATGTCACTTTTCGTTCTTTTTTACCAACTCATAAATCGGCATGGGCGCGCTCTTGCCTTTGAAGAAAACATCCCCCAGGGTCAGGCATTCATACTTTGATTCGATCGCCTGTTTTACCCGGTCGGAAACGATAATCTGGTTCTTTTGGGCGCGGCTCATCAGACGCGCAGTGGTATTCACTGTATCGCCCAAAACATTATATTCGCGGCGGCCGCGCGGGTCGCCGACCTCAGCCACAAATGTCGGCCCCGTGTTAATACCGATCTGGCAATATATTTCCGGTTGGACGTTGCCGATCGTGGGCGCCTTGTAATTCATGATAACGTCACGAATGGCGACCGCTGCAGAGGCGGCTCGCAGCTCGTCGTTCGTATGCGCCGTGGGCACGCCAAAATAGATCACAATGTCCGAGCCGGAGAGATGATAGGTCACCTTCTTCAGCACTCCACCCCTGGATTCAACAGCCGCGTTGATCAAAGAAAAGATCCGTGAAAAATGCAGCGCCAGTTTTGTCTCTTCGCCTGGGAGGATAATATCAGCCAGTTCGGGCAGGCCAATGAAATTTACGAACATGATGGTTGGCTCCGGAAAATCCGGCGGGATCTTGCGATTGGCTGCACTTTCGACCAGAAGCGAAAGCACAGGAGCAGGGATGAAGCTCGCCATGGGTTCAATGGAATTCAACAGGCTCACGATCTCGCGCAAGGCTTCCTGCTTATCCTTTGTCATTAATACTCCACTGGCCTGTCGCCTGCCCATGGGCGTGATTTCGTAATCGCCAAGTTCCTGTCCTTTCAGATCATCCACAACCAGCATATAAGTTGCATTGTTCTCAACATCCTCAAATCCCTTCTCAAAGCGGAGGTGGTCTTTTACACGTTCATATGCCTTTTGGGATAGATTCACACTGCCATTTTGGCCGTGACTTTCCGCCAGTTTGGCACGCTGGACGTCCTTGCCAAGCAAGACATGTTCCATACGGCGCGGCGTGCCGATATCAGCAGTAAGAAAGCGGCCCGCATGAATGCCGATGCGCATTTGTAAGTTCACCACGCCTGACGGCGTTTGTATCTCGGCAAAATCCTTCATGGCTCTTTGCATACGAAGCCCGGCCCGCACAGCGCGCAAGGTATCATCATTCTTTTCATTCTTTGGGAAAACCACAAGCAGGGCGTCGCCGGTGAATTCAACCAGGTCGCCGCCGGATTTGCTGACGATCTCGATCATCTCGGAGAAATATTTGTTTAATTGATCCAGCAGGCTTTCCGCACCGGCCTGTCCTTTGACGGCATTGGCTTCCATCAGTTTTGTGAAGCCGGCAAGATCAGTGAACATCATGGTCCCATACTGCCAGTTGGTACGCACATCACCGGGCACAAGAGGGCCAATGGATATTTGGCGCGAAGTATAATCATGTAGAATGCGTTGCAAGGTACGTAAATATTTATGGATAAGAACCATCACTTCCACAGATGGATTCCCCCACATGGAGGCATACATCTCGGATGGGAGCAGGTAACGTAATCTACCCTCAATCGTTACTAATGGTGACTCGGGAAGCATGCCCCGTATTATACATGAACGAACAGCAGGTTTTATAGAAAGATAAAAAAACCAAAGAACCCGCCAGTGACTGGCGGGTTCTTTCACTACAGAGTATTGGAACTTATTGATTTGTCCAAACGGGTTCCCCATCATAGGCAGCAATGGAGGTAAGGCGTGTAAATTCGTTTGTGCTTACCACAGCAAGATACAATTCCATGTCTCCACCAGATTGGGCCTGAAAAGCCAGCCGCGCTCCATCGGGCGACCAGATCGGATCACCACGCGGTTCTATCCCTATCGAATATAGCTGGATCGTTGACCCATCCACGATGTTGAACAGATTGATCCCATATCCCGTGCTTTGCTTTGCATTCGCGGCCAGCCAGCTGCCATCCGGGGACCATACCGGCGAACTATATTCGGATGGGAAGCTGGTGACACACTTTTGGCCAAGTCCATCGCGGTTGATCAGGCACAGGTCGACGAGTTCACCGGAATATGTCTTGAACGCGAGCATGCTCCCGTTGGGCGACCAGGCCGGAGCGGAGTCTGGAGCGAAGTTCGTCGTCAATGTGGAAACGCCACCGCTGGGAGTCACCAGCAGGATGTCTGAGTTCCCAAAGCGGTTGCTTACAAAGGCGATCTCGTTGGCAACCGGCGACCAGACGGGGCTGTTATCCCCGGCCGGGTCATTCGTGAGGCGGGTGGTGCCGGAACCATCTGCATTGACCAAGTAAATCTCGAAGTTGCCATCACGGAATGATTCAAAGGCAAGTTTTGTGCCATCGGGTGACCATGAAGGGGATGTGTCTTTTTCCGGTGCATCGGTGACGCGCGTGATGTTGCGTGTGGCAAGGTTAAGAATGTAGATATCCATGTTGCCATCCACATTAGAGACAAAGGCTACGCGCGTCCCATCAGGCGAAATATGAGGGTCGATATCCTCTGAAGCAGAAATTGTAAGACGTCTCTGATCCAGACCATCTGGCGTGGTCATATACAGGCTCATTTGTCCATCGCGATCCGAGACAAAAATTATGTGCCCGGATGCGGGAGCGATGGGTGTTTCAGTAGAAATTGTCGTTTCCTCTGGCTCAGGCGCCGAGGTGGGAGTTTCAGTATCCAACCCTGCCGAGCCAAGCAAAGTGTTACCTGACGGGCCGCACGCGCTTAACACAATGCCCAGGATAAAGAGAAAACTATAAACACTAAATTTTCGGGATTTATTGAAATAAGAATCCATTAACATGCCTGTCCAGTCTACAAATATTTGGGCTATGAAAGGGAATTGCGCCAGATAAAACCGTAATCATGCTCGCCTTTGAGATACTCGCCGCGTTCGAAACGCGTTGGGTCGAAACTTGTGATATCGATGGTTTTCGCGGCTCCATCGACGATCAATTCAGAGACGCACAACCCAATGGCCGGTGAAATCTTAAAGCCGGTACCGCTAAAACCGGTGACGAGGTAGAAGCCCTGCGGACCGGCCTGCCCGATGATGGCGCGTTGATCGGGAGTGAGTCCATCGCGTCCCACATGAGACGAATGAAGCGAACCCTGCTCCATGGCAGGAATGCGCATGCAAACGCGTTCGATGGAACGCTCGACAAAATCCTTTGCAACATAGCCAAGTTCAGCATCGGGAGATTCACCGATACGGCTGTCGTCCTCCAAAGCGATCAGGGTCAGGCCCCCAGAATCGGGACGGAAATACATGCCCAGGGAACTATCAATGACGGTGGGATGATCGCCCACAACGGCCGGGCGCCTCACGTGGACGACATCATGGGTCCACGTATCCAGCGGGATCTTTACCCCTGCCATTTCACTCACAGATCCAGCCCAGGCACCTGCGGCATTAACAACAACAGGTGCTGAAAATTCACCGCACGTCGTTCTCACGCCTGTTATTTTCCCGGCAGAGATCTGCAAGCCGTTCACTTCGCAATCCTGCATAAATTCTGCGCCTCTTGCTTTCGCGGCTGTCAGGAAAGAATTCGCTGTAAGGGTCGCGTCCGCATACCCGGATTCAGGCTCGTACGCCGCGATGAAGATATCATCGGTATGGAAGGACGGGGCAAGCCGCTTTACGTCGGCACCGCTGATCACTTCTGTGGGAATGCCGAGACGCTTCTGCATTTCCACATTTCCGCGCAATTGGGATGCATGTTTCTGCGGCTCAATGTGTAAAAACCCTGTACGCGTAAAACCGCATTCGCCGCCCACCCGTTCCCGCCAATTGCGAAAATATTGAAAGCTCGCCCATGCCAGGTGAGATTCAACTTCAAGGTCATAGTGCATGCGAACCAGGCCGCTCGAACTTCCCGTGGCGCCAAACCCCACC
>CAZJYB010000165.1:0-9456 GCA_964549865.1 uncultured Anaerolineaceae bacterium
GATGTTTTTGTTTATACAGAGAACCTTGTTTTGGAAAAGAAAGCTATTCAGCCAAGGCGCCCGAACACCAATAAAACCAAGAAGACAAAAGAGGAGGAAAAAGAGGAACTGGACCCCACGCCCATTCTGAGCCAGGCTTTTGAAATGGCTGTGCAACAGGATGGCTGGGCACGACTCGACGCCATGGGAACGGCCCTTTATCAGCTCGATCCCGGTTTTGACCCGCGTACATACGGCCATAAACAGCTCTCACGCATGATCAGCAAATTAAAAGACCGCTTCGAGATGAAGACCCAGGAAAACAACGGACTCCCTCTTTTTTATGTAAAAATGAAGGAATGAACAAAACTCCCTGAAATATTTCAGGGAGTTTTGTTCATTAGCGCAGAACGTCCCGAAGGTTTGACGAGCTAAACAAGGTTTTGTCAAGGAAACCTTCGGGACGGTGTGTAACATCAGTTATTAAGATTGCAATTTCTTCTCTAAAAGATCGTCGTAAAGTTCCACGATCTGCGCGGTTATGTTTGGCCAGGCGTAGTCCAATGCATATTGTGCGGCAGCCCGGCCCATCGTCTCGCGAAGATGCGGATCGTTCAAGAGTCGCGATATTTTTATACAGAGTGCATCGGGGTCGCTGTCCGGCACGGTATATCCGGTAACTTCATTTTGAACCAGGTAACCAAGCCCGCCCACTTCAGAAGCGATCACCGGTGTGCCGCATGCCATCGCTTCCAGCGCAACCATGCCAAACGACTCGTAAAGCGATGGCATGGCCAGCGTTTCAGCGGCAGAATAATAATATGGCAGGGTATTCTGATCGCGTTTGCCAAGAAAGACCACTGTCTGTCCCACCGCCAGATCATCGCACAATTTTTGCAGGCGCGTCATTTCAGCGGTCATATCTTCAGGGTCTGCATTCGGTTCGCCGCCGATAATGGCAAGATGGACGGGACGAGGTACTCCTTCAAGGTCCAGGCAGGACATCGCCTCGATCAAAGTATCTATTCCCTTCAGTGGTTCAATTCTCCCAACAAACAGGATCATACGATCTTCGGGCTTGAGGCCAATATATTGCTTTGCTTCATCGGATGGGATCGGGTAAAAATGACTCGTATCCACACCCGGTGGAATGGTCACCATTTTGCGATCATCTGCGCGATATAGGAATCGCAGCTGGGTCAGCTCGGCCAAAGTGGCGACGACGATCCGATCCGCGCGACGGATGACCTGCCTCTCCCCATCGAGTCGATCCACGCCCGCGCGCTCGTCTTCCGAACGCGCCACCCGGTTCTTCATCTCCCCGAGGGTATGGAACATGTGCACGATGGGGATCCCGCCCCACGCATCGCTTAACTGTTCTGCTGCCAGCCCGGACATCCAATAATGGCTGTGAATAATATCGTAATGAATACCCTTCTCTTCTGCGAACTTTTTAATACCATCCACAAATTCAGGAATGTATTGCGCGATCTGCTGCTTGGCTGCTGGTTGTTCCGGCCCTGCTGGCATATGCACCACACGATTTCCATACCCAAGATCGTGAAGGATATGGGGCACATGTTCATCCTGTGAACGCGTAAAAACGTCCACGTGGATGCCGAGCCGGCCAAGCTCACAAGTCAGGTCGCGGACATATACATTCATTCCGCCGGTGTCTTTCCCCCCCAGGGTGGCGAGCGGACAGGTATGATAGGAAAGCATTGCAATACGAAGCATAGGGTTATTTATCCATCCATGCAGACGCTGCGTAACGCCCAAAACTTGCGGGTTTAATCGTAATCCTTTATAATCCCGCCGCCAAGTAGCAAGAACACGGTAGTAGCGACTTCAGTCGCCACTACGAAAAATAAGCCACCGTAGCTCAGTTGGTAGAGCAAACGATTCGTAATCGTTAGGTCACGAGTTCGACTCTCGTCGGTGGCTCATGGCAAGCGCCTCGAAGTCTCGCCGTTCATTGGCGCTTCGAGGCGCTCTTTTATAACAAGGAAACGACCGCTTCCCGAAACACCCTTGTATGATGATCTACGTCCTCGCGTGTGGTATCAGCAGAGATCAATGCCATGTTATGGAAAGGCGTCATCAAGATGCCACGATTCAATGCAAACAGGTGCATATAACGGTCGAGTTCAGGGTCGATGGCCGCATGTGCCTCACCGCCATTTTTAGGCGGTCTTGGGCGAAACCAGTATTCAGAACGAACCCCCAGCGATTTGACGATCCATGGCAAATCAAACTCTTTAATGACGCCTTCGACGCCGGCGGTAAAATCTTCCTGCAATTTTATTGCTTTTCCATAAAACTCTTCTGTTAAAACACTCTGAAGTGTTGCCTTCATCGCCGCAATCGACAGGGCATTCCCGGCGAGCGTACCGCCGATGCCACCGACATCTGCATCGTCGATGGCGAGTTTATCGGCAAACGCACGGGAAATTTCTTCGGTAAAGCCGTAGACCGCGGTGGGCACTCCTCCAGCGAGAGGCTTGCCGATCGTGACGAAATCAGGCTGAAGACCGAAAGAGCCGGTGTATCCGCCCGAGCCGGTACAGATAGTGTGAGTCTCATCGATGATGAGATAAGTCCCATACTTGCGGGTCAATTCGCGCAAGGCATCATGATAGCCGGGCTCGGGATGAATGATCCCGATATTGGTCATGACTGGTTCGGCGAGTACGGCGGCCACGTCACGCGCGGAGAGCGCGGTTTCGAGCGCGGCGATGTCGTTGAATTCGATCACCTTGGTGGTTTGAAGCGGATTTACCGCGGGCCCCATATTGTTGGGGCGCGACATGGGCGTGCCTTCCTCGTCCATCGTGATGAAGGTTTCGTCAACTGAGCCATGGTAACAATAATTGAAGACCAGGATCTTCGGGCGCTGGGTGAGCATACGCGCCATGCGCAGGGCGAATCGATTCGCATCGGTGGCGGTCAGCGCGAACTGCCAGTACGGCAGACCAAAACGTCTTTGCAATTCCTCGCCCACCCAGATCACGTCTTCATAGGGCAACATGAGCGTGATGCCTTTTTGAATTTGCTCGGTGATCGCGCGGACAGTGGCCTCAGGCGCGTGACCGGTCATCGCGCCGGTATCACCAAGGCAGAAGTCAATATAAGAATTGCCGTCCACATCGCTGAAGTGCGCACCTTTGGCTTCCCTGACAAAGACAGGGAACGAGCCTGCCCAACGGATCATCCACAACATGGGCACGCCGCCATGCAGGGACTTGCGCGCGCGTTGATACAGCTCAAATGATTTGGGATGGTTCTTATGAAAGAGCTGTTCTTCCTTTTTAAGGAGATTTGCGAGTTTATTGCGGTCGATGGTTGATGGCATGATTGGTATGATCGCGCGTTTATAAATTATTGAATAACTTGCTTCAGCGCGCCTTCAAAAGCGTCCAGGCCATCGTTGATCTGCCCGGAAGTGACGTTGAGCGGTGGGATCCAGCGGATGATGTTATCGTATGTCCCGCAGGAAAGCAGCAGTAGATCGCCCTCTTCCACGGCATGAATCACATCCTTCACCAGTCGCTTGGCCTTCTGAGGCTTGCCATCAATGACAAATTCCGTGCCAATCATCAGTCCCACTCCGCGCACATCCCCAATTTGTGGATATTCCTCCTGGAGTTTTCGCAGTCCCGTGGTTAATTGAACGCCGCGTTCTATTGCGTTCTCCAGCATTTTTTCGTCGCGTATCGCGCGGATCGTCGCCACGCCGGCCGCGCATGCCACCGCGTTGCCTCCATATGTACCACCATGCGAACCCACATCCCACTTCTTCATCAAGTCCAGACGACTGAATACACCGGAAAGCGGCAAGCCTGAGGCGATTCCCTTCGCGGCAGTGATGATATCCGGCACAACATTAAAGTGCTCCAACGCAAACCATTTGCCCGTACGGCCAAAGCCCGATTGCACTTCGTCAAAGATGAGCAGGATCCCATGCTTATCGCAAATCTCGCGCAAGCCTTTCATGAAAGATGCAGGAGGGACTACATACCCACCTTCACCTAGTACTGATTCGATCAAAATGGCGGCGGTCTCCTTTGGTGCAGTTTGAGAAGCAAGCAGATATTCGAGTTGCTCCAAAGCATATTGGCTGGCTTGTTCCTCGATCATTCCTAAATTGAAAGCGTAAGGGAATGGAGAGACAAAAACGCCGGCAGGCAGAGGGCCGAATCCGGCACGATAGATCGTCTTGGAGGTCGTCAGTGCCATCGCTCCGGCAGTGCGCCCGTGGAAGGAACCGTTGAACACGATCACATTTTGTCTACCGGTCGCAGCCCGTGCCAGTTTGACCGCGCCTTCCAGGGCTTCCGCGCCGGAGTTGGAGAAGAAGAATCCATCAATGGAGGACGGCACGATCTTTCGCAGTTCTTCAATCAATTGCAGCATTGGCTTATGGATGACGATATTTGCCTGTGCATGAAGGAAGCTGCCGGCTTGTTCACGAACGGCCTCCACCACCTTGGGATGGCAATGACCGGTATTCGTCACGCCAATCCCACACGTGAAATCCAATAACTTTTTGCCGTCGGTCGTATAAATATAAGAACCTTCAGCGCGCTCTGCGACAAAGTTAAAGATACGCCCCCAGACGGGCGACATATGTGGGAAGTTGTCGGTGTAGAGTTGGTCCATTATTCTATCCTGGGTTGAAAGGGTGTCATGTGTTCCAGTGTCAAGTATCACGCCGGCTTCTTGAGTGATTTTTTGAGTCCACCAATCAAGGCCTTCGTCTTTTCGGCCTGTTGGTATTCTGTTTTGAAAGTCTGCTCATTGATATAGCCCACATCGAGTGCCGCGTAAAGCAGGGACTGAATTTCCACGGCAGAACGACGCGCAATGCCTAAAAAACGAGCGAACTCAACCTGCGGTTCACAATCGAAACCCTCGGCTATGTTCGTCATAGCCGATACAGCCGCGCGTTTCAATTGGTCGCGCATGCCATAATCTTTTGCGAGGCACCCGAACTTGTTAGTCTATAAATATCAGCGACCAACTTACGCGCTTCCTGCCATCCGAGAATATCCTCAAATTTCTTGATTAGAGGCATGTCTGATCTCAATTCATGACACTTGGCAACGTGACACAGGGCAACGTTTTTATTGTGCGATCATGACATGCTTGGTGATCTGGTAATCACCGATCGCCTCAGCGGATAGATCCTTGCCGAAACCGGACTGCTTGAAGCCGCCATGGGGCGCTTCAGAGGTCAGGGGGAGATGATCGTTGATCCAAACGGTACCAAATTCGAGCTGGGAAGAGAGGCGCATGGCGCGTCCGATGTCATTCGTAAAGACCGAGGCGGCCAGTCCATAGAGGACATCATTGCCCATCGCCAGTGCCTGCGCTTCGTCTGTAAATTCCTGTACCGTGATCACTGGTCCGAAGACTTCACTTTGTACGATCTCGGCGTCCTGCTTAACGTTCGTGATCACTGTCGGTTCATAGTAATAGCCTTTTTCAAAGCCTTTTGGAACGCCTC
Organism: uncultured Anaerolineaceae bacterium; assembly: GCA_964549865.1. GTDB lineage: Bacteria > Chloroflexota > Anaerolineae > Anaerolineales > Villigracilaceae > Villigracilis. The sequence goes on from CAZJYB010000165.1 coordinate 5,486, forward strand.
CACCTGTGAGGATTTTGGCTCCCGCTGCCTTGGCGCGATCCACAAAGCCTGAAACACGCTCACGTTGAATGCTGGAAATCAATGGACCCATCTGGACGCCATCATCGAATGGCAGACCAACCTTGATCCCTTTCATGGCTTCGACAACCGCATCCTGCATGATCTTGAGCTTGCTCTTTTCCACATATAGTCTGGTCGCGGCCGTGCAATCCTGCCCAGTGTTCATGATCGCCGCAATGGATGCCTTTGCGGCGATCACTTCCGGGTCGGCATCGGCAAAGACGATGAATGGCGCTTTGCCGCCCAACTCAAGATGCACACGCTTGAGCGTATCGGCCGCGGTCTTCATGACCTTCTTGCCGGTGCCGGTTGATCCCGTAAGGCTGATCATACGCACATCCGGATGTTCAACGAGTGCCTGCCCCGTGTCATTGCTACCAGAGATGATATTCACGACACCATCCGGTATGCCGGCTTCTTTGATTAGCTCACCAAGCATGAGCGTGGTAAGAGGCGTGCCGGGTGCAGGCTTGAGCACGATCGTGCATCCTGCTGCCAGGGCCGGGCCGATCTTCCACGCGGCCATCATCACCGGGTAATTCCACGGCGCGATCTGCCCGACTACCCCAACCGGCTCGCGTCGATAAATGGACGTATAACCGGGCATGAATTCACCGGCGTGTGAACCATGTGTATCGCGCGCCGCACCCGCAAAGAAACGCAAATTATCGACTGCAAAAGGAATGTCGCCACCAAGGCTGACGAATTGATAGGGCTTGCCTGTATTCTCCGACTCGACTTTGGCCAGCGATTCGGCATTTGCTTCGATCAGATCGGCCAGTTTCCAGATGATCTTCGAGCGTTCGCCGGGCGCTTTCTTCGACCAGCGGCCATCATAGAAGGCGCGCTTGGCCGCCTGTACGGCGCGGTCGACGTCCTCACGGCTGGCATCGACGACATCGGCGATTTTTTTTCCTGTCGCTGGGTCCTCGATCGCCATGGTCCTACCACCCTTCGTGTCCTCCCATTTTCCGTCGATCCAAAGCTTGTAATTCATGTTCGATCTCCTCTTGTGGTTTTATAGTCGATCCAAATAATGGAAAAGTCCGAAAACACACTATAATTATATGTGCTTTTCAATTAGCACGTACCTCCATTCCACGGGCGCTGAAGAAGCACCTGCTTGCAAGGAGTCCATGATGGAAGACGAAAAAATGCTCTTTATTAATCCGGCCACAGGGACCAAATTTGGCGAAGTCAAGATGACGACGCCCAAGGCTGTGCAAAATGCAGTTAATGAAATGCGGCGATCCTTTCCCGAGTGGAGCGGTAAATCGTTAAAGGAGCGCATCCGCATCCTCCGTAAATTCCAGGGACTGCTCATCGACCAACGCGACAAGATCACGGATATCCTCAACCAGGATTGCGGGAAAAGCCGCCAGGACGGCCTGATCGAACTGTTTGTCACCGTGGACATGCTCTCACAATACTGTTCGCATGCCCCAAAGTGGCTCAAGAAAAGACGCGTCTCCTCCGGTTTATACCTGCTCAAGCAATGTTTCGTCGAACATCGTCCATACGGCGTTGTGGCGGTCATCGCGCCATGGAACTATCCATTAACACTATCACTTCCGCCGATGCTGGCCGCTCTGCTGGCTGGCAATACCGTTGTGCTGAAACCATCTGAGGTGACGGGCGCTACCGGCGTAATGATCGAACGGTTGATCCAACAAGTTCCTGAACTGACTCCTTTTGTACGCGTCATACATGGGAACGGCCAGGTGGGCGCAGCGCTTATCCAGGCAAAACCCGATTACATCTTCATGACCGGTTCGACTCCCACAGGAAAGAAGATCATGCAGGCAGCCGCCGAAAACCTCATACCCGTTGCACTCGAGTTGGGCGGCAAGGACGCCATGATCGTCCTTGAAGATGCCGATCTCGATGCCGCCGCTCGCTGGGGTACATGGGGTGCATTCTTCAATACCGGCCAGACTTGCATGGCCGTGGAGCGCGTCTACGTGGTCGAGTCAAAGTACGACGAATTCGTGAAGCTGGCATTAGCACATACAAATGAATTCAAGACCGGCTACACGAGCGAGCTGGACAGTCCCTATTCCATGGGGCCGGTTACCGACCCGCGCCAGGTAAAGACCATCGAACGTCATCTTGATGATGCCCTGGCAAAAGGAGCCCGCCTGCTCACAGAGATCAAAAAGGATGGCATGTTCTTCGAACCGATCGTGATCGAAAACGTGAACCATTCGATGCTACTGATGAAGGAGGAAACTTTTGGCCCGATCATGCCCATCATGAAGGTCAAGGATGAAACCGAGGCCATTCAATTAGCCAACGACAGTGCCTACGGACTTGGTGCTTCCGTCTGGGGTCGAGACGTGAAACATGCCAAGGAAGTGGCCGACCAGGTGGAGGCGTCTTCTGTGATCATCAACGACAGCATCGCGCAATTTGGCGTGCCCATGCTTCCATTCGGCGGTGTAAAAGAATCAGGCTTCGGGCGAACCCACGGACAGGAAGGCTTGATGCAATTCACACGTCCTTTCAGCTATGCGGTTGGCAACCCGCCTTTCAAATGGGATATTGCCACGATCCTGCGCGAGAACGGGCATTACAAACTTGCCACGGCCATTCTGGGCGTCGTCTATGGAACCTCACTGCGCCAAAAATGGCAGACACTTTCACAATTGTTCCGCAAAACATACAACATAACCAGGGAAACCACCGTTAATACAGAACCGATCAAGACAAGCGAATAGCGACCATCTGAATATTGGTCATATCTTCCATCGCGAACCTCACGCCTTCGCGGCCGAGTCCACTTTGGCGATTTCCTCCATAGGGCATGTGATCGGCTCGGAAATTTGGTGTGTCATTGATAATGACACCGCCAAAGTTCAATCGCCTGACCGCCTTCAACACGCGGTCGATATCTTTTGTAAACACGCCAACCTGCAAACCAAATTTCGAATCATTGGCCTGCTTCAACGCGGTCTCAAAATCATCGCTGGAGATCACGGAGGCGACGGGCCCGAAAGCTTCTTCAGCGATCACCTTCATATCAGCTTCCACATGCGTCAATATGGTGGGATAAAAGACCGTTCCTTCCCGTCTTGCGCCTGTCAGCACCTTCGCGCCGGACCCTTGCGCTTCCTTAATCCAGCTTTCAATGCGGTCCACTTCCTTCGAATCGATCATCGGGCCGACATCCACACGCTCATCGAGCGGGTCGCCCACCACCATGGCTTCAGTGGCTTTCACAAATTTTTCAGAGAACGCATCATAGACCTGCTTCTGGCTATAGATGCGCTGGACTGAAATACAGACCTGTCCGGAATTATAGAAGGCACCCACCGCACAACGCTTGGCCACGAAATCCAGGTCCGCATCCGGCGCGATGATCACTGGCGAGGCATTCCCAAGCTCAAGCGTCACCTTTTTGATCCCAGCCACTGCAAGAATGTGACGGCCGATCTCAGGCGAGCCGGTGAAAGTAATCTTATCGACGCGTTCATCGGTGATGAGCCATTCACCCACGGTCCCACCCGGGCCAACGACAAGATTGAGCGCGCCAGCCGGCAAGCCGGCATCCTGCAGGATCTGACACAGCTTTACAGCCGTAAGTGGAGTCGTCGTGGCGGGCTTGAGAACGAGCGTGTTGCCCGCAGCCAGAGCAGGCGCCACTTTGTGCGAGACCAGGTTGAGGGGAAAATTGAACGGGCTGATCGCCGCGATCACGCCCACGGGCCGGCGAGTCCAGAAACCGAAATAGCCTTCACCTGCAGGAACCGCATCCAACGGTATGGTTTCCCCATGCAAGCGCTTGGCTTCCTCGGCAGCAATGGTAAAGGTGCTGGCAGCGCGATCCACCTCTGCGCGCGCAAACTTAAGGGCCTTGCCCGCCTCTGCAGCGATCGTTTTGGCGAGGTCTTCCGCGCGCTCGCGGATCAGTT
>CAZJYB010000166.1:0-9358 GCA_964549865.1 uncultured Anaerolineaceae bacterium
ATGTCTGCTCACGCCAAATATTCCCGCTGAAATCGTCTGGCATCCGATATGACCTGATGGGTTGCGAAATTCAGGGATCTGCACACATACGTCAAACCGCTGTTTTTCGGGCGGCGTGATCGAAGGATCGTCCTGCGGGATCCCGATCAATAACGAATCGGCATTGATCAGTTTGTTTGCATTGCCCCATTCGAACAACTCATCCCAAAGCAGGGACATGGGCGAGTCTTTATCCAGCAGTTTGTCATAGGGCCCAACATGACGCACAAATGCAACGATGATCGGGCGCACATGCTCCAGGCGGACCTGCCTGGAAGCTGGTTCCGCTTTCACGTGATAGTCTGCAATGTATTTTGGCTGGGCCTGTTTCTTTCGTTCTCGTGAGGCACGCAAATAATTATGACGGAATACGCTCGGCGTTATGCGAAATTGTCTCGTAAATGCGCGCGTGAACGATTCGTGCGTTTTGAAGCCTGCATCCAGGGCAATATGCAAAATGGTTTCTTCACTCATCTTCAAGCGATATGCGGCTCGCTCGATCCGCAGGCGGCGGACATATTCCTTGACGGGTTCGCCGATGATCTCGCGAAAGATGCGATGATAGTGATACGCCGAAAACCCGGCGCGTTCCGCCAGCACATCCAGGTTAAGGTCGCTTTCAAGGTGCGTTTGAATATGGATAAGCGTCGAGAGGATCGCCTCCTCATATTTCTCATGGGTTTGAAAGAGCATCTGCCTCATGTCCCCAACTATACAACACAAATAAATCCGTCTCTTGACTTTTCTTGCTATTTTATATTACGGGAAAGAGATTGTGAAAGAACTGTTACGCAAGCAGCTAAACAGGCAGAAGCTTTTTAGGTTTTGTGATCATGCCCCACTGTAATGACTACATTTCCCTTTTTATGTCCTGCATCCACATAGCGATGCGCTTCGACGATCTGTTCCAGAGGATAGCGTCGATCGATGACCGCTTTTATCTTTCCCGCCTCGATCAACTCTTTGAGGGCAAGTAGTTTATCGACTGTATAACCACCTGTCCAGGTAATCACTTTCTTATTGCTGTTCTTCAAAACCGACCCCATCCAGATCCTGTCGACCAGGCTTGGGTTGGCGTTCACATACATACCATTCTCGGTGAGCGATAGCAAACTGCCTCGAAACGGGCTCTTGGCGAACGTATCCAATATAACGTCATACGTCCTGCCATTTTTGGTGTAATCTTCTTTGGTGTAATCAATGACGTGATCTGCCCCGATCGAGCGCAGCATGTCCAATTTCTCCGTATGGTCCACACCGGTCACTTCAGCCCCGTAGTGTTTGGCAAGCTGTACTGTCCAGGTACCAATGCTGCCACCTGCACCCACGATCAAAATCTTTTGCTCACGTTGGATGTTTGCCACTCCAAGAGAGTGCAGCGCTTCGAGGCCACCGAAGGGAACGGCGGCAGCCTCCTCATAGCTCATATTCACGGGTTTTTTGGCAAACACACCGGCGAAGATTGAAGAGCTGTCAGTCAGGCATAAATATTCGGCATAGGTTCCCATTTTAAGACCTGTATATCCATAAATCTGATCGCCCGGTTTATAGTTCGTTACATCTTTGCCAACTGATTCGATTTTTCCAGCAAACTCTGTTCCAAGTATTGTGATTCGAGCTGGCTTTGTTAAACCAACATAGAGCCGTAAAGGAATCGAATATAGGGAAGGTAAATTAAGCCTTCGGAATTCAGTATCTGGAGTTGCTGCAGTCGCCGCATGTATCTTAATCAGGACTTCATTAACTTTGGGAGTTGGTTTCTCTATTTCCCGGAGTTGAAGACCATCCGGCGAGCCATATTTTGTCCATATAATTGCTTTCATGATTTTCTCCATAATGACCTAGGGCTCAAGCCGCCGTCCCGGCGGCGCTTTTCAGAAAATCTTGCGCCGAGGACGGCGCAAGGAGCAATCTATGTTTTTACTTGTCATTTTGAACTGTAATGACGATTTTTCCTTTGACATGCCCCTCTCCAAGATAGCGGAGCGCTTCAGCGGTCTCACTTAACGAGTAACGTTTGTCGATGACAAGTTTAACTTTGCCAGATTCGATGAGCTCGGTGATATAAACTAAATCCTTTGACTCTGTTTGAACCACCAGAAGCTTAATATTCCTACTCGTGGTTCGTCTAATCAATAGTCCCAGGAGCAACATCTGGAAAATCGTGGCTACAGAACCTCCAGCCATGAAATAACTTCCATTCGGCTTGAGCGCCCGCTTAAAGGCAAAAACTGAACGATTTGCGATCACATCAAGGATCAGATCATACTGCTGCCCATTTTTGGTGAAATCTTCTTTAGTGTAATCAATGACATGGTCTGCGCCAAGCGAGCGCATAAAGTCCAGTTTCTCGGTGTTGTCCACGCCGGTCACTTCAGCGCGGGCTAATTTGGCAAGCTGAATTGCAAATGTGCCTGTCCCGCCCCCCGCACCATTGATCAAAACTTTTTGCCCCGGCCGCACCTGTCCTTTGTCGCGAATCCCCTGCAGGGCGATAAATGCAGCCTGGGGGATAGCCGAGGCTTCCTCGAACGTCATACCAGCAGGTTTCAGAGCCATTGCCTTTTCGGACTTACAGGCATATTCTGCAAAGCCACCACCATAATTTAACATGAGTCCAAATACTTCATCCCCGGGCTTATACTGTTTGACATCTTTACCAACTGCTTCAACGATCCCCGCGATGTCTGACCCGAGTATCCCGTCTTTGGGTTTGAACAGCCCACCTATGCGAACATAGAGTGGTTTTCCTACCAATCCCTCCCAGTCCGATCTATTAACGGAAACCGCATGAACTTTTATGAGCAGCTGATCATCCGCAGGGGTCGGCTTTCGGACTTCTTCAAGCTTAAGAAGATCGGGTGAACCATATTCATGGTAAACAATTGCTTTCATGAGAATTTCTCCACAGGAATAGCCAGGTTCCGTTCTAGGAATCTTTGCGAAGTTCGCGCAAGGTCAAGTCTATAAAATCATAAACTGCTTTTTCTCCAGTTGTATATCCCTCAACTGCCATCCCGACCAATCCGCGACGAAAATGGCCGTGATCCACTTCACGCACAACCTGCCCATTGATCGTAAAGGTAAGGTGCGTTTCACGCGCGATGACTTCCAGTTGATTGACCCCATTCGGTTTGATCGTATCCGTTCTGGTCCATTCCACGAGGTTCAGCCACTGGCCATCTTTTTGCAGCGAAACCGCGAAGAACTGCTGGTCCGTTATGCGAAATGAATAATAGTTCTGGTTGTCCTTGACTTTGAAGATCACCCCCCAGCCGCTGCCCGCCTTGCTCCCTTTGATATGTTTACAATTGACGATCAGGTGAAAATCCGAGACTTCATAAGCCGTTAACCAGATTGGTGAAATACTATTAGGTTTGCCCGTTTCCACCTCCCAACGATAGCGTCCGTCTCCAATCGTCCGATTTAATGTCGTGAAATATTCGCTCTGCTGGCTTCCAACCCACCAATTATTGTCATTGGATACAAAATTATCAGATACAAGAGTCGTCCACTGTGCTGCATCGGAAACCTGCCGCAATTCTTCCGGCACGATCACCGATGTATGACAATGTGGACAACTAATAATAGATGCGTTTCCTCGTGGTTTCACGGGTGCGCCACAAGATGGGCATTGGAATGATCGAACAGTCATAAGGCCTCGTTCACTTTGATATCAGGATGAGCGCATTCGTAGCCTCACCATAAGCCCAACCATCAAGGCCTGGAGGCGTCACTCCCAGAGCGCTGAGCATGCTGCATATCTGCTCGCGGTGCTCGGTCGCATGGTTGATGATCTGAACCATGACAACCCAGGGCTCCACGAAGTATCCATCCGTCGTTTGAAGCCGGGTATTCAGGTCGTTGCCGGACTTGCCTCTCACGAGTGCAAGCAACCCTTCCCCGCTGATCCTCACGGACTCCTGCAACTCGGCGAAGGACGGGGAGATACGGTGCCTGGCATCAACTGGCAAGGTAAGGAGTGACAGATAACCATGCTGGGCAGCCACGAGATGCGCCAGGGTGCCGCGAATGCTCCCCTTCGTCACGGATTGGGGCTCAACGTCGAGCTGCTCGTCACTAAGGGCCGAGCAAGCCTCGATAATACGGAGGTTCGCCCAGTTGTCGTGCTCAAATAACTTTTCAAGAAAATTCTCGGTCATAAAGAAACTCCTTTAAATGTACGCATCAATCGAATCACTCAGTTCTCATCTCTCGAATGTTACCCCTTAATCCGGGATTTTGCAGAATACAGGAGCAACACAGAGTAGGCTTTATGAAATCCTAATAACGCTCGAAACCCCAACCCAAGCGATAGTTTTCCTGTTTTCGAGTCCTCACGAGAAGAAATTGCTGATCCAAAATACAACTGCGTTCGAGTCCCGTCAACCGGGGCCACCATGAACCAGGAGCGAGTACGCCCCAGGAAATCACACATCAATATTTCGTTTTCACTTCGACTTTCTACGCTCCAGGCAGCAAATTTTTCACTGACTCCATCAGCTAATTGTCTCGCTCCAATATCTGTTGAAGGTTTTAAGACTGTCAACTTTAGAATCAATCTCTCTATTTTAAAGAGCGGTGTTGTATAAAAAGCAAAGATAAATTCAGGGAAAGATACCCGCCCTAAAATCTCGGTCAGGTAACAGTCAACATAGGAGCCATTGACTGAATATTTGTCGAGCATCGTATTGGCTGGGACCGGGCATTTTTCGATCGAAAACATGTCTTATCTCCGTTCGTGGGATAATAATGAGAAGATTATACGTTGTGTCAGTTCAGGTAAAGCAGGGAAATCCATGATTTTTCTCACGGGCGCTGGCGGCAAAACAGGCAGGACTCTGATCAGGACACTCTCGAAAGTGGAGAGCGTTTGCGCGTTCGTCCATCGCGAAGAACATGTTTCAGTTGCGAAGGCTTCGGGTGCGGAAAAAGTTGTTGTGGGCGATATGCGCGATGAAAATGCGTTGCAAAAGGCAATGCAGGATATACGTGCGATTTATCATATCTGTCCGAACATGGATCCCGATGAAGTGGGGATCGGTAAATTAGTGATTGATCAAGCACGAGCAAATGGCGTGGAGCATTTTGTCTATCACTCCGTCTTGCATCCGCAGATCGAGAAGATGCCGCATCATTGGGATAAACTTCGTGTGGAAGAGATGTTATTCGAGTCAGGGTTGCCCTGCACCATCCTGCAACCCGCGCCGTATATGCAAAACTTATCGGCAAACTGGACAAGCATCATTGAAGATGGCGTGTTACGCGTCCCATATTCTTTACATTCCAAATTCAGTTTCGTAGACCTTGAAGACGTTGCCGAGGCCGCAAAAATCGTGTTGAGCGGGCCAGGTCATAAAAACGCGATCTATGAACTTGTGGGGACATCTCCGACATCATATGCCGAGGTCGCTGAAATATTCAGCAAAGTTTTAAAACGCGGAGTCCGCGCCGACAGGGAAGACATTGGCGATTGGGCATCGAGAGCAAGGGGAATGAATGAATACGCAATTGAGAATCTCGTCAAAATGTTTGAGTATTACGATCAGTGGGGATTGGCAGGAAATTTAGACACCCTAAGATGGCTCTTGAAATGGGAGCCTGCATCTCTGGAAGAATTCATTGATCGAATCGCGCAGGAATACAATGCGGTCCATTAAGGCCCTTTCCTATGCCCCGGATGTAAACGATTGGCTGGCAAATTCACGCGATCCACGCATTTTGCATGTCTTTGACCAGGTCTGTAATTTGATCAACGAACGCAGGGAGGTTTTATCGATCGTCACTCCTCAAATCGGAAACGGGCCGTTTAACCTCGTCGTTAACGATAATGTTTTATTTTCCGAATATCTGAATACTGAGTCTCCAATTTCCATTCGCGCGGATCAACTCCATCTCGGGGATTTGATCATCAGGACAACCAGCGCGAAACTTTGGTGCCCACGTCCCGATTGGGAAACGCTGTATGCCAAGCGAGAAAATATCCTTGGTCAACTGGCAACTTTACCCTTTAGCAACCATCAGTCCTCAATTCCTAATTCTCTACTCTCTGCCCTCTCCATAGCTCTCACAAACGCCGATCTGCACTCCTCTCTCATCGCTACGCAGAAACTCGCTGGTCTGGGAAACGGCCTCACCCCCGCAGGCGATGACTTTATCCTTGGCGCAATCTACGCCGCGTGGATCATTCATCCACCGGAGATCGCAAGTGTTCTTGCTGAAGCAATAGCCAACACCGCTGCACCACTGACTACGTCACTTTCTGCAGCATGGCTAATGTCCACAGTGAAGGGCGAAGCCGGGATCTTGTGGCATGATTTTTTTGATGCATTGATCTCTGCACAGTCCATAACGATTAAAGACTCAATTAATAAAATCCTTGCCGTCGGGGCAACATCTGGCGCCGACGCGCTGGCAGGATTTATTAGTGTGATGATGCGTTGGGCGGAAGTAGGGGCGACCCGCATATTTGATAAGGCTTTCCGACTGACCAAGACCGGTCGCCCTTACACCGGATTCAAATAATCCCTAATTTTCCCTCTTGACAAATTAGAACACTCATTCTAAAATAGGTCTTGACATATTCCCATATGGGAATATAATGTGGTCATGGCACGCACCCCAACCACCCATGATCCCTTCAACGCCGTGGCAGAGCCCAAAAGACGACAGGTACTTGAAGTAATGGGCGTAAAGGAATTATCGGTCAACGAGATCGTTAAAAAGCTTGGGTGGGCGCAGCCGATGGTGTCGAAACACCTCGGGGTGTTGAAGCAGGTTGGGCTGGTGAGCGAGAGGCGGGTCGGCCGCCAGAGAATGTATCGGGGCAATGCGGAGCGTCTCAGGCCCATTTATGACTGGGTCGCACCGTTCGAACGTATCTGGAACGAGCGGTTTGACCGTCTCGATGAAGTTTTACAGGAAATGAAAAAAAAGGAGAAATGATATATGCCTATAAAAGATAGTTCCAAAGATTAGTCGCATATGCTGATTGAGTCGAGTCTAAGTTTTGAAAGAAATTCAAAAGGAGAAATATCATGTCCACAAAAAAGAATCAGACAAAAATTACAGCCGAGCCTGGTAAGCAGGATCTCTTCATCACACGGGAGTTTGATGCACCTCGCGAACTTGTCTTCAAGGCGCACACGGATCCCAAACTTTATGTGCAGTGGCTCGGACCGCACGGATACGAAATGACGCTTGAAACATTTGAACCCGTCAACGGCGGCAGGTATCGCTATATTCACAAGGATAAAGATGGAAATGAATTTGGTTTTCATGGTGTGTTCCATACCATGACAGAAGAGTTGATGATCCAAACCCTCGAGTTTGAAGGACTCCCCGAAGCAGGACACGTCACACTCGACACCATGAGACTCGAGAAATTGTCTGGTGACAGGACAAAAGTCACGATTCAATCTCTCTTTCAATCTGTCTCTGACCGGGATGGCATGATCCAAGCTGGAATGGAACAGGGTGTCAATGAGGGGTATGAACGTCTCGATGAGATTTTGGTGAAGATGAAGTAAGTAGGAAGGATCAATCATGGGAAAAGTTACTTTCAATATGACCATGTCGCTGGATGGATTTGTGGCCGGCCCAAACGACGGACCCGAAAACGGCCTCGGCGATGGTGGTGACGGCCTCTTCACCTGGTATTTCAGCGGCGATACGGAAGTTCTTATGTCAGAAGGAGTGCCGCCTCTCAAGGTCTCGAAGCAAAGTGCCGAGATCCTCAAGGAAGCAATCAGTAGCTATGGTGCCGGCGTGTGGGGACGCAGAACTTTTGATATCGCACATGCCTGGGGCGGAAATCCGCCTGGGTCACCTGCTTTCATTGTGACTCACAATGTTCCGCAGGAATGGGTTAAAGAAGGTTCGCCATTTATCTTTGTCACTGATGGCGTGGAAAGTGCGATCCGACAGGCAAAGGAAGCTGCGGGAGACAAGGATGTGGTGATCTGCACGCCAAGCATCCTGCAGCAGGCCCTCAAGTTGGGCCTGGTCGATGAAATCCATGTGGATGTTGCGCCAATCTTGATCGGTGGCGGGGTCAGCCTGTTCGATCGTCTCGGCATGGGTCCGATCAACTTCGAGTGCATAAGCAACGTGCAAACGCCACATGTCACCCATCTTGGGTTCCGCGTGATCAAATAAGGAGAAGCAATGACTACTTCAAGACCAGCATACTATATTGCAATCGTCGCATCGGTAGCAGCCCTTCTATTCCTTGCAGGCCTACATATACTCAGCCCTGAATTCGATCCGTCATGGCGCATGGTGAGTGAATATGCAAACGGCGACTACGGATCGGTATTGTCAGCGATGTTCATGGCATGGGCGGTCAGTTCCTGGGCGCTGGCCTACGCGCTGCGATCACAGATTAGCAAAGTGGGTTTGGGTTTTCTGATCGCTGCAGGTGTCGGGGAGGCCATGGCTTCTGTATTCGACATCAATCACAGCCTGCACGGTCTGTCCGCGTTCATCGGCATTGGGGGCCTGCCTGTCGCTGCCCTGTTGATCAGTACGCATCTCGGACGTATTCAGCCATGGTCCGATTCGAAACGCACACTTCTCTGGTCTGCTCACCTGACATGGATCAGTGTCCTGGTTATGGGTACCACCTTCGGCATCTTGATCTCCACCTTCATGCAGTCCGGCGCAGAGATGACGGCCGAACCGCCCACCACGCTGCCGGATGGGGTCATCGCCCTGGTTGGATGGACCAACCGGTTGCTGATCATCGTGTATTGTGCATGGGTCATGATCGTCGCATGGCTTGGCATCAAGGTACAGACGAAATCATAAATTTGGTACATTCATATATAAAAGGAGAAATAAAATGAAAAAGATCACCCCATTTTTATGGTTCGACACCCAGGCTGAGGAAGCGATGAATTTCTACGTCTCTGTGTTCAAGAACTCGAAGGTCGGAAGCGTCCAGCGCGCCGGCCCGGATGGCCCGGTATTTTCTGTAACGTTTGAATTGGATGGCCAGGAATTCATGGGATTGAATGCCGGTCCGCGCTTCAAATTCAATGAATCCATCTCGTTCTTCGTCAACTGTGAAAATCAAAAGGAAGTCGACGAATATTGGAACAAGCTCATAGCAGATGGCGGAGAAGAAAGCATGTGCGGCTGGTGTAAGGACAAATTTGGGTTATGGTGGCAGATCATCCCCAAACAATTGGGCGAGTTGATGGGCGATCCTGACCCTGAGAAATCACAAAAGGTCGTGCAGGCCATGCTAAAGATGCAAAAGATCATTGTTGCAGATCTGCAAAAGGCACATGATGGCAAATAAGCCAACCCCGGCTGC
>CAZJYB010000167.1:0-9306 GCA_964549865.1 uncultured Anaerolineaceae bacterium
CGATTCGCGTTCCACAAGTGAGGCAAGGGTCACGGCCTGATAGACATCGAGTCCCTGTGCGGCAAAACCTGCGCGCAGGTCGTCTGTGATGTGCAGGGCGAAATTCCGCGCGATCAGTTCAAGCAATCCATCTGCCGTCGTTATACGCGGAAGAATATAGATATCCGGCAGGAAGAATCCCTCCATCGAGGAGGAGAACGGGACAAATTCAAGGATGGCAGGGGCAGGAGTCTGCGCGGCGCGAAGAAATTCCTCGGGCGAAATACCCAGCCCCGAGGTCGGGAGCGAAACGGCGATCTCCTCCATCCGCCAGCCAGGCAGGATCGCAAAGGTCACGTCTTCAGGCGTGGCATCCTGCAATTCCTGCGCAATGTCGATGATCGAAAGCCCGGGGCTGAGGGTGTAATCGCCGGCTTGAAGCGTGAGGTCGAGGCCCGTATAAACGAGGTAATCGTACAACATCTGCGCGCTGGAGATAAGGTTTGACTCCTCGAGCCGCGTCACAATCGATAATACAGCTTCGCCCTGTTCGATTTGAAATCGTTGTTCGATCCCATTGGGGATCAAGGGCATGGCAAGCAGGTCGCCATAAGAAAGCAATCGTGTGGAATATTCAATACGCTCCGCGATGGACAAGCCACGCGCGGGAGGGCCATACAACAACGAAGCGCGCGCCGGGATATAACCGAGCGCGAAATAAACAACAAGCAGAATTGCAAGAACGATGAGAATGATGTGAAAGCGACGCATTTGGGTTTTTGATTTCCGATTTCAGATTTACGATTGGTGCCTGGATTCCAAATAGGATTGCAGGATGACGACCGCCGCAAATGCATCCTGATGACCCGCGCGTTTCTTTCGCGAGACGCCCAATTCGATGCGCGCGGCGCGGGCGATCTGTGTGCTGAAGGATTCATCCCACATTTCAATGGGAATGTTCGTTTGATTCTTTAATTCTTCAGCAAAGCGCGCGGCGCGGCGGCCGGCGAGGTTGGGATTGCCTTCCTCGTCAAATGATTGACCGATCACGATCAAGCGAACATCATTTTGTGAGACGATATCTGCCACCTGCGCGGCATCAATGACGCGTGAGACGTGCACGATTACCCTCAGCGGGCTGGCGATGGTCGCAGTCAGGTCGCTTAACGCAAGACCGATCCGTTTCTCGCCGTGGTCAACTGCAAGGATTCTCATATCATTTGGCTCTTTTTGGAGTCCGGCATCTAAGATGCCTATCCGAAAACTCGAGATAATTTACCACCAAGGCACAAAGTCTCAAAGACTCCAAGGAAAAAACTTTGCCGTCTCGCATCGGCGTGCCGCCGTTGTTCGCGGCATGAACGATGTGTTTTCGTGCCTTGGTGCCTTCGTGGTAGGCTTTTCGGATGGGCTCTAAGTGTAAGTTCCAGAAGCGAGCTTTTGGACTCCATAATCATTTCGTTTCCACCGAAATATTGAACGGGATCAATGGCATCCACGGCCACCACGAGGGCGCGAGAGAAATATCAGGCTGCTGGCGTAGGGATAGGGTGGTCATCAAGTCATCTTTTATCGAAGCCGGTACCCGGCCGCGCACGACCGCAAATACCTGCGATTCGTCCATTTCACGCAGCAGCGTCCGCGAGACGTCCAACTCAAAATGAGTAACCCTGGAGGTATCGGTGGAGGGTTCAGTCAGCGGCTTGAAGAGAATGGCAGCTGAAGGCTGAAATCCATCCGGTATGGAGAGGTCCAGTGTAGACAGTGATAACTGTTTAAGATCTTCAGCTGAAACATAACGGGCCGAAGACTCTGCCTGCATTTTCAAGGTCAATGTTTTTCCGGCTTCTCCCACGGGTGGATCATAGGTCTCTTCGATGACCTGCAGTACTTCAAACGTATCGGGCAGGAAAATATCGGACGGCGAGATCTGCGCGCGCAGCTTCGACTCGGCATCGCGGCGCAGGTTATCCATCACGACTTCACGCAGTTCGGCGCGGTCATCATCCGTTGCGCCGGTGATAACCGTATCCGTGCCGCCTGAGATCAGATTCAAATTGGTCACAGAGATCGAAAGGCCGATCTCCCCTTCCACAACAACAATGGAGTTGACCGGCATATTCCCATTTGCACCGGGTTGCAGGGCTTCAATCGGAATGTCCACAAATTGATCCGTGCCCGGATCGAGTAAAGTTTGATGCAATGTAACATAGCGAACCGGAACATCTGATGCCGTGGCGATCACGGTTCCGGCCGGAATATTTACTTCGCTCTGGGTCAAATTCGTAAAACGCGCGATCCCTTTTGCCCTGGAGCTCGGCAGCGCAACTTCGCTTGCGATCGCAAGCGATTGCTCCGCGTTCACGATAACGGACAACCTGCGGGCGGGAACGCTCCCGGTGATGGATACAGATTCAACTGATTCGCCGGCAGAAACGGGAATCATCGCGGACTGGGTTTGTGCTTCGGGATATAAAGTCACCACTGCGCGCGGGACAAACAGGCCTGCCACCGTCAAAACGGCCATCACCCCCACTGTGAAAGCAGCCGCGCGCCCGGACAGGGATGTTCTCCACGCAGCTTCTTTCTCATACACTTCATCTCGAATTTTTCGCAGGTCGCGGCGGGGCGCCTTTGGGATACGCGTTGACCGTACGGCAGAAGCAGGCCATACTTCCTTTTGCGCGGAGGCTGTCGAGTCGAACACGGGAATCTCAAGTGACTCTGCATCACGTCTTACGTTCGCTCGCCGAGTGACCAGTCCCAATTGTGACCCCAGCGAATCAGCGTGTCGCTGCAAGACTTTCAGATCCAGCACACGCAACGTCACTTTTTCGTACTTGGGCCAGACGAGCAATACACGCGGCGTCTTCGCCCACGAAAGTTTATCGCGGACCGAGACCAGGTCGTCATGGGATTCAAGGGTGATGATTTGGGTTTTCAAATTTAATTAACCACAGATGTTTCGTCACACCGCGAGCCTCAAACGGCGAGTGCGGCAGGTGAGCAATCCCCAATAAAATTGGCCACTTTCTTTTGATATCGGAGATTGCTTTGTCGGGCTTTGCCCTCCTCGCAATGACGACAGATGATCCTCGTTCATCCCTGATTAAGACTTCTTGCCTTTTCAACCAACCCAGGCAGGAACTTCAAAAATTCATCCACATGCTGCGGTGTGGAATCGATACCCAATGTCACACGCAAAGAGCCCAGTGCCCAATCTCGAGAGTAACCAAGCGAGGTAATTACCTCGCTTGGCTCAGGGTTTCCCGTCTTGCAGGCTGAGCCTGAAGAGCAGGCAAAGCCGGCAGCGTCGAGCATTTGCAACAAAAGATTGCCATCCACATTCTTGAAGACAAAGGATGCATGGTTCGGCAGGCGATCTTCGGGATGACCGGTCAGTTTTGAATCTGAAATGTCTTCCAGCACGCGCCCAATGACCTGATCGCGCAAAGGTTTAACATGCGCTGTGCGTGCTTCGCGTTCCTGCGCGGCAAGGTGCAGCGCCTCCGCAAACCCGACAATATAGGGCACATTATGCGTTCCCGCACGAAAGCCGAACTCCTGTCCCCCACCGGTCATATGCGGAAGAAGCCCCGTGCCTTTACGGACATATAACGCCCCCACACCTTTTGGCCCATAAAATTTATGTCCCCCGAGGGAAAGCAGATCCACACCAAGTCTTTCGATATTCACATCCAGGTAGGCTGCAGCCTGCACTGCATCCGTATGAAAGATGATATTGTCTGCTTTTGCGATGGCCGCCAGTTCGGCAATCGGATTGATCGTACCGATCTCGTTATTTGCATACATCACGGAAGCCAGCGCGGTATCGTCGCAGATCGCGATGCTCAAGTCATCCGGCGTTACCGCGCCGTGCTGGTCCACATCCAGCCATTCAAGCAGAAAGCCTTGGTCTTTTTCGAGTTGTTCCGCCGTTTTGCTGACCGCGTGATGTTCGGTTTTGGAGGTCAGGATCCATTTCCCCCCCACGGCCTTCCGCCGCGCCATGGCAGCGCCGCGAAGGGCAAGGTTATCCGATTCCGTGCCGCACGAAGTGAAAATGACCTCCCGCGGCGTGCAGTGAAGCACCGCCGCGACCTTCTCGCGTGCTTCATCCACCGCGGCCTCGGCCTTTTGCCCGTAACGATGGACAGAGGATGGATTCCCATACGTCTCACGGAAATACGGCATCATCGCGTCGAGCACACGCGTATCCATGGGCGTGGTGGCTGCATAATCAAGGTAAATCATGGACGGGATTATAGCAAACTATTTCCATCGAATGATACAATTCAGAAAAACCAGATCAGGCGGCCACATGAGCGATTTCTTGAATTTTCTGAACACAGCAAGCCTCGATGAATTGACCCTAATCCCGGGCATTACGCGCCCGCTTGCGGCGAATATCATCGCGGAACGCCCGTTCGATTTCGTGGAGGATTGCCTGAAGGCAAAAGGCATGGGAAAAAATCTTCTGGGCCGTGCCCAGTCCTATTACGAGACGGCAATGAACGATTCCAGGAACCGCGCCATGGTCCCGGTGGACGGAGATTCGGTCCCTGTACAGGCGCCTCCCGAAGAAAAAGCTTCCTTCTGGTCCCGCGTGGGAGAGATATTTTCCAACTTCCTGCGTTCGCTCTTAAGGCTGGCCATCATACTCGCAGTGATAAGTGTTTTTGGCGCCGCGCTATATTTTGGCCTGCCGTTCATCAATGAAAAATTCATGGCGCCCGTGGAGCAAAACACCGCTCAAATTGACAAGCTCGAGGCTGAAATATCGGCATTGCAGTCCCAAGTACGTGAAATGAACAGCCGCGTGGAAGCGCTGGAAGGATCCATTGAAACACACACTGCATCCATCGACCGATTAAAGATCGTGCAGGATGCGCTCGAAGAGAAATTACAGCAGAACAATAATCAGCTTTTGCTTGAATTGAAGCATGAAGTAATGATGACACGTGCCCTGGATGTGCTCGGGCGCGCCAGGTTATATCTCGCACAGAGCAATTTTGGTTCCGCAAAAGAGGACATTCGCTCGGCACGAGACCTGTTTGCACAGTTACAGGCAGAAACAAACGATAAAATCCTCGAACAGGTAATTGGCCGTTTGGATCTGGCATTGGGCAACCTGCCCACCTTCCCAGTCGTGGCTGCCGGAGATCTGGAAATCGCCTGGCAATTGCTGGTCACCGGTGAACCACCTGTTGAGCCTGCCATCGTACCTACATTCAACCCAATACCTGCGCCCACCTTGCAAGCAACACCAACGCCATAAAAAAGAACTCCGAGAAAAAAATCTCGGAGTTCTTTTTTCGGATGATATAATCTCCACGGTATCTTTTTTCAGGAGAATATACATGGCAGAAAAAATCAAATTCGGCACGGACGGCTGGCGCGGGGTCATTGCTGAAGATTACACATTCGATAACCTGCGCCGCGCAACCCAGGGATTCGCATCCTACATGCTATCGAAGGGTAAAAAGGGAGCCTGGATCATCGTTGGGTACGACAAGCGCTTTGGCAGTGAATTTTTTGCAGCCGCCGTCGCAGAAGTGCTGGCGGGCAATGGTCTGAAAGTTTATTTGACCGATGGCGCCACGCCCACTCCCGTGATTGCCTACGCGGTCGTGGATAAAAAAGCCGCAGGCGCAGTCAATATCACCGCATCACACAACCCCCCCACCGATAACGGGTTCAAGGTGCGCAACGAGACCGGCGGTGCGATCGACCCCGATGGATTGAAACAGATCGAAGCGGGGATTCCCGACGACATCAAAGACGTGAAGCGCAAAGCCTATAAAGATGCAGAGGGCGCCGGCGAGATCGTCAAATTTGACGCGGCCACTCCCTATATCGAACATCTCACCCGCGATAAATTGATCGACCTCCAGCCCATCAAAGATGCAGGCTTAACTGTGATGGTGGATACGATGTGGGGCAACGGCGCAGGCTGGTTCCCGCGTTTGCTGGCCGGCGGAAAAACAAAGGTCATTGAAATTCATAACGAGCGTAATCCCTCCTTCCCGGAGATGAAACGTCCTGAACCGATCCAGCCAAATATCGATGTGGGCTTGAAAGCCACCGTGGACAATAAAGCCGACGTATTGCTCATTACTGATGGAGATGCGGATCGCTGTGGCATCGGCGATGAGAACGGAAAATTCATTAATCAGCTGCGCGTGTTTGGCCTGCTGGCGTACTATATGCTTGAAGTCCGCGGCGAGCGCGGCGATATCGTAAAGACCCTGTCCACGACCACCATGCTCAACAAGCTTGGCGAGATCTACGGCGTGAAGGTCCATGAAACGGGCGTGGGATTTAAATTCGTGGCCCCCAAGATGACCGAGACCAATGCATTGATTGGCGGCGAGGAAAGCGGCGGCTATGCGT
The DNA here is from genome assembly GCA_964549865.1 of uncultured Anaerolineaceae bacterium. Taxonomy (GTDB): domain Bacteria; phylum Chloroflexota; class Anaerolineae; order Anaerolineales; family Villigracilaceae; genus Villigracilis. The sequence continues at coordinate 6,373 of CAZJYB010000167.1, forward strand.
TTCGCGGGAATGTCCCGGAGCGAGACGGGATCCTTGCGGGCCTGTATATGCTCGACTTCATGGTGAAGACCGGTAAGAAACCGACCGAATTGCTTAAGGACTTGTTCGCTAAAGTGGGCGGTGAATATTTCTACGATCGTGTGGATAGTCCCTTCACTGGAGATCCTGAAGCGCGCAAAAAGATCATTATGGACAATAATCCAAAAACACTGGGCGGTTTAAAAGTTACAGAACTCGTGACCGTGGATGGCTTCCAATTCAAACTCGAAGATGGTGGCTGGATGTTGATCCGCTTTTCAGGGACCGAACCTATTCTCCGCGTGTATACTGAAACGCGGCACGGCGATAAGGTCAAAGCGATTCTGGAAGATGGTTTGAAGGTTGCGGGAATAAAATAGCGTTTGAACGTTGAAACGTTCGAACGTTGGAACGCTTCAACGTGCTCACAGACACCCACTGTCACCTCGATTACAACAAGTTCGACTCTGACCGCGACGCAGTAATTCAACGCGCCCTTGATTCAGGGTTGGTCCGTATGCTCGTGCCAGGACTCCACCACAGGTCCAGCAAAGAGGCGGTACGGTTGGCAGAGTCAAACCCCAGCGTGTATGCGGCTGTCGGATTCCATCCAACAGATCTCGAAGAATTCTCCGAAACCAATTTTCAGGTAGTAAAGGAACTGACCAGACATCCGAAAGTGGTTGCCATTGGCGAGATCGGCATCGATTATTACTGGGTAAAAGAAGATGACAAGCGCGCCTTCCAACATGAAATATTGAAAAGGCATCTTGCGCTGGCTCGCGAAGTCAATAAGCCAGTGATCATTCACATGCGCGAGGAAAAAGATGCCTGGTTCGGACAAGCCTCTATTGACCTGCTTGAAATACTGACCCAATGGCACAAGGATCTAAAGACACAAGATCACCCACTCGCAGAGAAGCCCGGCGTGCTTCATTCCTTCAATGGGAATCTCGAGACCGCTCAAAAAGCGCTGGCGCTGAATTTTTATCTTGGTGTGACCGGCCCGGTCACCTACAAAAAGGCGGACGAAAAGAGGGAAATCATTGCCCAGCTCCCCTTGGACAGGCTGCTGATCGAGACGGATTCGCCCTTTTTGACCCCGGAACCAGTTCGTGAAAAAAGGAACGAACCCTCGCTTATTCGGCACATTGCTGATAAAATAGCAGAAATCCATTCCAAAAGCCCTGCGGAGATCGCCGCAATCACCACCGCCAACGCGGCGCGGCTCTTCTCATGGGGAGACTGACTTGAGCGCCGTAACCTTTTTCCCTCCCGTACAGGAAGAAATCAAACTCGTTGAAGAACGCATGCGAGTTCAGGCCGATGAAACTCATCCGGACCTGCGTGCCGCGCTCGAGCATCTGATGGCCGCAGGAGGGAAACGCGTGCGGCCCACCCTGGCCCTGCTCGTCGGAAACATGCTGGGTGCCCCCCTTGAGAAAGTCGTGACCCTCGGCGCCGCAGTGGAAATGCTTCACACCGCAACCCTTGTGCATGACGACCTGATCGACGGCGCATTGCTTCGCCGCGGCATGCCCACCTTGAACGCGCGCTGGTCGCCACCAGCGACTGTGCTCACGGGCGATTTCCTTTTTGCACGCGCCGCAAAACTCGCAGCCGAGACAGACCACCTAGCGCTCATGAAATTGTTCTCCGAAACATTGGCGATCATCGTCAACGGAGAATTAACCCAGATGTTCACCTCGCGCGGGCTCGTCAGCCGCGACAACTACTACAAACGTATTTATGCGAAGACGGCCTCGTTATTTGAAATGACCTCGCGCGCCTCGTCCATGCTAAGCCCGGCTCACGAAGAGACCATCGAGACCCTGCGCAATTTTGGATATCAGGTGGGCATGGCCTTTCAGATCGTGGACGATATTTTGGATTTCAACGGCGAGCAGGCCGCGGTGGGCAAACCTCTCGGCTCAGACCTGTTAAACGGAATGGTGACCCTGCCAGCCATTTATTACTCCGAGCTCAATCCAGAGGATATGGATGTATTATCTCTGGCCAACGGCGGCTGGACCAATCATGAGAACATGGCGCGCCTCGTCGAGAAGATCCGCGCGAGCAGCTGCACCAAAAAAGCAATGGTCGAAGCCGAAGGGCATATCGACCGCGCATTGACCTGCCTGGACACGCTTGAACCGTCCGCAGAACGCGACGCGCTGGAAAACCTGGCGCGTTATATTGTAGACCGCAAGATCTAGAATTGAACCCCAAAGACCGCCAAGATCGCAAAGAAAAAGCAGCAGCTTCGCGCCCTTTGCGTGCTTCGCGGTAAAAAGTCTTTACCATGCCCAGCCCTAAAAAACCCTTCCGCCTTAACGTCGGTTTCATCATTCATGAAGAGATCGGCAATAATTACGACTTCGACTTTGCTTTCGCAAAGATCACGCTCGGTGATGATCTTGAATTGCGAAATTTCGAAGGCAGTATCAACGTCGGCAAAACACCACAAGGCCTCGTGGTGCAGGCAGATTTCCACGCAGAGACCACGCTCGAATGCGTACGCTGCCTGACTGATTTCAATTACGAACTGGACTGGTCCTTCACAGAGCTATATGCGTTCGACAAACGCTCTGAAACAGATTCAGGCCTGATCCTGCCGGAAGACGCACACCTCGACCTTGCCATATTGTTACGTGAATATGCGCTTCTTGAGATCCCCATCAGCGCCGTCTGCAAACCAGGTTGCAAGGGACTATGTCCTGAGTGCGGCCAGAACCTGAATGAGAGAGATTGCGGGCACCGCCCTGAGCAATCTGATTCCCCATTTGCAAAGCTCAAAGACCTGCTGAATTAAATAACTGAGTTGCTACCTGACAGATTTTCACCGTAGAGTCGCAGAGCTCTTATTGGTTTCTACCCTACGGGCACACGTCCGCGAGCTGTGTGTCTTGGCGGTTA
>CAZJYB010000168.1:0-9283 GCA_964549865.1 uncultured Anaerolineaceae bacterium
AACTGCCCTTGATGGTTCGCCTCTGTGATCAAGGCCCCCTCGGTTTGCACCACGAGCTTCGCGCCGTCGGCCTGCACCGCGATCACCTTGCGCAGCAGCCCATCGGGAGCGGCGGTAGTAGCTTCCAGCACAAGCACGTCACCCGGCGCCAACTGCTCGAGCGCCGGTGTGATACTCCCAAAAGTAAGCGTACCGTCTGCGCCGACGCTTTCGAGCGCGGCGAGCGCCTCGGGCTCGATGACTTTGGTAGTCGGGGGGATAATGACTTCTTCTGGAGCGGGTGTCGCGGGCGCGAAACTTGGCAGGGTGCAGACCACTGTAAGCACCGCGGCCAGAATCGCTGCGACCAACATGCGTGTTCTTGATCTGTGCATCGTCACTCCCTTCCATAAACCAGGGCGGGCAGTTCACGGAACGCCCCGCCCAGAAACTTTCTCCATCATAGGACGCCAGCACCGATCGTCCACAGCGCGATCCTCACGTGACAGAAGAAGAGACAGAAAAACCTATAGAATATTATACGGTAATTGACCGGGTGACATTACCCCCTTTAGGGGATATTTGCCAGACGATAACATTCCTGTTTTGTGCTTTTTCCGCTGGCTTTCTAAAAGCTTGTTGCCCAATCCACCTGCGCTGTGGGCAAGCCCATTCGAATTGCCCAGGCTTTGACTCTCTCATTGTCTTCGCTGCTTGAAACGATAAATGTCTCTTGTTTGAATACGATAACCGTCTTCTTCTCATTGGGATATTGAACATCCACATAGTTGAATGGGGAGTTCAAGTGTGCCCGGCATAGGGAGGCAAATTCGTGTGCGCGGCTGAACGGAACGGCAACACGGATGTGTTCACTTTGTTGTTCCTGCTCGAACGCCAGGTTGGCTTTTGCCAATTTCTGCCGCAACTGAGCATAGTCATCCATTGACCAGTCCAGAATGTAGGCATTGAAATTCATACTTTGCTCCTGTAAGCGGACATGGCATCCAAGCCATATCATCCCCACTAAACATGGACATTCCTCATTAATGCAGAAACATCTAGCCGCCTACCTGCACAATATCGTACCCGCGAAGCACTCCGTATCCACTTCGTGGGTCGGAGCGAGGCGGCCCGAAGGTCTTTTTAGACCTGGCACCAGTCTGGAGTTGAACGTGATCTTGCAATCCTCACGATATCTTGAGTAACGACTTTTGAGTTCATGATGAAGGTATGGATCGAAGGTACTGTTTGCGTGGGAATGCCCGGCAAAAACGTCTCTTTCACCGTCAACACACCGTCATTTGGTTCTTTTCCAAAAGGTGAGTAACGCCCGCGCGGTCCTCCCGTTCCAGCGTAGATCTTGGTGGGAACGCCTGGCAGAGGCAATGACTCCATGAATTGTTTGCTGGCAAGGACTTGTCCTATTTCGCCCATAAGGAGTTGGGCGAAACGGCGATGGGCAAAGTTACGGGCAGCTTTACATACCTGGGTGGGGGGTGCCAGAAAGAAACACGCCATCGGCTTGTGGATCAATCCCGGTAAAGTGGCACGCGTCAAAACTGTTCCAAGTGAATGCCCGATAATAATATAGTCATTCGACATGGCGCGTTTCTCTATGAAATTTTCAAGCCTTTGAATACATTCGCCCCATCGTTCAAATGTGACTGAATAGCCAAAAAGATGAGGTCGAATATTGGAAGCTCGCAAGCGCGCCGCTAAAATAGACATGGCGATCGGTGTACGACCCATTCCATGGATCAGGATCGCGTCCATTTGAATTTCCCGGTTCACACGATCTTTTTGGGTTTCTGGCATCAGCGCAGCGACCCTGTGGGTCAGGACAGCTCGTCGGCAAATTCGTGATTCACATCGCGGTGATGAAGTTCATCTGCGCGGACCACAACGATGACATCTCGCAAGCGTGCATCAGGTGCCAATTTCCAATAGTCAATGGCGATCTGGGGTGCGGGCACATTGGGAGAGCCCCCCCTGTCTACCTCAGCGAGATACTCTGTGTAGCTATAGATCGCCTCCTCCTCGAAGTAGCCCACCACGCGGTGCGCAGTCTTTGGCGATAAAAGGTACAGCAGAAAGAAGCCGTTGAAGAAAGCGCCCTGGGCGAGCAGGATGATCAGGCGTTCGAGCCATGAAGGTTGGGCGATTTCAATGAAGGTCATCAAGTGCATACGCTCGTTCTCCGCTTCGTCCAGCAATGTATGGATCCAGCCGTTATCGTCCTCCATGCGACGCAAGGAGCGCAGATGCTGCAGGGCGCCGCCAACCATGCCAGGTACGGCGGCAACCGTTTCGAGTACAACCGCACGGTGGCCGTAGCGCTGGGCGAAAAATGTATCGGCGAAGAAACGCGCGGATTTGGTAAAGGCTAGCGCGAACCGATCGGAAAAACCTTTTGGCACGTGATGTTGTTTCAGTGCATTTTCATCAGACATTACAATATTCCTCCATACTTAACTTACTCCAATAACCTTATCCTGGATCAATGACAATCGAAAACGATTCGCATTTTGGTGAAACCGAACCAGCAAATATCAGACAGCGCCATCGTTGATGTCGCCCATCAAAAAAACGATGGGCATCTCAATTTGTAGAAACGTTGGGTTGAACACGACGTGCGATCGAGGCAGCCGATGGCTATGCTAACGCATCTCCCTGCTAAGTGCAAGGAAGTCACGGGTTAAATACAGAATCGAGCGTGCCGTCGGGATTCAGCCGCGCGATGTTGCGGCGCAGCGCGCCGTCCAGGATCCTGATGTCGCCTGCCACCAGGATCTTGCCGTCCGACTGTAGGGCCAGCGCGTAAATCTCTTGACCTTCCGCTGCTGAGTTAAACGCGTCGTCGAGAGGGATGATATCCCTCTCGACGACGCTCACATTCGGGTGATCAGTTCCGCTTACGGATAGCTGACGATGTTCGTTACCTGGTTCGTCGAATTCACTGCAGCGCCGGTATCGTTGACCACATGGTCGATGCCGCCATTGGCATTGAGGAAGACGGTCAGAATGTCGTGCAGATTCACCCCGGGCGTAACCGGGACTTCGAAGGCGCGTTCGGCGTGAATATCAGGGCCGACGTTAAAGAAGGAGTAGCTGCCCATACCCCAGGCCTCGTGCGTCTCGACGGAGTCAGCCACCTTGTAGGCGGCGAAGCCGTTGATGCCATCATGCATCCAGGCCTCCTGGCTTGGCGGGTCATACGGCATCTCATTCTGGAACATGATCGTGCGACCGTTCTCGCCGTTCCAGATGAGTTGGTACTTTTGATAGTGCTCGACGAACAGGCCGTACGCCGTGACGTCGTCGCCGTTGACCACCACGCCGGTATCTGCTGTGTTGTCGGTCCAGCCCACCCCGTTACCGTGGTCGGCGCGCCAGGCCCAGATGTTGTCGAGGATGACGTTGTCGCTGTTCACGACCAGGCTGATCTTGGCTTTGCCCGGGGTCGCCCCGCCGATGCGGAAGAAGATGTCATGCAGTGAGGTCGGGTTGTTCGCGCTGCCCCCATGGCCGTTGCCATGATGCCCGTGTCCCTTGCCGACTTCCAGCAGCACCTTCGAGTTCTGCGGGCCGGCATCGATCATAAACCCGGCCAGTATCACGCCCTTTACGTTGGCGACTTCCATGGCGGGCTTGCCGTTCTGCGGCACCAGCGTGGCGATGCCCAGTCCCAGCACTATGGTGTTGGCACGTTTGACCTCGAGGGTCTTATCCAACTGGTAGACGCCGGGGGTGAAGATCACGTGCTTGCCATCGGCGAGCGCTTTGTTGATCTTCTTCGCGGAGTCGCTCGGGGTGGCGATGAAGAAGTCCTTGATCCGGATGGACGATCCCGCGGCCGGCCCGTTGCCCCACGTTGTGCCTGCTGAGTCACGGCGCAAGGCCGGGACGAACACGAAATACTTGCCGGACGAGTCGATATACAGGAATGGCCTCTCCCTGGTCACTGGGCTCGTATCGAGTGTGGTGTAGGGCGGCGGTTCGTACGGCGTCGTTGAGAATGACTGGGGCGGTGCGCCCACGACGCCCGAGAAGACCTGGTTCCAGACACCGTTGGACCAGCCACCGATGCTGCTATCCCGCACGAGGAACTGCTGCTGCGACCCGTTGATGATGAAGCCGGTCTGAGAGTCGGCGATGAAACCGCCGCTCGCGTATTGCGGACCGCCAGTGCAGTAGTCCATGAGCGTGAGGTTGCCGCCGGTGATGTTGACCCGCCGCATCGGCGAGGCCTGAGAAACGGCCCAGAAGTTGCCCGAGGACCGGCAGTCCGCGAGACCCATCACGTTGATCGTCAAGTTCGACAGCGAGCGCCAGAAGTTGACAAGTGCGATACAGTTGTCGGGAGTCAGGCACCGGTTGTAGACGTCGACGTGGCCGTTGATGGTGACATCGGTAGGCGACGCGCCCAGGCCGGCCACTTCAGTGTAGTAGCCCACCTGGAAGGTGAGCGGCTCGGCAGCACTGCCGTAGGTGCCGGGCTTGAACAGTAGTGCGTAACGCTGCGTGCCCATCTCGTTATCGACCTGCTCAGTGGCGATGGCGTCAACCTGAGCCTGGATCTGACTCGTTGGCATGCTGGGATCGAAGATGATCACGTTCGGGCCGAAGTCCGGTTGCCCGTGATCGCGGTCCTCTGCTGCGGAGGCAACCGTCATGGCGGCTGCCGAGCTGGGGGTGCTAACCGTCAGCGCAACCAGCAGCATCACCAGAAGGCTTATATTAGTAAATTTGAACTGCAACATCATAATTCTCCTTAAGTATTTGGGATATGAAACTTCTTTCGCACGGTGTACTGCTCGCGACCGTCAGGGTAAATACATCAATCGACCACCTCCTTTCGAGTAGTAATTAGAGGAAAAAAGGCTCACTAATTCCCCTTTACCAGGGTTCAAATGAGGACGTTTTCCTGCCTTATTAAACTTTCTTGAAAAAGCCATGCCGCCATGAATGATTGTGCCATTTCTGGCAAATCGCGCTCCGCAAAGAAGCGCTGGGAACTGCTGCCCGTTGCGGTCGATGTTAGACGCTGGCTGTTATTAATCATAGCCTTTTCGTTCGAGGCTTTAGAGTCATGATGTTTTTTGGTTGACTGATTTAACTTGCTTGAGGGGCGATTGTTCCTTGCCGTGACCTGTATGACGATTACCCGATGTAGAACGCTCTTTGAAGCTTTGGAATAGTATCTCTTTAAATGAATAAAGCACCGGCCTCGAACAGACCCTTAGAGAAACTCTGAGGGATCAAATGGCCAAAGTTCGTTTACTCTGCATATTCTCATTAAATCAAAATGCCAGGATAAAGGCCACAGTTGATTGAGTACAAAAATGATACAGTAGTGATATAGGAGCGATTGATGAATCACTCAAGTCACCTATGGCCAATGGGTGAAGCAGCGCAGGAAAGCGCTTAGCGTGACTCAAGCCGAGTTGGAACGCATTTGCAGTATCGTGCTCGAGATTATTCATCTGTGCTCTTTGATCATTAAATCATCGTTGTATATTACGCCGCTCGATTTCGATGAGGGTGCATAGAGCCCAAAATGTGCTTGAGTAAGAAAGCCAGCCCCCCGCTTTACCTCAGCTTGAGACACCAACTGATCGTCTTGCCATACGTTGGCATATCCACGATCGCGGTCGAAATGAAGAGAAATAGTAAGTTTCACCCACTGTTTGATTGGGAACTTAAGAGTTGAAGTTTGGAAGGTACGTTCACCCTGGCCACTATAGGGAACATGCATAAGATGAACAAAGCCCTGATCGCTCAAATTCACCAGCACGGCATCCCAACTGTCCGAAGTCGTATGATCCAGGGTCGCAAAACTAAACCATTCGCCAGGAGAAAGATCGATATCAAGCCAAACCCAGAATTCGATTAATACAGGGGTTTTATAAGCTCCGCCGGTTGTTTTATAAAGCTGAATAGTTGGATAGGCGCGATGGTTATTATTTTGAGCTAATGTGCTGGGTGGATTTGCGGCATAAATCCAACCTTTGTGAGAATAGTTCCCGGTGTGAGTTTTCTCAGACGATTGTTCATGCGAAGCAGAGTTCATATGATTTTGTGGGACGATGTAAAAGCTCTGAAAATCATCTACTGATTCAAAGCTGGTTTGATATATTCTTAAGGGAGACTGGTTAATGGGTGTGGGAGTTGTACCGCAAGCGGATAAAACCAAAGCCAACGTTAGAATTGTGCGCGACTTGAGAGAATCGCGGCACGATAATGAATGTTTGTGCAGGGACATTTCTCTGAAATTACAGTTTGGATCTACCATTGTACTTTCATCCCGTTTTGATAATGTCCGCTGCCGGTTTGCGACATCGCCCCCGAGGTGTAGCCGAGTGAGATATCATCCCTCGCGCACGCCGTCGCGGAGCATCCCCGTCGGGGGCAAAGCGGCAGGACTGCCGTCTCGCACCGTTCGTGCCGCCGTGCTACGCGGCACGAACGGTGAGCGTAGCGAAGGAGCAGCGAGCGGGCGAAGCGAACGGAGTGGGACATCGTTGACGTAGCAGAGTCGTGAAGCACCCTTTAGGGTAGCGACGGCCCGGCAACCTGTATAGACATCCCCCATTATACAGAAATTCCTCTCCAAATCCAACCCGTAGACAGTAAATCCCAAACATGGATTTTATGCCGCACTTTAGGACCCTGACACCCTTCGGGCCGCCCCGCTCCGACCCACGAAGTGGGTACGGAGTGCGCACGCGGCAGGGTACTTCGCGAAGGATGTCCGCCGAAGGTCCCTCGCGACACTTGCACCATCACCCCGGGAGTTCTGGGGTCACTGCACCGAACGCAGTGATGGTGAGTATCTCGTAGAGGCGTAGGGGATAAGAGGCGAAGGGGGCAGAACTGAGAAGCGTGCCGCACGCCGTCGCGGAGCATCCCCGCAGGGGGCGAAGCGACAGTCCCCCACTGCCCATCCTGACTAGCGAAGTTATGTCGAAGGGTCCACCGCAAAGTACTGGCGTTCGTCCAGTAAAGTGCTGGTGTTCGTCCAGTGCGCTTTATTAGATTTTGTTATTATGTTCCACAGTTATGACTACATTTCCCTTTTTATGTCCCTTCTCGACATAGCGGTGAGCTTCTGCAGTCTGTTCCAATGGATAACGCCGATCAATGATCGCTTTTATCTCTCCCGCTTCAATCAATTCTTTGAGGAAGATTAGATCGTCAGTTTTCAAATCGTCCCCAGACCCGGAATCCCTTCCAACGTTAAGATAGATACCTGTCTTCTTTAAGGACTTTTTACCTCGTGAGGATGAAATTTTGTCTACAGCGTCAAAGATAACATCATAGGCCTCGCCGCTTTGGGTAAAATCATCTTGAGTGTAATCAATGACCTTGTCGGCCCCCAGAGATTTCACCAACTCTAAATTCGCAGTACTGCAAACCCCGGTAACTTCCGCCCCAAAGTACTTGGCAAGTTGTATGGCAAAGGTACCTACACTTCCCGAAGCGCCATAGATCAGAACTTTTTGTCCACTTTGGACATTTGCCTTTCTTAATGTATACAAAGCTGTAATCCCCCCTCCAGGAACAGTGGCGGCTTCCTCATAGGTCATATTGGCCGGTTTAATAGCTACTAACCCTTCTTTAGGCCGACCATCTTCCGGCAGACATTTGTACTCGGCATAAGCACCAAAGCCAAAACCGGCAAATGCAAAAACTTGATCACCTTTTTTAAATCGTTTTACATCTTTACCTATTGTTTCAATTTCTCCAGCCAGCTCAAATCCTAATATCGTTACTTTTTGGGGCTTTATGAGGCCATTGTAAAGTCTTGTGGCAAATGGGTCAGCCTTTCGCATGCGCCAGTCCCCCGTTGTTACTGTTGTTGCGTATACTTTTACCAGTATCTCGTTATCCTTGGGGGTAGGTTTTTCCACCTCTTTTAATTCAAGAACATCAGGGGGACCATATTTGTTATAAACAATAGCTTTCATAAGTATTCCTCTTTACTTGCTTTGATTTGTTTGACAAATTACCCTTCAGGAGGGTGGCATATATTTAATTTGTATATGGATCCTGGTTTATATCTGCTTTGGCAGAGGCGGAAACGATTGCGGATGGATTGAATCCTTTAACGATCAACCATATCCCCAGATATATTTCATTCAAGATAATTGGAAGAGCCAGAATAATCCCTGCGCGAATCCCGAAAGTCTCCAGTACGTTCCATGACAGCACCAATACAGCTGCAATCAAACCCCAGACAGAGATAAACCGTGGAACGAGTTTAGATTGATACAAGACGTAATAAAATATCAAGGCGCTTAAGCTAAAAAAGATCACAAGGATCAACCCTGTCAAATTAGCGCGTGCGGCTATAACTAAATCGCCTAAAGTTTGAAAATGGGAAGTATCCGGCGCTCCCGCTTCTAAATATTTCTGGCTTAATTTTATTAATGACAGAGGGCCGATTACAGCAAGAATACAGACTGCGGCCTCAAGAATTCTGAAGCCAATGTAGCCAAGAGCCAGGGCTTCATAACCTTTTTTAAAGATCGGAAACATCAAAACCGCGATGCCAACCACTGCAATGGCATTCATTAATTCAAGCAGCACTCCTATTATCACCTGAGTTCTATCCGGATAAACATTACCAAGATAACCTGGCGCGCTTAGTATGGTCTCTAATATGCCGCCGCCTAGAAGACTCGTCACCATTGCTGTTAGAAACAATGCCCCTACTATTCTTGCGGTCTTTTTGTCCGTATCCATTTTCTAATCTCCTTTGAGACCAGATATAGTTTTGAATGAACGCTTTTCGACCTCTTCGAACTTAAGAGCATCGGGTGAACCGTATTCTCGATAAACCATTGTTTTCTTCCTTTCCTTGTTCATTCTTTATCCAGGGTTACGATCACACTCCCCTGCTTTTTTCCATTTTCGACATAGCGATGCGCCTCAGCAGTTTGTTCCAACGGAAAGCGTTTGTCAATGATCGATTTGATCCTCCCGTCTTCAACAAGCTTTTTGATAAGAAGCAAGTCTTCGATCTTTTCACCCGAGAGCGCACAGATTACTTTTTTGCTGCCTATCTTTGAAGTCCATAGCATTTGAAAAAGCTGTTTCATCTTGAAACTGGCAAGAAGATAAACCCCGCTTTCCTTTAACGAGTTTTTACACTTTGCAAATGAACTCCTGCCCAGGATGTCGAAAATAAGATCGTAGGTTTCGCCGTTTTGGGTGAAATCTTCTTTGGTGTAGTCGATCACCTTATCCGCTCCCAATGATTTCATGAATTCAAGCCTTGGAGTACCGGCTACCCCGGTAACCT
>CAZJYB010000169.1:0-9263 GCA_964549865.1 uncultured Anaerolineaceae bacterium
CTAAATTCTTTCTTGACGCCTGCGGTCGATTCCACAGGCCTGCTTATTGGAGAATTGATCTGCGTTGGACGTTCCGGATAATCTTGCGGTTATTGCGCGCCAGATCTATCTTGCGAACACTTTGGATATGTTTCATTTCTGCCTCGTAAGGCACGGATTTTGCATGCTCCGCCTGCTATTATTTTTTGGGTGGTAAAGGCAGTGATAGGCCGGGTATTTGCTTTACACTCTATAGTTTCGGACGTCCACGCGTACTTTCCCTGAAATTCAAGTTATCCATGGGACTGAAGCGCCGGTGCTTATCCTTTGCGTCGCTGGAAGCCAGGTTTACATGTTTGCCGGTCATTCATCCTTGGATTTTGATTTCATTGTGGCAATATTCGGCAATATGGGACAGGACCTTGCGGAGCATGCTCTGCCATACCCCAAACGAATTTTTCATACGATTCCCACCAGGCCGGCAAAAACTGTAACCATGAGATGGCTGGTGGCGACAATCCATCGCGACGATCGTGGGGATCTACGAAACTTTGCAATGAGGGGTATATGCCGGCCAGAGCATAAAAACCTGAGTTTGGAACTGCTGCTACCAGCTGTATACCTACTTCACTGAGAAAACAAATCTCTTCTTTTACATTCTGTCTCGGGTGGCGTATCCGATACTCTCCCGCCAAATCGTCATACGAGGCGCGACGGATTTCAAGCCATTCAAAGTATGTGCGTCTGCCAAATTGTGGCAATTCCATGGGCTGGTTTGCTCGCCAGGCAAAATATGCCAATGGGGTAATCGATGCAGCTACCAACCCAAACAGAATTATTTTGAATACTGCTTTAATGAGTGATCCAATCAATTTGATTATCACAGTTGCCTCTTTCTTCGAGTGCCTTATAAGTCTTATGCTCGACCACAGGTTGCATTCTTTGTATCTATTGTTGAATGCCCTTTTTAGTTTTGATCATAAAAGACACACAATAGATGGTTATTTTGTCTGCAACCTCGGACGTCCACGCGAGCTGCCCCTGAAATTCAGGTTATCCATCGGACTGAATCGACGATGCTTGTCCTTTACGTCGCTGGACGCCAGGTTCACGTATTTGCGCGTCATTTCGAGCGACGCGTGCCCGAGGATCTTCTGCAGGCTGAATACATCCCCACCATGGATCAAATACCGTACGCTGAAAGTATGCCGGCACATATGTGGATGCAATCTGGGGACGCCGGCTGCCTTTCTGACGCGCTGGAATACCTTCTGGATCACGGTGGAAGAAATCTGATACCCCTGGGCGCTCAAATACACATTGTCTTCGTTCTGCGGATTCTTCGGGTCCGGCCGCTCTTTCGAGAGATAATCGATCAGCGCTTTTTTGGCTTGTGAACCGATCGGGACCTTGCGCTCTTTGTTGCCCTTTCCAAGGATGGTCATCTCACCCAAGGCAAAGTCGATCTTGGATTGTTTCAAATTCATCAACTCGCTCAGCCGCAGGCCGGTATCCAGAAAGAGCATCATCATCGAGTAATTCCGCAGGCTCTCAAGCGTGTGATACAAGCACTCTGTCAAAACCCTTTTTATTTCCTCCTCAGTCAGCGGCTCGGGCTGTGTCTTGGGCAATTTCGGGAGCTTCAACCTGTGCATGATGTTCTCGCTCAGATAGCCTTCCTCATGCGCCCAGGAGGAGAAGGAACGCACGGCCCGCCCAAAACCGTGGATATATTCGATTGCAAGTTTTCCATCTCTTGGCTCGATCAGCGGGTGGTCGAGATATTTCTTGTCGCGGCTCATCAGCTCGCGCATGAGTTCCCTGCCGTCCTCGACGGTCATGTCCTGGAGCTTGAAGTCCGCTTCTCCGTGTGTCAGATGCATTTGCTTGATGAAATGCTGCAGCCGCTCTCTTAGCCAATCGATATAGCGCGGGCTCTTTCCTTCCGTTTCGAGCGTCGACAAATAAAGTTGAATCCCTTTCTCCAGTGTGATCGTAATGACCTTGCTCTTTCTGATTGCCATGATAGGCCTCCTTGTGTTAAAGATGGTTGACCGTGATTGACAATGCAAAATTCCTTTAAGAAAGTCTGTTGGAATTTTTAATTGCCTTTGGGCCAGTTGGTTTTTTGGCCCAGGTCAAAAAAGGAGGCATTAACGAAAAAAACCTACCTGATGGTAGGTCTTGGTGGAGTTAATTTGCTGATTCGATATTCCTTACGGGAATCGAATTGCAAATTCTGTGAGCGCGGAGAGATTCGAACTCTCAACCTACGGCTTAAAAGGCCGCTGCTCTGCCATTGAGCTACGCGCCCGTTCGGGCCGCCGACATGAGTCGGCGGCATCTCGCAATGGCGGCATGACGCCGCCTTGCGAAAGAAGCGGTTTGCATTCTATCACGTGAAAGTAATACGGGCAAGACACGCTGCGTCGGTGTAGTTGGAGGCAAATATGACAGATGTGCAATATGTTACCGAAATAGATTTTCAGGAAGAGGTGATCGGCGCAACCCTGCCTGTTCTTGTGGATTTTACCGCCACGTGGTGTCAACCATGTAAGATGATCGACCCGATAGTCAAACAGCTCGCAGGCGAGTGGGATGGCAGGGTCAAGGTGGTAAAACTCGATGCCGATCAGAACCCGAATCTTATGATGCAATATGGGGTGATGGGTATCCCGACTTTGATGCTTTTCAAAGGCGGCGAGATCAAGGAACGTATGACAGGCTTCCAGCCAAGGGATAAATTGGTGGCAAAGGTCACTCCGCACGTATGATCCAAAAGAGCCGGGACATCCCGGCTCTTTTTATTTATCAACGGATTTGGCACAATTCGAAAATACGAATTAGAATGGTCATACTCCATATCATCCAAACGCGGGAGAATTTGTGTCAGAAGAAGAGATCCTAAAAGCGGGAATTTCAGCAGCCAAATCCGGTGATCGCACAAAAGCGGGTTCGCTGTTTGCCCAGGTGGTCAAGCTCAACCCTTCATCTGAGGCTGGGTGGTTTTACCTTGCGATGTGTTGTTCCACAGCCGAACAGCGTGAGTATTGTTTTCGCCGCGTGCTGGAGATCAATCCCAACAATTCACAGGCCCGTCAAAAATTACAGGAGATGTCGAAGCCGGTCCCTTCGGCTTCCCCTTTTCTCCACGAGGAAAAAACTAATAGTGTAGTTGAGAGTAAATTACCTTTGTCCGTTGACAGGGCGGAAATAAAGCCTGCCGAACCAAAAGCCATCATTGTCCCGCAAAAGAAATCGAATCGGGCACTTATTTTCTCCCTTTTATTCGTTCCAGTTTTGATCGCCTGCGCCTTTGCAGGTGCATACTTCCTGTTCCCCGGTCGGATAATGCAGTTGATGTCCCCAGTGCTGCCCGTGCCACAGGTACCGGTTTCGCTTGTCACGCAAACCCCCACAGTTACGGTTGTGCTATCAAGCACGCCTGTTCCACCGACCGTGCTTCCAAGCCCGATGCCCACGGTGGCATACATACCGGGATATGAAGAGACAAGCTGTCCATTTGAGGCACCGTCTGATGTAAAGGTTACCTGTGGCTATGCCATGCTCCCCGAAGACCGCACGGGTGACCCGTCGAAAACAATACGGCTGGCTGTCGCTGTTTTTCATAGCACAAGTGAAAATCCTGCGCCGGACCCGGTCATGTTTTTGCAGGGAGGTCCGGGTGGCGAGGCGGTGCAGCTCAGTGCCGATGCCTTCGATGTCTTGGTTGCTCCCTTCCTGTCCGATCGTGATTACGTGACCTTCGACCAGCGCGGCACTGGTCTTTCGGAACCTGCTCTTAAGTGTGATGAATTGGATAAGGTATATCGGCAGGATATCTATGGAACGATCTCGAGTGATACACGCGAACTGGTCTATAAAAACGCATTCCTTTCCTGTAATGGATTATTACGCGTGAGCGGTTTCAACCTGAATTCATATACGACCGTTGAAAGTGCGGCTGATCTCAAAGACATTCTTAACCTGCTGGGATATGAAAAAGTCAATTTGTATGGTGCCTCGTATGGCACCCGCCTGGCGCTGGTGACCATGCGAAACCATCCGCAGATCGTGAGGTCGGCGATCCTGGATTCCGTTGTACCTGTGGAAGCCAATGTCTTGAGTAAATACCCGGATTCGGTTGACTCCGCCCTGTCCCGATTGTTTGACTCTTGCGCAGCCGATCAAAAATGCAATTCCGCTTACCCAGATCTGGAGAAGGTTTTTTGGGAGCTGGTGAAGGAGCTGGATGCCAACCCGATCACGGTAACAACGTCTGCCTATCCCAGCGGGACCGTTACCGAGTCCGTGGATGGTTCCTATCTGATGTCTGTCGTGTTGGGGTCGATCAAGACTTCTTATTTTATTGAAACGGCCCCTCAAACGATCTATCGCGTCAAAGGGAAAGATTATTCCACGTTGCTTGCCGCACAATATTCCCTGCCCTATGCGTTTGATGGAATTAATGCAGGATTGTATATCTCCATGATGTGCCATGAACATGCCCTGGCTGCCACCCAGGATGAATTGCAGACCTCATCCGATCGGCTTGGTGTACAGGCGCATATCTGGCGTCCGTTTTATGGAGAGGTCGATGAGATCTATAAGGCCTGCCAGTCATGGGGGTCCGTTGGCCCTTACTTGGGCGAGAACGATGCGGTGGCGAGCGATATTCCAAGCCTCGTTATTGAAGGGGCATATGACCCCGCCACGCCTCCGTTCTTTGGGCACCAGGTGGCGGCTAAATTGCCGAACAGTTACTACTTTGAATTTCCCAACCAGGGCCATGTACCAACTGGCGCCGATTCCACAGGCTGTGCCATGGAAATCGCAGTGGATTTTCTTGAGAATCCCACTGTTGAACCGGACCGCGCCTGCCTGAATGAACTACCAGCAGTTGAATTCCTTGTCCCTTATACCGGTGAGCCCGCCCTCAACCTTGAAGAGGTAGACCTTTTCGGCGTTGCAGTGGATATTCCAGAGGATTGGCTGTTTACCTTTGATGGCTTTTTTGTGCGTAACCAATCCCCGTTCGACATTACACAAGTGGGTGCTTTTCGCGCATTTGTCAGCGCCAATGAATTAAAGGACTACTTCTCATTGAGCGCGTATGGGTTTCGCGGCCTGGACGGTGCGCCGGTGGAGGCGGGTGTACTCAATGCACATGGTCTCAATTGGAAGTTGTATATTGCCCTGTCTAATGGCCGCCCGGTGGATATTGCCATGGCAGACGATGGAGGCACGGCGCTGATCATTATGATGTTCAGCCACCCGGACGAGCATGATGCCTTGTATCGCACGGTCTTTTTACCCATGGTGGACTCTGCGAGATAAGAGGCTCATTTCGTTGACGATTCACCCGCCTTCATGGTATTATCCGGCCGCTAAAAACCAGCCTCTGGCTGGATTTGTTTTCTGAACCATTGAGGAGAAGCATATAAGCGCCAACGAGTTTCGAGTGAATGAAGGTATCCGCGTTCCGGAGGTTCGCCTGATCGGCCCGGATGGAGGCAACGTGGGGGTTGTGTCCATCAAACAGGCTCTACAGATCGCCCGTGACGCCGAGATGGATCTGGTGGAGGTATCGCCAGGAGCCACCCCGCCTGTGTGCCGCGTAATGGACTTTGGCAAGTTCATCTACGAAAAAACGAAGAAGGAACGCGATGCCAAGAAGGCCCAGACCAAGATCGAGCTCAAGGAAATTCGCCTGCGCCCAAAGACGAACGAAGCGCATCGCGGTTTCAAAGTGGACGATGCCCGCCGCTGGCTCGGACAGGGCCACAAAGTTCGTGTGACCATCAAGTTCCGCGGCCGCGAAATGGATTATCCGGAAATCGCGCTCGAAGACTTGAAGGAAGTTGCACAGGCCCTCTCCGATGTGGCTGTGATTGAAGTGCCTCCCCAAATGGAAGGCCGTACCATGCTTGTGATGCTGGCTCCCATCAAGAGTGCGGTAAAAAAGAAAGAGAAGACCGAGCAGGCCGAGGTTAAGTCCGAAGCGGAAGCCTGAGCGTTGTGTAATGCCCGTAAAGAGTACAAGTCCCCAAAGATGTTGAGCGTCCGCGGGCGTGAGAATCGTCCCGCGGTTTTATTTTGTCTGAAAGGAGAACCCAGCAATGCCTCGCAAAGCAAAACCTGGAAAGAAATACAAGCTGAAGACCCACAAAGCGACATCCAAGCGATTTCGTTTAACGGGCTCCGGCGTACTTGTGCGAACGAAAGGTGGCAAGAGCCATTTACGCCGCCGCACTTCAGATCGCACCAAGGCGTTATTGAGCAAGACGATACCGGTAAAAGGCCGCAGTATCATCAAGCGCATTAAACGCCTTATCCCCAACATGGAAAGCTAGGCTTTCAGGTAGTCTTAGTCAATTTTTATTTGCGGCTTTCGGGTGTACGCAACTGGTGTTAACCCACCGACGCCCGCGAGTTTGCAGGAGGTAAAGAAATGCGCGTAAAAAGAGGGCCTCACAGCCATCTACGTCACAAAAAAGTTTTGAAGATGACGAAAGGCCAGCGCGGCTCAAAGCACCTTTTGTTCAGACGAGCGAACGAGGCCATGCTCAAGAGCCTGTGGTACGCCACCCGTGATCGCCGCGTACGCAAGCGCGATCTTCGCAAGTTGTGGATCGCCCGCATCAATGCCGCGGCCCGCCTGAACGGCACCACCTACAGCAAGCTGGTGGCCTCGCTGAAGAAGGCGAATATCGAGCTCAACCGCAAGATGCTGGCCGATATCGCGGTACGCAATCCGCAGGGGTTCGCCGCAGTTGTGACAAAGACGAAATAACGAACCGCTCAGTCGGGGTCTCAGACCCCGACTGAGCTTTTTAACGGGGTAAAATCTCATTTAATAACATGATCACTTCAAACCAAAACCCAAAAATAAAATTGGTGCGTGCCTTGCAGGGCCGCGCAAAGGAACGCCGCGAAGCCGGCGCGTTTCTAGCTGAAGGGGTGCGGCTTGTGGAAGAGGCGGTTCAATCAAACTGGCCGACCCGCTTCGTATTATTTGATGAGACGTTGAGCGAAAGGGGAAGGACACAAATCGAAAGTCTAAAATCCCAGGGTGTGGACGTGGAAGAAGTATCCACAAGCGTACTGCAATCATTAAGTGAGACAGAATCGCCGCAAGGGATTCTGTCTGTCTTGAACGATTCCCGGCTTCCAATTCCCGATTCCCTTAACTTCATTCTCATTCCCGATCAGATCCGTGATCCCGGTAATTTGGGTACTTTATTGCGTACCGCGGCTGCGACCGGTGTGCAGGCTGTATTGATCCCCCCTGAAACGACGGATGCATTTGCGCCGAAAGTCGTTCGCTCCGCCATGGGCGCGCATTTCAAACTGCCTGTTCATACAATGGATTGGGATGAAATTGAAAAGTTAACTAAGGGAGTGCAGGTTTATCTGGCAGATATGGACGGCCAATCCTGCTGGGAAACAGATCTGCGCCAGCCGCTATCCCTGATCGTTGGTGGTGAGGCCGACGGTGCGAGTGAGTCTGCAAGGAAGATAGCTAGCACGAAAATCAGTATTCCAATGACAGGGGAAGTAGAATCGTTGAATGTCGGTGTGGCGGGATCGGTATTGATGTTCGAGGTCGTACGACAACGTTATCGTTAAAACGTCTTCCGGAGGATATATATGCAGTCTTTAACCTTTCGCCTCAAGCCGGGGCAGGACCTATTGAATTCAATTGAAGATGTCGTAAAAAAGAATAACATTCAGGCGGGATGTGTTTTATCGGGTGTCGGGAGTTTCACCCATGCCACGTTGCGATTGGCCAAACGCGAACAGTACAACGAGTATGATGGTCATTTTGAGATTGTTTCCATAACGGGAACGGTCTCACTTCACGGCTCGCATATCCACGTCTCAATGTCGGATGGGGACGGCGTAACGATTGGCGGACACCTCGTTTCAGGGTGCAAAATCTACACGACGGCTGAGATCGTGCTGGCTGTATTCGATGATGTGATTTACAAACGAGAATTGTTGGAGAACGATTCGGGTTACGAGGAGCTGGTGGTACACCACGTAGGGGCGACCCGGGGGGATTAACCACGAAAATTGACGATTAATTAAGGCGGGTCGCCCCTACCTTAATGCATTCAAAAACTCTTCCTGATTCCTCACGGTTTCTTTCATTCCCAATCTTTTCCCCAACCTCGTTAATTGGGGGGGATCCACATAGGTCTGTGCAAGGATCTCTTCCTGACCTAACACTTCGTTTGCCAGACCGTCCAATAACACCTGTCCCTTTGAAAGTGCGATGACACGTTCAAAGTTTTCCGCGCAAAAATCGATATCGTGCGTGATCGTGACCACAGTTTTACCCTGCTTGCGCAGCTGGGCGATGACGTTCGCAATACGCGCCATGCCGGTGGCGTCCTGCCCTGTTGTAGGTTCATCAAAGATGACGATCGGTGTATCCATGGCGATCACGGAGGCGAGCGCAACCATCTTGCGCCAGGTGGGGGAAAGGTCATATGGATTCGTTTCGGTTTTATCGCTTAATTCTGTAAGTAACAATGCCTGTCCCACCAACTCTTCCACTTTCTCTTTTGGATAACCCAAATTGCGAGGTCCAAAGCGGACCTCCGTGCCCACGTCCTTTGAAAATAACTGCTCATCCGGGTTCTGAAAGACGTATCCCACACGGGACGCAAGTTTCGATACCGGATGTTTTTTCGTATCCCAATCCCCGATCAAAACAGACCCGGATGTGGGTTGTAACAGCCCATTGAAATGCCTCACGAGAGTTGTTTTCCCCGCGCCGTTCTGACCAACGATGGCAACCTGTTCACCGGCTTCAATGATCAGTGAAATCCCCTGTAAGGCTTCAAGCCCTGTAGGAAAGGTAAAGCGAAGATCTTTTATCTCGATCTTCATTTTCCAAACCCATCTACGGCTTGTTCCAAAGTTACTGGCAATTGATCCTTCTTCCATAACCCCTGCTTTTTTGCCTCTCTTGCGGTGGACGTATAACGCGAGACCCCAAATCCGTTTTCTACAAGCAGGTCAGAGGTCAACACTTCATGCGGTTTGCCCTCGAGCAGAATGGACCCGTCTTTCAGCGCGATCACGCGATCTGCAAACTCTGCGATCCATTCCACCTTGTGTTCCACCAGTAGAACGGTCATGCCGCCCTCGGCCATTTTGCGGATCACGCCGAAGACTTCGCGCGTTCCGATGGGGTCCAATTGCGAGGTCGGTTCGTCGAGCACGAGCAGCTTTGGCCGCATCACCAGGATCGAGGTCAGCGCGACGCGTTGCTG
>CAZJYB010000170.1:0-9175 GCA_964549865.1 uncultured Anaerolineaceae bacterium
CGAAAGATGAACGATGGAACGTGCTGGATGGCCAACATGATGTAACGCCAGATAAAGGGCGTGTAGATCGTCTGCCTGCGTTTGCGCATGGCGCTATAAATATCATCCGCGGCTTTTTGCGGCGGGATCGCAAACGGCGTGCCTCCCTGTGCAGCCTTAAGCATGTCCGTTTTAACAAAGCCGGGTTTTACGGTAAGTACGTTCACACCATGGCGCGTAAGCCTGTTACGAAGCGCCTCGAGATATGTCGTGAGACCGGCCTTCGACGTGTTGTAGCCGGGGTTGCCTACGCGGCCGCGGTCTCCCGCAACGGAGGAAATGCCCACGATCTGCCCTGCTTTTACGTTTTGGAACATTGCAGCCACCGGGCTCAGCCAGGCCATCGCGCCAATCAGGTTGATCTCGATCATTTTGCGATCGCCCTCGAAATTGTAATTCTGGATGCCAGGAGGGGTATTAATGCCCGCCATGAAGACGATCAAGTCCAACCCGCCCAGGTCTGCGACGATCTTGCGAAGCAGGTTCGGAACTTCGTCGTAATTTGCCACGTCATGTGGATATGCAAGCGCGCGAGTTTCCCCTGCAAGCGCGTTGATCTCGTCACATAGTTTCTTCAGTTTGTCTTTTCGGCGTGCAAGCAGCGCAAGGGTGTAGCCTTCCTTTGCCAGCTTGCGTGCAAGGGCGGCGCCCATTCCATCAGATGCGCCCACAATGATCCCGCGTCGGCGTGGATGAAGCGGCGTGGCGGGAGCAGGTTTCGGTGAGTTAGACACTTAAGCCTCTTTGTCAGAAAGATATTTTTCATTCTATCACAGTATAATTTGCAGCAAAAAAGGTCTTATAATGAGCCAGTTGCGTACTGAACGGCACAAGCCGAGGATGGTCTGTTTGCTAATACGGCAATGAAAGGTCATTGAATGAAGATCGAGAACCATGACCGTGCGGGAATATTCCAGCGCGCCCTGGAGATCATCGAAAAGGATGGCACGATCCCCGCAGCGGAAAAAGAGGGCATCTTGAAGTTGATTCAGGCGCTCATGGAAGCTGCAGAATCAACCACCCGGCCGCGCAAGCAGGATGATCAGGTCAAAACAATCACCGAGGAGGTCATTTCCAAACATTCGTTAATGACTCTGGTAAAGCAGCAGGCGGACGAACTTGACGCGCTCAAACGGCTCAGCCTCAATTTGACATCCAGCCTCGACCTGCAAACCGTTTTGGACGCGGTCGTATCGGAAGCCATGCGGCTCGTGAAACATGCACGTACGGCTCATATTTTTTTATATCAGGATGACGTGCTGGAATTCGGCGCATCGTTAAGCTCGGATGGCACCCGTAATAAGCCGTATTCCATGCCTCGCCCGGCCGGGCTGACGAATACCGTGGCAAAAAACGGGGAAACGATCACAGTCGAAAACATATCCGAACACCCGCTCTATAAAGACAGCCCAAACAACTGGTCTGGCTCGATCATCGGCATCCCGCTGAAATTTGGTAATTCAATTGTGGGAGTCATGAACCTCTCCCGTTCGATCAGCGGCGAGTTCACACGCGCCGAATTACGACTGCTTGACCTGCTTGCAAATCAAGCCGCCGTTGCAATTTCAAATGCCAGTGTGCACCAACAGGTGACCGAGGAGGCAAATACAGACCTGGTGACCGGCCTCCCGAATCGCCGCGCGCTGGATGAACGCCTCGAGGATGAGATCCGTTATGCCAAACGGATGAATTCGCACTTTGCCGTGGTCATGATGGACCTGGATGGATTCAAGGCGGTGAATGATACGCACGGCCATTCCGTGGGCGATGAGCTGTTGCATTCCGCCTTCAATTATCTTTCGCAAAACATGCGAAACACGGACTTTTTGGCGCGTTACGGCGGCGACGAGTTGACCCTGATCATGAGGGATTCGGGGGTGGATGCAGCCAAGACCGTCACGCAAAAGATCGTCGACCTGATATCCAATTACTCGTTCAAAATACCCGAGAATAATGAAAAGATCGACCTCGGCATCAGTGCCGGGATCGCGATGTATCCCCTTCATTCGCGCAACGCAGGCGACCTCTTGCGCGCGGCAGATTCGGCCTTGTATTATGCCAAGAAACATCGTCGCGGTTCCTTCGCTGTTGCTCAAAATCCCACGGGCCCATTGGGCGCGGTAACCGTTGCCCGCGCCAGCGAATAAAACAACATCAGGGGATCTTCTCAAATAAATAAAGAGATAACGGGTCTATAAAAAATGAATACAATTCACAGGAGCAGGCTATGCCGCGCAAAGTCAAACTGATCTTAAATCCCATGGCAGATATGGGACGCGCCTGGAAAACCGCCGGCAACCTGCGCCCCATCGCGCAGGAATTCAAAGGCGAACTCAGTTGGAGTGGAACCGTCTATCCGACCCACGCCATCGATCTCGCCCGGCAGGCCGCTGAGGAAAACTATGATATGGTCATCGCCATGGGAGGCGATGGCACGGTACATGAGGTGATGAACGGCCTCATGCAACTGCCTGAAAACAAACGCCCTGTAATGGGAGTCGTCCCGATCGGTTCAGGCAACGACTTTGCATATTCCATTGGCATCACACAAAAACCCGACCATGCACTTGCACATGCCCTCAAGGCTGAAAATGTTCAACCCGTGGATATCGGCTTGATGACCGATGAACATGGCCGCAAGGAATATTTCGACAACACACTTGGCATCGGCTTCGACGCAATCGTCACGATCCGTTCGCATAAACTGCCCATCGTCAAAGGCTTTCTAATGTATCTCACCGCGGTGATACAGACCATCATCCTCAACCACAATCCCGCAAAAGTAACCATTGAAACAGAAAATGAAAAGTGGGAGAACAGTGTGCTCATGCTTACGCTTTGCAACGGTCCGCGCGAAGGCGGCGGCTTCATGTTGTCCCCTGATTCAAAGAACAACGACGGCAAACTGGAATCGGTGGCCGTGACGAACGTCTCGCGCTCTACCATGTTCCGCCTCGTGCCTGAATTCATGAAAGGCACGCACATGCGCTTCAAACAGGTGCGCATGGGCGAGTTCAAAAAAATGACACTCACATCAGACCGCCCGCTTTACATCCATGCGGATGGCGAGATCTTCACCAGCTTTGGAAGCAACCTGCGCAAGGCAAGTTTTGAGATCCTTCCGCAGGCTCTCAAAGTAGTCAGAGGGTAAAATAAAGGCGAGGACACCCGCCTTTTCTTATGCCCGACCTTCAACACACTCTGCTCAAATACGATCTCGGACATTTAAAGATCATCGCGGAATTATGGGGGATCGAGATCCGATCACGCGATGTGGACTCGGCGACGGAGGAAATTTGCGCTTCCCTGCTGGACCTGGAAGCTGTGCGCGACACAACAGACATTCTCCCGGCTGAGGCACGCGCCGCGCTAAACTCACTTGTTGAATCGAACGGCAAAGTGGAGTGGGGACTCTTCGCCCGCAAATTTGGCAGGATCCGCGAAATGGGCGCAGGCAAACGCGACCGCGAAAAACCATACCTCAAACCATCCTCGCCCACGGAAGTGCTTTTTTATCGCGGCTTGCTCGCAAAAGCATTTTTCGATACGGATAAAGGCGCTCAAGAATTCGCCTACATTCCTGATGATCTAATTCCGCTGATTAACGACGAGGTACATAAATGGAGTGCCGAGGTCCTCGGCAGGCTTGCAACCCCTGTAGAGAAGTCATTTGAGCATCCCGTGAATGACCAAATTCTTGATGATGCAGCCACGCTGCTCGCCGCTTTGCGCCTGGGTAGGTCGGATTGGCAATCCGACCTACTCATAACGCTTTTAACCACAGCGGGGTTGCTAAAAAAAGGCAAACCACAAGCTGATAAAGTGAAATCCTTTCTTGAAACATCACGCGCGGATGCGTTGCAGTTGCTGGTTGAAGCATGGCAATCTTCGCAAACTTTCGATGAACTGCGTCTAATTCCCAGCATTATTTGCGAAGGCGAATGGACGAATTCTCCGCGCGAAACACGCCGTACTATTCTCAACCTGCTCAATATATTACCCAAGGGAAAATGGTGGAGCCTGTCCGCTTTTCTACGTGACCTGAAAACCAAATATCCGGACTTTCAACGCCCCGCCGGCGATTATGACTCATGGTTCATCAAGCGCAAATCAGACGGGCAATACCTGCGCGGCTTCGCTCATTGGGATGAAGTTGACAGTGCAGTGGTAAAAGCGATCATTCAAATGCTGCATTCGCTTGGCAGGCTCGATCTTGCGAAAGCTGAGGAAAATGGAGCAATCACCTCTTTTCGTTTTTCCACTTTTGTTGAGAAGAAAAAGGAAGACGAAAAGATCGGCATTTCGTCCAATGGAACGATTACCGTGCCCAGGCTCTTTCCACGCGCAGTTCGTTATCAGCTGGCGCGTTTCTGCGAATGGGAGGGTGATGGTGGTCGCGTAGCCGCGAGCGGCAGCGAACGGCGTACCGGGGCCAGGCCGGATGAATACAAGTATCGGATCAGCGCACAGTCATTGAAAAATGCAAATCAACAAGGGTTGAAAGCAGAGCAATTGCTATCTCTGTTGGTGAAACATACAAGCGGCAATGTCCCGCCTGCATTGGTGAAAGCGCTTAAACGCTGGGAAGCAAATGGCACAGAGGCGCGGGTGGAGAAATTGCACGTGCTAAGGGTGAGCAGGCCCGAGGTCATCAAAGAGCTGCGCAAGTCGAGAGCAGGAAAATTTTTAGGGGAGCTATTAAGTCCAACAACGGTAGTCATCAAAGAGGGAGCCATCCAAAAGGTAATGGCCGCGTTGATGGAGATGGGTGTAATGGGTGAGGCCCAAATCAATGAATAATTGATTTTCCCTTGCCTTAAAATAGAAGGCCTGTTTTAATCGATGTCCCTAAAAGTGGACGTCGTTTTTTTTAAATCAAACAGGAGGCATATGAAGTCGTTGGTGAAGAAGATAGCAGTCGTGACCGGCGCAAGCCGCGGAGTAGGCAAAGGTGTTGCGCTTGGGTTGGGAGAAGCAGGTGCGACCGTTTATGTGACAGGGCGCAGCGCAAAAGAAAAGAGCGATCCAGAAAAGTTGGGTGGCACGGTCTTCTCCACAGCAAAAGCAGTAACCGAGATCGGCGGCAGGGGGATCGCGATCCAATGTGATCATCGCGAAGATGACCAGGTTGAAAAAGCCTTCAAGCGAATTGCACGCACAAGCAAACGAATTGACATCCTGGTAAACAATGCCTGGGCTGGATACGAAAACATGATGGAAGGGAAAAAGTTCACCTACATCAATCCATTTTGGGAGCAACCTTTCTGGCGGTGGGATGCCATGTTCGATGCCGGCGTGCGCGCTGCCTACACGGCCTCTGCATTGGCGGCACGGCAGATGACCAAACAAAAGAGCGGCCTGATCGTCAACATCTCTTTCTGGTCTGCCCAGGTGTATATGAACAGCACATCCTACGGCGTGTCGAAGGCCGCCGTGGACAAGATGACCCAATACATGGCACACGAACTAAAGAAGTACAAAGTGGCTGTTGTTTCGCTGTATCCGGGTCTTGTACGCACGGAAAGTATCATGCGTAATGCCAAATTTTTCGACTTGAGCAACTCTGAATCACCCCAGTTCATCGGCCGCGTGATCGCCGGGCTGGCCAGTGACTCCCAGATCATGAAAAAGTCCGGGCAGGTATTCGTGGCTGCGGGCCTGGCGCGCGAATATGACATTCAGGATATCGATGGAACACAACCCCGGGCGCAAAGACTCGAGGATTTTTAGTCTTCAACCGACTGTCACAGTGACAGTTGGTTTTTGTATTATTGCTATAATAAGAAGCTACAAACCCGGCCTCACGGAGAAAAGATGACTACCAAAACAGACTGGATCGCACAGGAAATCGAAAGCTTGAAATCGCAGGGACTCTATAACAACATCCGCACTATTGGCTCGCCACAGGGCGCGTGGCTGACGGTGGATGGTAAAAAGGTATTGAATTTTTGCTCGAATAATTATTTGGGGCTGGCAAATCATCCGATACTGTTGAGCGCCGCGAAAAAAGCCACAGACGAAATGGGCATCGGGCCTGCAGCGGTGCGTTCCATCGCAGGGACCATGACCTTGCATGTGGAGCTCGAAAAGCGTCTCGCCGAATTCAAGGGTGTGGAAGCCGCGATCACCTTCCAAAGTGGGTTCACCGCCAACCTCGCCACGATCCCCGCGCTGGTTGGGAAGGAAGACGTTATTTTTTCAGATAGATTGAATCATGCATCCATTATCGATGGGGCGCGTTTATCCGGTGCAAAGATCATCCCATACGAACATAATGATGTGAAATCACTCGAGGAACAGATCAAGGGCAACCTAAGTCAATACCGCCGCGCGTTGATCGTCACAGACGGCGTCTTCAGCATGGACGGCGATATCGCGCCCCTGCCCGATATCTACGAGGTGGCGAAGAAATACGACATTTTATTAATGGTGGACGACGCGCATGGCGAAGGCGTATTGGGAAAAGGCGGTCGCGGCATCGTCGATCACTTCGGCCTGCACGACAAAGTGGATGTGGAAGTTGGCACGTTCTCAAAAGCTTTCGGCGTAGTGGGCGGGGTCGTCGCGGGGAATTCTGTGATCATCGAATGGCTGCGCCAGCGCGGACGGCCCTTCCTATTCTCTTCAGCCATGACCGTTCCGGATACGGCCGCATGTCTCGCGGCGGTTGACCTGCTCGAAGATTCGACTCAATTGGTGGATAAGCTTTGGAGCAATGCCAAATATTTCAAAGCTGAAATGAAGAATTTAGGATTCAATACCGGCGTAAGCGAAACGCCCATCACTCCCGTGATGCTTGGCGAAGCTCCGCTCGCGCAGCAATTCAGCCGCGAGTTATTCGACGCGGGTGTGTTCGCCATGGCGATCGGCTTCCCCACTGTGGCACAAGGCAAAGCGAGAATCCGTGTGATGATCTCCGCCGCGCATTCGAAGGATGATCTCGATAAAGGATTGGAAGCGTTTAAGAGTGTTGGGAAGAAGTTGGGGGTGATTTAATTTAACGTATGCTGATTTTTTGCGCAAGGACACGAATGAAGAATGAAACCAGATAAATCCCCTTTGTTACTGTTCGAATCCCCTATTAAAGCAGGGGGGTTGGCTTTTTTTATCTACGCTTTATTCGCTTTACAAGCAGGGCCGATCTGGCGTACAACAGATTTTTCTTATTTTAATTATCTGGCTGATGCATTTCTTCATGGGCAATTGTTTTTGCGACTATTGCCTCCAAATACTCATGACTTGGCGCTATTTAATGGTCTGTATTATTTATACTGGCCTCCTTTTCCTGCCATCTTACTCATGCCTTTTATAGCCTTATTCGGAGTAAATTTCAGTGACGTATTGTTTACTCTTATCCTTGCAGGAGTCAACGTCAGCATCGTAGCTTATTTTTTCCAATTATTGTCTCGAAAAGGACTGGCGAATATCAATGCTTTTCAGAGAGCACTTTTAGTCATCTTTTTTACATTTGGGACAGTACACTTCATTCTGGCGCGCTGGGGACGCGTCTGGTTCACCAGCCAGATCATCGCATTCACCTGCGGCATGCTCGTCTACGTAATCGTCCTCCGCTTTAAAGGGGCTGCGGCGTTCTTCCTGAGCGGCCTGTTGCTTTCGTTCGCCCTGCTTACCCGAATTCATCTGGTATTCCTGGGCATCTGGCCCGCATATTATCTGATCAGGAATCACAAAGACGCGGGCTGGAAAAAGCTGCTCACCTATTCCTCTCTCTTCCTGCTGCCACTGGCAGCCGCGCTTATCTGTTACGCAGACTACAATTACATGCGATTTGGGAATATCTTTGAGAACGGCACAAGCTTTCAAGACTTCGGTCCATTTTTTAGCGCCGAATTGCAGAAGTACGGCGTCTATAATGTGCAGTATGCAGCGAAGAATTTCTATTACAACTTTATTTTCTATCCATTTCCAATTTCGCGCGAGACGCTCTATGGCGGGAGTCTGTTCCTGCTTAGCCCCGTTTTTATTGCGGCACTCTGGGGCCTCATAAAACACGAATCAAGAGCATCTGCCTGGCTGTTGGCCCTGACCATTTTTGTCATTACCCTTCCAATTCTCTTTATCATGGGTACCGGCTGGGCCACCTTTGGGCCGCGCTACACCCTCGATTTCACACCACCACTCCTCATACTGACTGGCATTGGAGTTGCCTACTGGAAAAGAAATGTCCTATTGTTTCTAACCACTGCATCAATTATTCATTACTTTATCGGATCCATGGTCATCCGATTTCTCCCCTGATAACGAAATCTGAATTGCCCAAATCCAACTGATTTGGACCACCACGCTGACTCTATCGTTATGGTTACCCTGGTCCGTTCCGATAAATTGAGTATGGAACAGAAGTGAGGACGAGACTTTGTCGTTCCTAGCTGACCTCAGTCACAATCGTCCCTTTTGCACCGGCAGAGAGCAGTGCATTTGCAACCATCTCTGCCTTTTCTTTTTCCACCAGTGCGATCATGTTGCCGCCGCGCCCGCCTCCGCTCAGCTTTGCACCGGAAGCACCCGCAGAACGTGCAGCCTTCACTAATTTATCCAATTCGGGTGATGAGACAGTGAGCTTTTGCAGGAGCGCATGGTTTTGGTCCATGAGTTCACCGAGCCGTTCGGGCTCACTATTTTCAATCGAACGACGCGCCATCAGGGAAATTTGCCCGATCGCGTCGAAGATCTTCTCGAATTTCTCCTGATCTTTTAACCATAGATTACGCACGTCTCCCACCGATTCTTTCGTGGGCGCAGGAATCCCAGTATCACCAATAACAATGGTGAACGGCTCCCCTACTGTGAATATTTCAATAAGCTGGCCTTTGATGAAATAAACTGGTTTGGCATACGTGATGACCGTATTATCGATCCCCGACGGCGTGCCGTGGTGAAGTTTTTCTATTTCGAAAACAAGCTCATTGACCTGTTCATCCGTCAACGGGCGATCAAGATATCCTGCAAGCGCGCGAGTCAACGCAACGGAGACCGCCGCGCCGGAACCCAGCCCGGAGGCGACAGGGATGGTGGAGGAAATATTGATTTCAACGCCCTCACCCTGCCCTCTCCTCGCCCCCTTCGGGGGTGCTTCGCGAGGAGAGGGGTTGGGGTGAGGGAAAAGCTTGAGAAT
>CAZJYB010000171.1:0-9148 GCA_964549865.1 uncultured Anaerolineaceae bacterium
CGCTAGCACGCCATTCCCGTCACAGATGCAAGTGGACTACGTCCGGGTGTACCAGGCCAGCACCGGCCCGACAGCCACTCCAGGCGGTGGCGGCGGTGTTATCTTCTACCAGCATGCCAATTACGGCGGAACTGCCAGCGGAACAATGGCAAGAGGCAACTACGCGGTATTGCCCGGCGGTATTCCAAATGATTGGATGTCCTCGTTGAGAGTACCGGCCGGATGGACGGTTCAAGCCTATGAGCATGGCAACTTCGGTGGAGCGGTCTGTACCTATACGGCGAATACTTCCTGGGTAGGGACAGCCTGCAATGACAAAATGTCATCGTTCAGGATTTTCTGATAGGTGCAATACACCTGGCTCCAATAGAGAATACATATGATAAAACAGTGGCCGGCAAATTGCCGGCCACTGTTTTATCCAGCGCTTATGGAAAACCAGCGTGGCCATCAGCGTTTCTTCATCTGGAAAGGAAACAGGGCAAGTAACGGTTGAAAACCCGGGATGACCATATCGGCCTCTTTTAAGATGTCGGGCTTCCCGATTCCCACACTCGCCATGCCGGCCCGTTTGGCTGCTTCGATTCCGGCTTCGGCATCCTCAAAAACCACGCAGTATTCCAGGCGGATGCCCAGGTTTTCGGCTGCGCGCGTAAAGATTTCCGGGTCAGGTTTTGGGTTGCGCACTGTGGCGCTGTCCATGACGACATCGAACAAGGCGGTGATTTGCAAACGCTCCAGGATCAAGGGCGCGTTCTTGCTGGCAGAGGCCAGCGCCGTCTTGACACCTTTGCCCTGGATAAAGCGGATGTAGTCCACCGCCCCCGGCAGGATTTCTTCTGCCTCCATCTTGTTGATGTATTCAACGTACCAGCCGTTCTTCTGTTCGGCCATGGTTTGTTTGGCGGCTTCATCCGGCACGTTTATCCTGCCGATTTCCAGCAGGATCTCCAACGAACGCATACGGCTGACACCTTTAAGCCGCTCATTATCGATCTCAGTGAAATCGAATCCGTATTCGTTGGCGAGGCGTTTCCAGGCGCGATAATGATATTTGGCGGTATCCACAATGACCCCGTCAAGGTCAAAGATGGCTGCGTGCATTTCTCGGATCACAAATTATTTCCTTATTGATGGAAGAAGCTAGTTTATGGGGATGACCATTCCGCCGCTTTGTGGCAGCGTATGATGCCGTCCTTTAATGGAAACGGATAAAGGCATTTCAAGCCGATCATCCGCTTCTATGGCGATACTTTCAGGGGTAAGTTTGAAGCACAGCTTCTGCCCTCGAAATAAAAGCGCGAACTTCACTTGTGTCCAGTGAGCGGGCAGGCGCGGGTCGATGGAAATGCCGTCCCCATTAAATTGGACCCCGCACAGACCGAAAATCGCGGACATCCATGCGCCGCCATTCCCGGCAGGATGGGTGCCGCCGATATAAAGCGGACCAACATATTGCTTGCCTTCACCGGTCAGGTCAATGGTGGCGGTCTTCATAAAGTATTTGTAGGCCCAGTCCACCCTGCCGATCTGCGCGGCGATCAATGAATACGAACAGGCGCTCAGACTCGAGCCGTGTTCGGTGCGCGATTCGTAATATTCCCAATTAATGGATTTCGTCTCAAGTGTGTATTTTTCGTCGAACAAATAAAGCGCCAGGATCACATCGGCCTGTTTGATGATCTGGGTGGTCGTGGCGAGTCCACTCCCGCCGCCAAGATATTCGTGCGGATGAAGCTTTCGCTCGAGCAGGGTTTTAAGCGGAACATTTTCCAGTGTGAGGTAACCGTCAAATTGCGGAATCACAGCTCCGGGTGAGTCCGAATCGGGTTGGTATATCTTTTGCGCCATTTCAGAGATGAGGCTCAGGTCACTTTCAAAATCAAGCACATTCATCAATTCCAAATATTTTTCCGGATCGTCTTTTTGCAAATGTGCGACCACATGCAGGCAGACATCAAAGGTATGCGCCACAAGCCGGTTGGTGAATGCGTTGTTATGCACGCGTTCATGATACTCATCGGGGCCGGTAACATCGAGAATTTCATAGCGGCGTTTATCAGGATTGAAATAGGTAAAGGAAAGAAAAAAGCGCGCGCATTCAAAGACCACCTCCGCCCCGCCATCGCGCCAAATGGAGGCATCGCCGGTGGAGGTGAAGTATTTCCAGAACGCGTAGACGATATCTGCACTGATGTGCACCTGCTTGTCGCGAAAATACGTGCGCATCGGGCGGTCCGTAAACACATCTGTCACGTTAAACAAAGTGCAGGCATCATCACCCGTATCCTGACTCTCCCATGCATAAAATGCACCGCGATACCCATATTCATTCGCCTTGCGCCGTGCACCATTGAGCGTGTGATAACGATAGAGCAGCAAGTTGCGCGCAATCGGAGGAAAGACATGCGTGAAAAATGGCAGCATGAAAATTTCTGTATCCCAAAAGATGCCGCCTTTATAAACCTGGCCGGATAATCCGCGCGCAGGGATGGAAACGGTCTCGGTATGGATCGGGGCGATGGCAAGCAGGTGATACATGCTGAAACGCAAAGCCTGTTGCGCGGGGGCATCCCCATCGATCTGAATATCGCAGTTTGCCCAACGCTCGGACCAAAGCGCTGTATGTTCTACAAGCAGATGATCGAAACCAGACTCAACAAGCTCGCGGCACATCGATCGGCTTTCATCCAGTGGATCTTTGGAATCCAACCCGGTGCAGTGGGAAATGAATTTATGGAAAGTAAAACCATTCTGAATATTGACCTTGTTCAACCTGCGGATGGCCCTGGATTCTTCAACGCTTCGTTCCTGACCCACCGCCTGCTCCGAACTAAAAAACCTGATCGCCTCCGAGACGGCCAGCGGAACGGCATTTTCATGTGTGACAGCAGAGACTGAAATGATGTCATCGGCCTGCATTGCAGAGACCTCGCGCAAGTGCGGACCATTGATGTCCCACACATCGCCATCAATACCTGTGTGGATATCCACCTCGCATTCGCGATTTGCACGAATGGAATATTCCATGCAGATCAGGTGACGCCGCGCCAGGCTGGCAAACCGCC
Source organism: uncultured Anaerolineaceae bacterium (assembly GCA_964549865.1). Classification (GTDB taxonomy): domain Bacteria; phylum Chloroflexota; class Anaerolineae; order Anaerolineales; family Villigracilaceae; genus Villigracilis. Next base: position 3,069 of record CAZJYB010000171.1, read on the forward strand.
GCGAATGGATCGTGATCTGGGTCCCGTCAGCTGTCTCAAACGTGGTCTCGCGTTGATGAATGGCCTGCTGCATATCCAGGCTCTGCGAATGATCTGTCACCCTACTGGTGAGCGCGTGAAGCAGTTCGCCCTGATGAAAGACCTGCACAAGGCATCCGTTCGGCAGGTTGATCGGTTCACGCCATTGGTCACCCACCTTGTCGTAAAGCCCGGAGACGATCGTGGCGGTTTTATTTTCCTTATTAAACTCCTCGAGCGTGCCGCGATACCCGATATAGCCATTTCCCACCAGCAGTTTGTTTCCCTGGCGGTCGATATCGTTGGGAGTGAGTTGGTTTGCTTCGATGATTTTCCAGTCCATGTAAACCTTTATACGATCGCTTCCCGGTCTTTTACGGGGATCGAAATTCCCTCTCTGCCGACATTCTTTGTCTGCCCGCCGATTTTTACAGTCACTGGCCCGCCTTCCGTCACGCGCATGATCGCCTCCGATTGTGAAACCTCCACCCGCAGGACCGACCCGCGATAGAACACTTGAAAACTGTATCCATTCCAATGTGCCGGGATGGACGGTTTGAACGAAAGCAGATCACCATCCGAACGCATCCCGCCGAAACCATAGACGATGTTCATCCAGGCTGCAGCAATCGAGGTGGTGTGAATCCCTTCGCTGGTGTTGCGGTTGTAGTTATCGAGGTCGATGCGCGTTGCAAAGCGGAAGAAATCGAATGCCTCTTCATGCCGCCCCAGCTCGGATGCAAGAATCGAATGTACGGATGGCGAAAGAGACGACTCGTGGATGCAACGCGGTTCGTAGTAATCGTAGTTCGCCTGTTTCTGTGCCATTGAAAACGACCCGTTATACAGGAACATGAACATCAATACGTCGGGCTGTTTGACCATGTCGTTGCGATAAATACGGTCATACGACCAATGATGATAAAGCGGGAAGTCCCCTACCGGGATCGCATCCACATCGATGTGGGGCAAATTGAAAAAACCCTCATGCTGTTCGTACAGTCCCGTTCTGGCATCATAAGGAATGAACATCTCCTCTGCCATGTGCTGCCAGGTTTCCAATTCAGCACGGGATGTGCCAAGCTTCTTTGGATCCGTTCCATCCAATACTTGCACGGCAAACTCAAACGAACGCTTTGCCATGTAGTTGGTGTATGCATTGTTATTGACCATCATCTGAAATTCGTCCGGCCCCATGACAGCATAGTATCCAAATTTACCGGTCTGCGACCATTGTCCGCGGCTGGCCAGGAAACGGCAGATCTGGATCAACATTTCGGCCCCTTCTGTTTTCAGAAAAGAGGTATCGCCTGTTACATTCACATAATGCGCGATCGCGTACGCCACGGCCGTGGTCGGTTGAAATTGCAAACTGGCGTGCTGCCAAAGCGTGCAACTCTCGGTTCCATCGATCGTCGCCACAGGATAGCAGGCACCGGCGCAATCCAGATCCTTTGCGCGTTCCAGGGCTTGCGGCAGCGTCTTATATCGAAAATCGATCAACGATTTCGCCGCCGATGGATCGCTAAAGAGATAGAACGGAAGGCAGTACGTTTCGGTGTCCCAAAACGCATTGCCGTTATAGGCCTCACCCGTCAACCCCTTCGCGCCGATATTCGCGCCATCGATCGCCCCTCGATACGTCTGTTGCATCTGGAAAATACAAAAACGAATCCCCTGCTGCGTATCCGCGTCGCCATCAATTGTGATGTCGGATCTTTCCCAGAAATTTTTCCAGTAAGCAAGGTTGTTTTTATAAACTTCGTCGTACGTCATTGTGGATGTCTGCAACTGGGACATTCCCTGCTCCCAGGCAGTTTCCAGCGCTTGTTGTGGATCCCTGCCCGAATGCACGATCACTGCCTTGCTGATCACTGCTTCGCGACCCTCGGCAAGGTCCACCTCCAGGCGTACACCGACGAATTGCTCCGTTTCGATGGGCGCTTGTTCCGCTTCGGCGTGGACCTTCATCCCGGCGAACAAGCGATGCCCTACGCGCTGACTCACTCCCAGAATTGCTCCCGCTCCTTTGCGGGGACAATCCCAAAAATTCTGCCCAGCCGTGCGATGCAGCACAGAAAAGTCCAGTCCCATGGTTAGCGTGACTTTGCCGGAAAAATTCAACGGCGTCAGGCGAATTTGTTGGCACGCCAGTTCCTTCGTCTCCATGCTGAGCAGGCGCAAAAAGACGAGCCGCAGCCTCTTCCCCGACGCGGTCTCCCAGACAAATTCGCGTCGCAACTCGCCAGTACAGAAATCCAACTCGCGCCGAAATTCGAAAAACTTGCTCCTGGCCAGATCGAGCCTTTCCCCGTCCACTTCAATACGGGTATGCAACCAGTTGACCGTATTGACCATGAAACACAAGCGATTCGAAATGCCCTTGTAAGACATCGCCTCGGTAAAGCGCTGCTCGTAGATGCCGTTCAGGTACACGCCAACCAGGCTCTCGCCCGAATATCCCTCGTCAAAAAATCCTCGCGCCCCCTGGTGTTCATTCGCCAATGAAAACAATGATTCTGAGACCTGGCTTTTATCGGCGTGAAAGCCCTGTTCGATGATCTTCCAGGGATCGACCTCCAAATATTTGTCTGCTACTTTCGCCATGATAAGTGCACTCCTAAAAATTGTTTCTCGATCAATAAAATAGCCAAAAAAAGTCTTTTTTGTTGAACGTTCAACCAACCTGCCAAAAAAAGAGAGCTTAAGCCGTCTCTCTTGAAACCAGGTGCACGGGAAGGATCAAACGGCTTCCCAGTGCGGTCGTTTTCTTCAAGATCTTCAACAACGTTTTGGTGGCCGTCTCACCTTTTTCAAAGATACTCTGGTCAACCGTAGTCAGCTCGGGATAAACCTGCCTGCCGCTGTGGATATTATCAAAACCGACCAGTCCAAAATCCTTCCCCACACGAACACCCTTTCTAAGCATTCCATGCAGCAGGCCAATCGCCACCATGTCCTCGGTACAGAAGGCTGCATCGAACTGCTGGGCAACCAACAGGTCGCTAAACCGCATGCCGGTTTCGAAAGGCGTATCGCTTTCATCAAAAACATATTCTTTGCGGCCGGCTTCCTTGATGGCGCGCCTGTAGCCGTCATACCGTTTCTGCATCAGGGGGCCGGTCAATTCCACGGCGCACAATGCAATTTTCTTAAAACCTCTTGTGATCAATCTCTGAGTTGCCAGGTAACCGCCGGTTTCATCATCCGAGTTGATATAGGAGAAGTTGGCGAAATTCTTGCGTGAATAATTGTCGATCAACACAACCGGAACCCCTTTTGAGTCCAGGTCTTTTAAAAAGCCCTGATCAAACTCACCGATGACGAGGATGCCATCCACATTACGCGCATCGATCCAATCACTGACCTGTATCAGCTTTTCCTTGTAGGGCACCGAAAAAATGATCAGGTCATAATAGGCTTCATCCCGCAGGACGGAATAAACGCTGTCCATGATGATGTTGTAAAAGGGACTGTTGGTCAGCGTATTGGTATCAACATAGGATGGCAGAATTAACCCGATCAGCCGCGACTGATTGGTGATCAACGAGCGCGCCGCCAGGTTGGGTTTATAGCCCAGTTTTTTGGCTGCCGCCAGTACGGCAGTGCGGGTTTCCTCGGAATATTTGGCTCTGCCGCCAAATACGTTTGAAACTGTTGTCCGCGAGACACCAGCTTCCTTGGCAACATCGATCACAGTTACGCTCATTCAGCATCATCCTTTGTTGAACGTTCAACGAAATTATCGGGTAAAAGGTTTTTTTTGTCAAGAACAGAAACCGGATGCAACTTTTAAAGGCTGCATATCCTCATCTTGATGTTATATCATCAAAACCTGTTTACGGATTCAAGTATTTATTCCAACCAGTTGAAGCACCTGCTCGCGCATCGGAAGGTCCAGGCCATCGGTTTGGTCCAGGATCACCCGGGTGAACTGAAGCCCTTCCTGCAATTTTCCAGCGCACATCCAATGAGGCCAAAGTGCGATGATAAAACGCAGCCCGAGCACTCCATCGCGTTGATCGATTGTCCAGCAAATGGCGGTGTTTAGATTGGCAGATTCTCTCTGGATCTTTTCACGTTCATGGGCATCTTTCAAGTTTGTAATCCGTTCGGCCAGCTGCAAATAGTAAAGCGCATGAATTCGCCTGAGAGAATCTGTTTCGCCGCGAATATCAAGACGCTCCAGGGCATACTCGCGCGTGATGCCAAGCATGTGAAAACGAGGTTCACCTTCCTGCTCGATCTGCTGCTTGAGCAGGGACTGATCCACCAGGGCAATCAGCCCGGCATGAGCATCGAGGCGCGAGCAAACTGTCTCAGTGGCCTCAATCGTGGATCCTCCCGAGAAAACAGCCAAGCGGCAAAAGAGTATCTGCAGATCCGGCGGGAGCAGGTCAAAACTCCACTCGAGCATGTCACGCATGCTCTGTTGATGAGGCGGCATTTGCCTGGGAACCTGACCAAGAAAATTCAAGCGCGCATTTGATAGGCGTGCAAGCATGGCCTGGGGGGAAAAATATTTTACCTGGTGGGCCGCAAGTTCTATTGCCAAGGGAAGCCCGTCCAGTTGGATGCAGATTTCAGCAACCGCCTCAATATTGTCGCTTGTCAGGCTAAAAACGGGGTTTACCGCCTGCGCACTTTGAACAAACAAGGCTACAGCGGGCGATTCGACCCATAATTGTTGATCTGTAATCGACTCACGGTCAGGCATTCCCAAAGCCGGTACGACAAACTCATGCTCCCCATGAACATGCAGGGCGGTGCGACTGGTAACAAGAATTTTCAATTGAGGGGCAAACGCCAGGAGTTCCGTTACGAAATTTCGGGCTGGGAGGATCTGCTCGAAGTTATCCAGGATCAATAGAAATTCCTGGGAGCCCAGATGGTTTTTCAGGCTCGAGTTCTCCGCATCTTTCAACCCCAGGTTTTGAGCGACGATCGCCGCGACCTGCAAATGATCCCGCAATCCTGAAAGGTCAACGAAACATATATTGCCATTCATGCGATGGGCCAATTCGATGCTCAAGCGCGTTTTGCCGATCCCACCGGGACCAAGCAGGGTTAGTAATCGAACATCATCCCGCTGGAGTAATCGGGTAAGTAATTGCAGAGTGGTTTCCAGGCCAATCAGAGGTGTAAGGGGAACCGGGGGCCTGGACGATACGGGGGACGAGAACTCAAACGTCGCCGGCGCGGGATCCGGCTGCCAATGATTAAGCGCCTGCACAAGTGCTGGGACGAGCTCACGAAGCTGGTAGAAATATGTGGCACGGCTGATGTTCAAACGATCGGCATAGACATCTGCAATGGCTTCGGGATTCGATAGAACCACATCGAGAATGCGTCGATGGGTCGGCGCAAGCGGGTAGTTTTGCAAATAGGCATAAACGGCCTTCAACCCGCCGCGCTGGCCGATCCATGCCTGCCAGGGTTCATGCTGGATCAGGCGCATGGGAAAGCGGGGAAAATGCAACAAAGCTTTGACGTGCTCGTCGTCCCACGTCCCTGCCATGGTTTCAAGCTGCCTCAGATTAGCTACCATTTCCGAAATCTTACCATATTTTGGTTGAACGTTCAACTATATTTAGACTATACTTAGACTCTATGGTATGTGTTTTTCACTATACTCATTACAGATTTTATGGTTGGTCAGTTGTGAAAATGAATGAGCAGAAAATCGAAAGGAGAAACGCCGAAATTTATCTTCGCATCGAATTAAGTACCTTTTCACCCACTATCTAAGAATAGGAGAAATCAAGAACATCATGAAAAATAGAACCTTTGCCTTGCTTTTTAATCTGAGTCTGCTGTTTGCGCTGATCCTTGGCGCCTGTGCTCCTGCTGCGGCTACACAAGCACCTGCCCCAACAGATGCATCCGTTGTCGACGCCACTGAAGCCCCGGTGGAAGTCCCAGCTGGCGCCGTCCCATTTCCCGCTGAGATCGCTGGTGGTCGTCCGATTGAGATTACCGTGGTTGGCATGCCGGCCGAATCCAATCCGACTGGTCTGGCAGGCTGGGAAGCCGCCGTTGCCCGTTTCGAGGCCAAGTATCCG
>CAZJYB010000172.1:0-8898 GCA_964549865.1 uncultured Anaerolineaceae bacterium
TGGGGATCTCGGTGGGTGGGCCGGGTTCTGTGGCGGTTGGCAGGGCGCTGGCCGGTAGAATCTCATTGGTTGGGATATTGCAGGCGAGGATGATCACAATCAGGCCGACCATCAGCGACGGGATACGTAACTTTTTGATATCCATCTTGCTCTCCTTGTGTATATGCCGATTATACAAAGGCAGGTTCCAAATCACCACGGGATATAAGTACCTTCCAGTACCAATGATCGATATATTCTATACTAACCTCTTGCATAAGTATTCGTAGGGCGGGTTTGCAACCCGCCAAAGCCTGTGTTTTCAAAACTGCCGTCTTGCACCGTCGTACTCGCGGCATCAGCGAAACGATCCTGTGGCCGAACGGTGTCAGGCTGCAAGCCTGACTACTTGAGACTTTCGCAAGAGGTCTATTAACTAGAAGACCTGCAGTTCAGAAGAAGGCGGGTTTTATTTCTGCCAGGATTGCAACTGTTCCGATTTGGGAGCGCCTTTGCGACCCATGACCTTATATACATTCACGGGCAGGGTTTTGCCTTTGACCACCACTGCATCGACAAGTTCAGCGTCGAATTCATCTTTTACCTGTTGATAGGTACTTTCGCTGATCAATACCGGCCATGCATAGGTCTTCGTTAAATCCTGCAGGCGGGAGGCCAGGTTGGCATTATCCCCGATCACTGTGTAATTGATCCTTTGTGCCGAGCCAAGCAGGCCTACGAACACCTCGCCCGAGTTGATGCCAATTCCCATTTCGATCTGGTTCGGACGACCCTCTTTTTCCCATTGTTGGCGAAGTTTTTCCAACGCTGTTCGCATGTCTAATGCAGTGCGCAAGGCCCGTAGGGCATGGTCCGTGTAATGCACGGGCTCACCGAAGAATGCAATGATCGCATCGCCTTCGTATTTGTCCACAGTGCCGCCATGCTCGTAAATGACGTTCGACATGGCTTCCAGATATGGGTTTAGCAAGGCGACCACATCCTCTGGCGCAAGTTTTTCAGAAAGTGTCGTAAATCCTCGGATGTCGGAGAAGATGATGGTCACATCGGAGCGCTTGTTAAGCGAATTCAGATCCTGCGTGCTCATCATCTGGTCGACCATTTCGGGAGAGATGAATCTGCTGAACAGGGTGTGGACGCGTCGTTTTTCAAGTTCCTGCGATACGGCCTGCTCGAGGGTGGGAAGTACCACACCGAGGAACAACATGATCTGTGGAGCAATGATGGGCAGAATGAATCTTTCCCTGAAAAAGACGATCACTACCGCAATGGCATACGCCAGCATGATCGCGATCATGAATACAACGGTGCGGGTTGGGTGTCTGGAGTTCGAGATCAATGTGGCTATCAACGCGGCCGCAAGGATGATCAGGAACGCCATCCATGGCGGTGCTTCGCGGATATATGCGCCGGTGACGATGGTGTCGATGGCATTGGCGACGATCTCCACACCCGGTGTTGGATTTTGCGTGGAAAAGGGGGTTGGGTAAATATCCTGCAAGGTGACACTGGTTGCCCCGATCAGGACGATCTTGTTTCGAAATGTGTCCGGGTCTTGTTCCAGAACGATCCCATCATGCACCTCAGAGGCGGAATACGTGGGATAGGTTTTGGCGGGTCCAGCAAAATTGACGACCATCTCTCCGCCGGGCCGTAAAGGGACCGTTTGGCCATTAAATTGGATGCTTGAATTTGTTGGATCAATGGGTCTTTCTATTCCCAGATACAGGCGTGCGATCTCAAATGCCCAGTGATAATACGTCTCATTATTATATGAATCGTACGCCTGCACACTTCTCACAATGGCATCTTCATCGCGCGTAAATGCCGTAACACCGAGGCCATCGAACGATTGCCGATAGGGTGAAAGCGGTTGTGACATGGTTGCGATCGCATATCCCTCCTGGGTGTTATGAGTGATCTGCACGACAGACACCGAGGCAGGCGCCTCGCCGAGGGACTTTGCAAACGCCTCATCGTTCGCGGGGATCGGGTCCGGCTCGAAGAGGATGATATCCACTCCGATGACCTTGCCGCCTCCCGCGTTGACCTGATCCACGATCTCGGCCAGATAGGAGCGCGGCCATGGCCATTGATATCCCGTCCAGTTGAACGAGAAATCATCAATCGCCACGATCACAATATCGGTGGCAGGTTCTTTCACGCCGCGCAGGCGCATCATGAAATCGCGCGCAGAATATTCGATACGCTCAATCGGCGTTGTAATGCCCGGTATCAGCGCAGAGATCTGCAGGAGCAGGATGAACGCTGTTGTCCCTATCAATAGGCCAAGACGAAGGTTAAAAGGTTTTTTCTCTTTTGCCATTTCCCGTAATCCGATCAATTCCGATTACTGTCCGCAATAATATGGGTCGTAGCAACTGCCGTAAGGATCACATTTATCACACATCGGTGCTTCCGGCTCTTCTGGTTCTTCAGGTTCTTCCGGTTCCCAATGTGAATCCGGTTTGGAGAATGAAATGGGCTCAGATTGGCAGATCTCGCTTCCACCTGCACCGTAAGCCGTCACATCCCAACTGTACTCTCCCTCGCCAGGCAGAATTTCAATGTACTTTTCGATGCTGGTTTCGGTCGTCTCGAAGAAAACGGTATTTCCTTCGCCATCAGTAAAGGTGATCACATATTTCTGCGCGCTGGGCTGACCTTCCCATTCGAACTCCACCTTGCCCTGATGCGGCAGGCTTGTGCCGCCTGTTGGCTGAATGATCCCGCAGACGCCGCTTGATGAACCACCGCTGGAACCGCCTGTTCCACCTCCAGTTAAAGCTTCATTGACAAGGTCCACGGCTTCAGGGACGGATTCCAACCATTCCTGATAATCCTCCAGGCTCATGGTTTCCACTTCGGGCAGGGTACAGTCAGAGTCGCAATCCGGAACTCTGACTCTTTGACCTTTCGTAAAATGCACAGTACCTGCCGGGGTGGTCATGGAGCAATCCCCTTCGAGGCAGGTCACATATCCATCTTTCACCATCATGTAGGAGCCGCGTACGGAGGCCACGCCGGAGGGCGTTTCCACTTCCGCTGTGCCGCCGTTGAGGATGATGAATATTTTTCCGAGCTCAAGTTTGATCTTCGTTACAAGGCCGCCCTCCACCTCATTATTTGAGGTCAGCGTGAACATGGAGGAAGATGCCACTCGAATGATGGTGCCGGATGAAAGATCGAGGCGGACGCGGCCATCGTCGCCTGTTTGAATTTGTCCCTGGACTTCCAGTACTGCATCTGTACTTGCTGTTACGAATGAATTCTGGCCGGCATGTTTCATATCAACTTTTCCCACAATTTCGCTCAGAGCCGCTGTAAGCAGGGACGAAGTGATCTCCGGGGTTGGTGTAGCCTGCGGCGATGAAGTGTTTTGTGGTGTTGATGTGTTCTCTGAGGCCGGGTTTGCTTGTGGCGTGCAGGCGCCCAGGGCAAGGATACAGATAATTAGAACGGTGATTGCTTTTCTTCGTAACATGTCTTCCTCCATATAACGTTTTGCATACTTTGGCGTTAGCGAACAAATTCGAGTTTCAGATCATATTCCGTCACTTGTAATGGTTCAGACTCGCTGGCAACCATTCGAAGATAATAAGTTTGCCCGGCCTCGATTTCCAATATTCCAGTATCTGCACATGAAAAAGTCTTTCCTGCATGTTGACCATTATTCCACAATTCCACGTTCAGCCCGTTGTTCGAACATTTTACTTCCAGGAGCAGGGTTGAACCGGCCGAAGTGAATTGTAACCAATCTGCCGCGTCTCCGTGGGGGGATGAGACATTGCCACTGAACTGGAACGCATGGGCGCCGCCCGGGGACAGGACCAGGGAAGCGGCCGGCTCCTGTTGCGAGTCGTTATCCTGGACTGCCGGCGAAGGGGAGGAAACACCCGCGATCTCTGTTGCTGGTGCTGTCCCGATCACCTGGGTCGTTTCTGCAGTGACAGGTAAAGCATCCGCGCCATCCACCTGCATGAACTCTGAAGCTGCCCAGCCAGCTGCACCCTTGAACTCGATCTGCATCCAGGCGCCGCTAGAATCTCTTCCCGTTACCGGCACCACATCATTTGGACTTAATGTCCCAAGCGACTCATAGCTTGTGCCCGGGCCGCTCCTCACATTAATGGGACGGATCACAAGCCCGCTTACGCCTGCGCCCGAGCCTGTTCCCATTTCGATAACGGGGATCTCCACTGCTGCATCCACTTGCACGTAGGTGGCAGTGACCCAGCCTTTTCCATCAGGCGAACTGGCGTAAATGATCTGATACCACGCGCTGTTGGATTCCCTGCCAAGGATCTGCACCTTTGAAAAAGGAGGGATGATGCCCAGGGAGCTTCCCACAGTGGACGGTTCCGACCTTACATTGATCTGCGTGGTGGTCGTTCCCTCCACCGGCGAAGCCGTCGGCAATGGGGAAGGCGGAATGGACGTCACGGTGGCAGCAGGTGTTGACGTCTCGGGCAGTGTGGCAGTCACGAAGTCCGGCGTGGGTGTCCCATTTTCATCCGTAATGTCCAACCCACAGCTTGTGAGCAGGATCAGCGCGCACGAAAACAAGATCAGCATTTTTTGATACACAAGCCTATTGTATCCAAGAATTAAGTTGCGCATGGAGAGGGAAAAGGGTCATGACAAATAAAGAAACCGCCATGAACAGCGGTTTTTGGCACCCCCGCACGGACTCGAACCGTGCTCTTCGGCTCCGGAGGCCGACGCTCTGTCCACTGAGCTACGGGGGCGGGAGAACGAAATTTTACCATGCTCCCACAGTTGCACTGTGGGAGCATCTTTATATCATCTGACCTGAGGAGAAAGCGCAGCGAGCTCCATGCGGATCGATTCGATGATCGCCCTGTTACCGCTCTCATCGCCAAGGCGGGCAAGTTGGTCTTTTTTGTGGGCCAGTTCACCACATGCTTGAAAGAAGCGCGAAACAGAGCGGCCGCTCAGGCCCGCCGTGGTCAATGTCCAGGGCGATAATGCCTTTTGATATTGGGCGTTGGTGATCAGGCCGTATGTCACCTCCTCCTGTAAATGTTTCTTCAGGATATTGCGTTCGTGATTGATGATCCACACAATGAAGACGAGCATGATCGTCCAGCCGATCCAGTCCAGGATCGTCCCTGCTGCAAGGCCTTCCAGGCCCCCGATCACGCCGCCAAATGTATTGTGGAACGCATGCGTTGTAACGGCCAGTCCATAGCCGGCGAGCGGGGCAATAAATTTAATGAGCATATTCCTATTTGTGCGCGCAAGGGCAAAGCCGATGCCGATGAAGGCGGTATAGAAAGGATGCTGCCAGCCAACCAGGATGATGCGAATGAATGCGACGATAAACAGCCCTGCCCATCCGGATTCTTCATATCCATGGCTGTAAATGTAAAAGGTGTTTTCTGTGGCCGCAAAGCCGAGCGCGGCGATGCCCGCATAGATAATGCCATCCAGAATTGAATCGAATTCCTTGCGGAACAGCAGGAACACGATGGCCACCGCAAGACCTTTTAGAAATTCCTCGACGATGGGGGCAATGATCGATACAGTGCCAAGCTCGGCGGCCACTTCTGAATTCGTGGCGAGGAAGATACCAATGCCGAACACGGTATTGATAATGAAGGCACCGCCGGCAGCAATGATCACACCCCAAAAGAACACAGCGCCCAGCAGGATCTTTGGCTCTTTTTCATAACGATCGAACCAGTAAACAATGGCTGCAAAAAGAAACATGGGCACAAACCCGAGGAATAAGGATACAAGCAAAGCCATGGCTTTCCTCCAGATGAAATGAATATTAATTGCTCATCTTACGCAAAATTACCTGTAAAAACCCCGAAGGGGTAAAACATTTGTAGATTGTAGGATTGTATGGCCACCAACCCCGAAGGGGTGTCAGAAATTGCGAAAGAAAAGAAACTATGATATCCCATCCCCCTGCGGGGACCTTCGGCGGGATTGAGTTCTTTATGATTGCATTTTTTATAATCTTTTCACCCCTTCGGGGTTGACTGCGTAAGGTAAGTTAATTAGAAAAAACGTCCCGAAGGTTGTTGTTAGAAACTTAAATTACTCGAAATAAACCTTCGGGACGGTGTTCGAGCAAATCATACCAGGGCCGGTTATGCAAAGATCAGGTGGGTCCTCTCCACGCGGGCGGTATCCGCGGCGATGCCAAGCACCTCCAACACCTCGTCCGGGCGGCCGGTGGCACCCTCGCGGGCGGTCAGTGTCATTCTCAACCAGGTTGTTCCGTTCGCTTCGGTAACTACACTTAACATTTCAATAAGCGGACGCAGGTCATAGGATTTGCCGCGGCGCTCACGCTGTAACGCCTCCGCCATCATGATCTGTTCCACGTTGCGCGTCAGGTCGGACCCGGCAACTGGTTCCGTCAAATGGACCTCGTACGTCGCCGAAACGATCTGTGTTTGCAGGGCGGGCGCACGTTCGTCCACGCTTTCCACATTGAGTACCTGTATGTCGGCGGGGAGGGTGTCCTTTAATCTTGATGAAATGTCCTCCAGGGCAAGGTCCTCGTTAAGGCGGATATCCATGATCTCGCAGCGGGAGGAAAACCCCAGGGGCAGCGCGGCCGCCAGGCTGATCTTGGGTTGTGGATGAAACCCCTGTGAATAGGAAAGCGGCAAACCTGCGCGCCGCGCGGCACGTTCCCATAATTTATGAAGGTCAAGGTGCCCCGTATATCTCAGTGCACCCTGCTTCGAGAATGTGATTCGTACACGCATGCGTTACTATGATTCGGCCGCGATGGATTTCAACCAGCGTCGTATTTCCAGGCTGGTTCGGCGATAGGGTCTGTAGGTATGTTCTGCAATTCTATGGAAAATGTCGTGGTCGAGACACTGGTCGTGGGTGAGCTTCTCGAATGTGGCAAGGATGTTCATATAGGCGGCGAGTTCCTGCGAAACGATCTCATCCAGGCCGATATTCTTGTGCTTATGGATCACCAGGTGGTCCGGTTTTTCCTTTTCAAAGAGCGGGGACTCGTAATCCGGGTATCCGTGCACATTTTTGAAATTTTCCAGTGCGGTGTGGGAGGCACATGGTGCATACTGCACGCCATGCATGATTTCGTTGAGACGATCTGCGATGAATTGTTCGCGCGCCAGCACATCGGCGAGCAGGTCCTTGATGGACAGGCTGCCCGTCATGCCGTTGATCGTCATGCGGCGCGTGAAGCCGACCTGATTAAGCAGCAGCTCGAATTTATCGCGCTCACGTTGGATGCGTTCGAGAAATAACAGCTTGTTCACTTAATCACCCACTACGGGCAGCTCAATATTTATTTTTGGCGCCGGGGATTTTACATCCGGGCATTTCCAATGTTCGCCCGGATTCTCGCGGCGCATGTTCGCGAAGGTGGGCAGGATGCCGCATGCAAAGCAGTTCAAGCGGCAATCCACGCGGATCTGTCCTTCCAGGCTCTGGCGGAAATCCTGAAAGAGAAAGTTCTTGCGAACCGCGGCGGTGATATGCTCCCATGGGAAGACTTCATCGGTGCGGCGCTGGCGATAGGTATAGAAAGCGGGATCGAGGTTGTGTTCTTCGAAAGCCGACATCCACACATCGTACTTGCGCCCTTCGTCCCAGGCGTCGAATTTTGCGCCATGTTTCCAGGCGCTGTAAATTACTTCAGACATTCTGCGGTCGCCGCGCGAAAGCCATGCTTCGAGCAGTGTATCCTCGGGTCTTGTCCAGCTCAGTTTGATGTTCTTGTCCTTGTAGAATTCGCGCTTAAGCAAAGCCTGTTTTTCAAGAACATTTTCTTTGGTGTCGCATGAAACCCATTGAAAGGGAGTCTGCGGTTTGGGCACGAACGTGCTTACGCCCGCGTGCAACTTGATTTTCCAGCCCGCCACTTTGCGTCCCTCTGTGATCACGCGCTTGCACAAATCGGCAATGGCCTGTACGTCCTCGATCGTTTCGCTGGGATGCCCGATCATGAAATACAGTTTGATCGTCGTCCAGCCGCGCGCGTAAATTTCGTTGGTGGTGGCGAGGATCTCGTCATCGGGAATAAATTTATTGATGATGCGGCGCATGCGTTCGGTGGCCGCTTCGGGTGCCAGGGTAAACCCGCCGGAACGATGCTGTTTTAATTTATCCATCAGGTCCACTGAAACGGATTCGATCCGCAAGGATGGCAGTGAGACCGTAAGTTTACGTCCTTCAAAGCGTTTGCTGATCGCATCCACCAGCTCGCTGACGTAGGTGTAATCGGATGACGAAAGCGACATCAGTGCGAGCTCTTCGAAGCCCGTGGAACGGATGGCCTCATCGGCCGCGTCCACCACCTCCTGCACGCTTCTCTCGCGTACGGGACGCGTGATCATGCCCGCCTGGCAGAACCTGCATCCGCGCGTGCATCCGCGCATGATCTCCACGGATACGCGGTTATGGACGACCTCAATATTCGGTACGATGAATTTTGTGGGCGGAGGAAGTAATTTTGCGACCACGCGCTTGGTGATCACCGCGGGGATATTCTCGGTGATTGGTTCCGTATGAGAAACCGTGCCGTCTTCCATATAATGCGCTTCGTAGAATTGTGGAACGTAGACTCCGGGAATTCGCGCGAGTTCAAGTAAAAGGTCTTCACGTTTAAACGTTTGAACGTTCAAACGTTTAAACGCTTGTATCGTGTTGATGATATCCTGAATGACCTCTTCACCCTCGCCAATGACGAACGCGTCGATAAAGGGGTGCATGGGCTCGGGGTTGGTGGCTGCATGCCCGCCGGCAATGATGATGGGATGTGTCTCATCCCGATCCGCTGAGCGAATGGGAATGCCCGCCAGGTCGAGAATGTTCAGGGTGTTTGTGTAGAGAGTCTCATAGGGGAGGGTAAAGCCGATCAGGTCGAAGCAGGCCAGG
>CAZJYB010000173.1:0-8801 GCA_964549865.1 uncultured Anaerolineaceae bacterium
TATAAATGTTTTACCCCTTCGGGGTTTCTAAAAGGCAGTTTTGCGTAAGGTGAGTAATTAAGAAGCTTGTTGGACTAGGAGCCATCCGACAAATCCTCGGAACGCGGACTGAAGTCCGCACAAGGCAGACTGATGCTTCGACAGGCTCAGCACAAGCGTCTGCGCTCCGTTATTTCTATGGTTCCCAAACAAAATGCACGAGCGCAGCGATATAAGGCTTGCCACCAACGTTATCCATGCCGATGAGCCATGTCTGCCAGTCCAAACCACCGTATTGATCTGTGCCCGGGAAGTGAACGGAATAAAAGTCCATATATGGGTACGGCCACTCCGCTTGATAGGTGGCGCCACCGGTTTTGATCTGGTTGCATATACCCTCTGCATTGGGTGTGAACACCAGCTTTAAGGAAGGCTGTACGATGTCTTTGAATGCGCCGATGGTTGGTTGGCCGCTCCCAAAGGACAAACCCCAATCTGCCTTATAGGTGGTCTCGAAAACGAATTTTGCATGCTCGACGTCATAGTTAATGACCTTGCCGTCGCGATAGAAGAGCACGTCCATGCCCTGGGCGGGTGAAACGAGCGATGCGAGCAACTCTCCGTTTGAGGTGGTAACCGCAGTGCTGAAAGATGTGATCAACGCGCGTGCGCGCGAGTCATTGCAAAAGGCGGGCGCGCTGGTTGGCGCGGATGTCTGTGTTGGGACGGGAGTTTGTGTGAGTGCCGCTATCGGGGTAAATGTTCGGGAGGGGAACGCGGCCGGTTGTGTTGTAGCAGGTGGCAGGGCAGTGGGAGGCGGGGGCGCATCCACCGGCACAGTGCAGGCAACGAGCGCGAGACAGGTCCACATCAGGAAGATTGTTTTTTTCATGATCGGTTTCCTTTATAAAACGAAGCCCGTCTTTTTTCAAAGGCGGGCCTGGCAAATTCATGTTTGTTTATGCTGTCGTTTCGCCGAAGATGATCACCGTAATATGTTGATTCAGGAATCTCGGCGAAGTATGATCGCCCGGGACGATCTGCCCGAGAGTGTAACCACCGGCAATCGGGATCTTGGGGCCAAGGATCTCCTGTATGGCAGCGATCTCTGCGCCGGGGTTCGCTTTGAGCAGCATTTGCCAGGCGACGTCCACAAGCACGAAGGCCAGTACCGGTTTTGCGCCTTCGAGTTTTAAGAGCGCTTGTTGCGCGGCCTGGCGGGCCGCTTTTTCACAAGAGGCGCGGCTTCCAACGAGCAGGTAGGCATCGATCCCATCGCGGATCGTAGCGTTCATACGGAAACTGCCATCTGCCTCCACACGAATTGGTGAACGTACGACGAGTTCATCTCCCTGCTCAACGCCGAGAGGATATAAACGTGCAAGGTGACTGAGTGGTGGAAAAGCCCACTCGCGTGTGGGATAGCCGAATAGTTCTGCATATGACTCTGACGCCGGGCGGCCGTCCAACGTACGCAGCCAGAAGCCGCGTGAACGCGTCACGCGGAATTGTCTGCCGATCGGGTTCCAACCGTGGTCGTATCCAACTCCCATGCGAAGATTCCCGCGCAGGTAGGCCGCGGCCAACCCGCCCATGCCGGTTTGATTGCCCGCAAGCAGAAAGGTATTGCCGGTATGCAGGTCGCCACAGGAAAGCGCCCCAACGACAGCATTCGAATTGGCAGGGATCGCTGCACAGAATTGTTCTGCGTCCCCGTTGAATCCATCTGCAAAACAGATGATGGACTGCCGCTCCACGCGGGCCGAGGCATGCTGCATGATCTTTGTGGCTGTATCGCGCCCGGACTGCGCAAACCCCGGCAGCCATTGTGTCTCAGCCTGAAAGTCTCCACCCAGCAACGCGACGACCACAGAGTGCGAATGTTGCCCATCATTGGTGAGGCCGGCCGGGGAACTGAATCCCAATACTGGAGCATCACCCAGCAGGCTCGATACTCCATTAAGAACTTCACGCGCCTGATATTGATGCGAGGCAACGACCAGGGCAAAGCCGGGCGCGCTTGCCCCAATACGGTTCAAGGCCTGGTGTGCGGCTTGCAGGCCGGCTTCGCGCCCATCGAGGGCCTGCGCAGAACCAACGGATCCAACCAAAGTCATATCGCCTCGTTACTCTTCCGCGACCGGGACGGTGAAATGGAAACTTGTGCCTTTGCGGAATTCGCTTTCGAACCAGATCATTCCACCCTGCATTTCCACAAGGCTCTTCGTGATGTTCAACCCCAGGCCGGTGCCGGGTGATTCGCGCGCCTTGGGGTCATCAGAACGGAAAAACTTTTGGAAGATCTTTTGTTTGTCCTCGTCAGACATGCCGATACCGCTGTCTTTCACCCATATGTGCACGACCTTTGCAGCGCCCTGGGGATCCCATTGATTGACGGCTTCCTCCGCGCCCACCTGCATATATCCGGCTTCGGGCGTGTATTTGAATGCATTGCTGACCAGGTTGGTAAGGACCTGGATCACGCGGGTCCGATCGGACCAGATGGGAGGCAGGTTTTCGCTGAGATTGAGATCGAGGGTTTGTTTTTTGTCTTCGATCAATTTCTTCATGGAACGGACCACTTCATCCACCAGATCCGGTACGCTCGTGGCTTTGAAATCGAGGCGCAGCCGCCCGGCTTCGATCTTCGAGTTGTCATTGAGGTCTGAAACCAGCGTGGACATGCGCTCCACATTCGATTTGATGGTTGACAGGAAATTCGTCTGCATCTCGTTGATCGTGCCCACTGCACCGCCGGCCAACAATTCCGTGTACCCCTTGATGGAGGTCATCGGGTTTTTCAATTCATGCGCAACGAAGGAAACGAAATCGCTCTTCGCAAGGTTGGCGCGTTGCACCTCACCATACAGTTGTGCGTTGGAAATGGCGATGGCGGCATGATCTGTAAGGCGGGTGAGGAAGGCCAGGTCCACCTGCGAATCGCTCGTGCTTTCGAGATGGAGCAGCCCGATCACATTGGTTTCGCGGCGGATCGGGATGACGATCTGTGTGTGCGCCGCGGGGAGGAGTTTTGCACTCATGTCTGCGCCCACTGTCAGGCGTTGGGGTTGCCCGGTCTCCACAGCCAGAACCATGCCGGGCAGGTCAGCGTTCATGGTTTGATCCGGCAGGTCCGCCAGGCGTTCGTCAAACCCCTGATGAGACATGACGCGCAGCTTTTCCTCTTCCAGCATGCCGATCAGGCCGGCTTCAGCGCCGGACTGGCGTAAAGCCCAATCGAGTGTGATGCGCATGGCGCGGTCCATTTCGAGGCTGGCATTCAGTTCCCGATCGATGCGTTGCATGACCGAGAGTTCTTCGACACGCACAGCCAGTTCCTGATCTGTGAGAGTATATAAACGCGCGTTCTCGATGGCAACCGCGGCCTGGCCGGCGAATGCAGTGAGCAAGGTCTGGTCATCTCTCACAAAGGGAAGCCCGTCGCGACGGTTGATCACCTCGACCACACCGATCACACGATCTTTTACCTGAAGTGGAACGGCCATGAGTGCGCGGCTGACAAAGCCTGTTTGCTGGTCGATACCGCTGAAGCGGTTTGAACGTTGTTCTTCATTTTCAATGACAGGACCTTGTGTCTCTACTGCACGACCCACAATGCCCGTGCCTGCAGCAAGGCGCTGACCGATGAGGTTCGCGGCTACCGGGCCTACTGTTACCTTAAAGACAAGTTCATCGGTTTGCTCATCCACAAGGAAGAGGCTGCCGGCTTCGCAATTCAAAATGCCGACTGCGTTCTCCAGGATATTTTGAAGCAGGGGTTCCAGCTCGAGCGTACCGGTCAACTGGCGTGTGATCTCGTTCAATGTCGATAGTTGATGGGCGCGCTGCTGGGTTTCCTGCAGCAGGCGGGCTTTTACGATCGCACCTGCGGTTTGATCTGCAATTGCCTGTAAAAGCTCGAGCTGGCCGCGTGTATATACGATTGCACCGTCACGGCTGCCGATGCTGAGCGCCCCGATGGATTCAGCGCCGGCGTTGAGCGGCACGCCCATCCAGGCAAAAACATTCTCAAGGATGGGTGTGAGTGTGCGCGCCTGACATTCGCGGATGTAATCCTGCGTAATGACGGGGCGGCTTTTGCCGATCACTTCCGGAGAAAGCCCTGAGGTTGCGGAGAAGGGAATGTTTTCCCGGCTGGCAATACGCTCATTGTTTTCCACACAAAAGCCGTAATAATAATAATCACTATTTTTGTCATAGAGCGTGATATGGAAATGAGAAGTGGGGATGATCTGCGCCGTTTGTGCATAGATCAGTTCGAGCACGTCGTCGAAGGTCAGGGTCACGTTCACGCCCTGTGACACGCGCGTCAGCGCGTTCATTTCCTGGATGCGGCGTTCAAGATGAGCGACTGTCTGCACGCGCTCGATCGCGACGGATGCCTGGTCTGCAATATTTTCGAGAAATCTCAGGTCGCGCGGTGTATAGGGTTGGCCTGAAAGGCGCGGTCCCAGCGCAAGCCAGCCGCTTGGCCGTTCCTTTCCGGGCAGGACGACGAATAAACGTGCACCGAGCAATCCAAGGCGTGATTGTTCAGACTGAAGACTAGCCGGCAGGGCAGAGGTATTATCCAGATAGAGAGGCAGTCTTTCGTTTTGGAAATAGCGTGCCAACGGACTTGTGGCGGTAAAGCGGATATCACTTGTGGGGCGTCTGTCTTCGCCGGGCAGGGCCGCGTACAGGTCGTTAAGCGAATCGTATGTGTAGACGTGAACCCGGCTGGGGGTTAAGGTGGAGGCGATGCTTGCACCCAGAATCGAGCCGATCGTGTTCAGATCCAATGCAGTGGCCAGTTTGTGAGAGAAATCTTCCAGTTGTTCGGTCAGCACGCGCTCGCCGCGGAAGAAGCGACTATCCACGAGCCCTTGCAGGCGCGAGCGGATCGGCTCGAGCACGATGGCAAGCAGGAAAATGAACCCGCCCACCAGATAACCGTTGTTTGCAGGCAGACTTGAATTGTATATGAGACTAAACCCGGCGACGAATGCAGCATAGCTGCCTACGACGATGATGGTGAGCAAAGTATACGTGATGCCTCGCCTGACGAAGTCGTCTGTGCGCAGGAATCTGAAACGCAAAATGGTGTAACCAATGGCCAGCGGGAACAAGGCAATTGGCAGGAATAGGATCGGCCAGAAATTGATCTCCCGGAAAATGCTTTTTGCCCCTGCCCAGATGCCCACTGGAATAAGAGGCACCACGCCCCAGTAAAGGATTGTGCGGGACTGTGTTTTTATCACCGGCGACTGTGCAACCATGGCATGATAAAGATTCATGCCGACATAAAAGATCATACTGGTTGCAATGAATGCGTAAATAGCCTGCCAGTTTTGAATGTAGGCCGTGGGCCGTTCGAAGTTGTAGAGGTTTGGGATCGTGATCAGGGTAAGCAGCAGGCCGAATAATATGCCAACCCATCGCAGGTAGGGACGGTTGATGACGATGCGCGGTTCCTGTGGAAAAGACAAGGCGAGGTCGATCAATGCGCCGCCGGCCAGGGCACAAGCGAGGGTCCATATGATCGTAAATTCGTGCGTGGTGACTATGTTGAAGTAAGCGCCCGTCACAATGGCAAGCGAGGAAGTGAAGAGGGAAAAGGCGCGGCCGGCCGGTTCATTACGGCGCAGGCCAAAGATCCACAAGCTGACGACCAGAAAAATAAAAGACAGAATGGAGGGGAGGATGAAATGGGAGAAGCGGCCCGAAGATGGGAACGCGTTCAGGACGGTAGCCAGCCTGCGTTCCTGCCCATCCTCGGAACGGACAATGAGGGTGACGGTTTCGCCGGGAAAGAAAGTAACCAGAACATTTTGTACATCCGCGTCGCTTCGAACAGGAAGGTCATTGATCGCGATCAGCTGATCTCCCAGTACGACCTCGTTGGACAAAGCCCACTCAGGCGACGGCGTACCAGGCCTGGTGCCATTGAAGACCATGGTGTGCTCGTAAAACGCGCCGAGGAACGGTCTTTGCATCCACCTGGTTGCAAGAAAAATGCTTATAACAAACAGGATAATCGCAAGGGCCTGATACCCGAACACGACCCACTGTAAGAGCTGGTTAAGGAACGTATTGTTGTAGCGTTGAAATGCCTGGAATCTGTTGCGTTCTACGCCTTGCGCCATCATAATGACCAAATTTTACTCCACAACGCTTTACCCCGTGTATGGTACTTTCATGACAAAGAAGCAGGCCAAAAAAGACCACCGCATTGCGGTGGTCTTTTTTGGCTAGATATCGAGATTTCTTACACTTTTTGCATGGGTCTGGATGAACTTCTTGCGTGGATCCACCGCATCACCCATGAGCATATCGAAGGTGCGGTCTGCTTCAGCGGCATCTTCCACAGTCACCAGAAGCAGGGTGCGGTTCGCGGGGTTCATTGTGGTCTCCCACAACTGCTCCGGGTTCATTTCGCCAAGACCTTTGTAACGCTGCATCGTTGCTTTTTCGCCGATCTCTTTCAGGAGCTTTTCCTTTTCCTTATCGTTGTACACATATTTGACCTGGTTCTTGTGCGCAATACGATAGAGCGGCGGTTGTGCAATATAAAGATGGCCATCCTCGATCAGTTTTGGCATGTAACGGAAGAAGAAGGTCAGCAGAAGTGTACGGATGTGACTGCCGTCCACATCTGCATCGGTCATGATGATCACGCGTCCGTAGCGCAGGCCTTCTATATCAAAGGTGTCACCGATGCCGGTGCCAAGCGCAGAGATAAGCGATTTGACCTCATTGTTTCCCAAAATTTTATCGAGGCGGGCGCGTTCCGTGTTCAGGATCTTGCCGCGCAAGGGCAGGATCGCCTGAAAATGGCGGTCACGTCCCTGTTTGGCCGAGCCACCCGCGGAGTCACCTTCCACGATATACAATTCGGTTTTGGTGGTATCGCGTTCTGAACAATCCGCCAGTTTACCGGGCAGGGTCAGTGACTCAAGGGCAGACTTGCGAATGACGAGATCGCGCGCTTTGCGCGCGGCGTCACGCGCACGGGCCGAAGTGAGGCATTTTGCGATGATCGTCCTGGCGGACTGTGGGTTCTCCTCAAGGAACGTGCTGAAGGATTCACCCACCACCTGTGTGACATACGTCTGCACTTCGGGGTTCATCAACTTTACTTTTGTCTGCGATTCGAACTGCGGGTCCGGGTGTTTCACAGAAACGATCGCGGTGAGACCTTCGCGTGTATCGTCGCCTGAGAAGTTGGGGTCCGCATCCTTGAGCAGGCCGTTCTTGCGCGCATAATCGTTCACGACGCGCGTTAATGAGGACCGCAAACCAGTGAGGTGGGTACCACCGTCAACGGTGTTGATCGTATTGGCGAACGAATATACAGACTCTGTATATGAATCTGTATACTGAATGGCGGCTTCAACCCCTATCCCTTCAATTTCTTTTTCAACATACACAACGGGATGTAAATTCTCGCGATTGCGATTCAGGTAGCGTACAAACGAGGTAATACCGCCTTCGAAATAGAAGGTCATCTCTCGGTCGTTGCGTTCATCCGCAAAGCGAATGGTCACGCCGCGGGTCACAAACGACATTTCACGAAAGCGTTGAACCAGTGTTTCAAAACGGAAATCAATTTCTTCCGTGAAGATCTGCTTGTCAAACTTAAAGGTTTGCTTGGTGCCGGTTTCGTCCTTCACCTTGCCGATCTGTTTAATGGGTCCCTGGGGCACTCCACGCTTATATTCCTGTCGCCACAACTTACCATCACGTTTGACCTCAGTGGTCATCCATTCCGAAAGGGCGTTCACAGCACTGAGACCCACGCCATGCAAGCCGCCGGAGACTTTATAGCCGCCGCCGCCAAATTTACCGCCTGCGCCGATGATGGTCATGGCCACATCCAATGTTTCCATCGGGCGCCCCTTTGAATCCTTTTTCGTGGGATGCGGACCGACGGGAATACCACGTCCATTATCTTCAACCGTCACACTGCTGTCAGCATGAATGGTTATATCAATTCTGTCGCAAACGCCGGCAAGCGCTTCATCGATTGCATTATCGACCACCTCGTAAACCAGATGGTGTAAGGCCTTGATATCCGTGCCACCTACATACATACCCGGGCGCTTGCGCACATGCTCAATGCCTTCCAGGGCCTGGATGGAACTTACGTCATAGTTTGCTTTTTTCTGTTTTTCAGCCATTATTGCTCCAAACTACATCACGCCTGTCTGGGCGTATTTGATTTCAATCGTTCGATCACATTCTGCAGCCAGGCGTTCATATCGCGATAGTAAATGAAACTGCCGGCCAGTAAAGCGGTGCTGACAAAGGCATGGCCAAAGATGCCAATCAGCGTCATCCACGAATCCCCGTCTGGTATGTTCCATAGATAATTCAGTCCGGCAGAAAGCAGGAATACGATCAATATGAACATGCTGCTCGTGGGCAATGTAAAGCGTGCCATTTGCACACTGCTTATCATGGATGTTATGAAATTCTGCCTTCTAAGAAATACACCATGCGGCCAGAAGAACAATGGAACGATCACCCACATCGACACCAGACTCAGGAAAAGAACTGCAATATTTGCCAGAAACTCGCTGAATTGAAGTAAAAGAGTCAGGCCCACAAAGAGCGGGGCGATGATCATGATTGAAAGAATGAACCATAAAGTGGAAAGCAGAACGGTCTGTATAATGGCATGTGATACCCGAACCGGCTGGGTATTTTCGGTGGCAGTTGTCAGCCACGCGACACTGCGAAAATACAGGGCTCCACCCACCCAACCTGCAAGAGTAAGGATAAAGACCCATAAGACGAGGGTCCATGCGTTGGCCTGTAAA
>CAZJYB010000174.1:0-8757 GCA_964549865.1 uncultured Anaerolineaceae bacterium
AGCGAGAACGCATTCAAGCGAATTCCATAAGGAACCTTTTGATTTTCAAGAGTCCTTCCTGCAGGGACTAGGATTTTCAATCCAAGCAAAGCATCCCAGAGTGGTTTGCGAATCCGGTTCATCCATTCATCGGCTTCGGAATTGTTTTGGAATCGCCGTACTCGGACCAGCGAGCGCGAAACCGCGTGTACATATCGCCCCAATTTGCGAGTTTGCCATAGATTGTAAGGAATATTATTCTTCAGAACCTTATCGCCCCAAAAGATACGCCGGCGCTCATAGCTTTTTACCTTATCTTCGGGCCAATCCCAGGGATTCTTGGGCTCAGGCGGTAACAAGATTCGTTCCGTAGCCAAAATACGAGCTATGGAACGAAGAAATATCTGAGTTTCTTCTGGTAAAAGCGGCGCAATGCTACCAGAACTTCCAACCTGTACATGCCAACTAGCGAGGCCCAATGGCTCTAGAGCGAATTCATCTTCGACAAGTTCTCTACGTAATGAAAGATCAAAATAATCCTGAGCTTTTCGATAAAGGTCTTGATCACCGGCAGCAAGCATTGCGAAATAATCCTTTTCGTCATCCCAAGTAGGGTTGATGCCCAGTCGGATTTGAAGTTCGACAACGCGACGGCAGAGGCTTTCATAATCTACCGGTGAAGTATTAGCGACTTTACCTGACCCTTGGCAGGTCGGACATATTTTTCGGACGGTTTCAAGGTTTTCACCAATTGTGAAAGGAAGTTGTTCTACGATTTCACCAATGCCGTCACAGTGTGAGCAGCTAAATAAAGAACGAAAAAGTAATTGGCGAAAAAGATCTAATCTGTGAGATTGATTCATATCGCCAGCAAGTTTTGCAGCCTCCTGACGTGAATCACTGAAAAGCAGTGCCTTACGACCATAATTCGGACTCTTTCCATGAGATGCTCGTGGTTGTACTCGAAAACCGTCTTCAACAATTAAGGAAAAACTTTGGGGCCCCTTTGTTCGAAGATTTTCTATTACCTCTCTTCCGTCCGCACCTGGTTGTCGATAATTCTGACAGCGAGGGCATTTTTGTGGAAAATTGCTAATGGGCTTGTCGTCGTCCCTTTCCTTTGCTTTTTCGATTTCAAAAACCGGGCGAGCGTATGGTTCATTCTGATGCACTGTCATTGTGGTTCGCGTCGACCGAAAAGCAATCTTATCCTTATCAAAATCTTGATGGGGAACCTCAACGCCAAAGATATGAAATTCCTTTTGATTTTGCCTTAATCCACTTAAATCATCTGCCCACGGCCATAGACTACCGGTCGTTTGGTCAGGAATGCCACCTAGGAAAAGTAATCCACAATGGCGACAAGAAAACAACTCCAATATTCGAGCGCCACAATCACACCATGGGCGAGGCTCTGTATATAATTTGCCGACAGGCCTCTGGTTGCCTGTAATCATCAGAGATGCATGAACGTATGAACACTCTGGATCCATGCAAGCCCATAATCCTGAAATGCCTCGAAAAAAAGCATGGATACGAACAGAAAGTAAAGGCGGCACATCAGTTGAGTCCACTGGTCTTGCAAAACTGCCTGCCGAAAGCATTCCGGCAGTTGCACGTTGTCTTGTTTCCGGGGTATTGAGAGTTCCCCATGCCTCATCTGCTAACTTGTCAAGCAAAGTGGCGTTCCGGGCAGATCGTTGCCGAATCCACCGAATATCTTCGTTTCTCTCAAGTAGGGAATAAAGCGCTACTTGTGGCGAAACCCCTTTATTTACCTCTCCTAAATCCATTACTTCTGCAAGTCGATCAATCGCAGGCATTGGATTTGTAAGGTCAAAATTTTGTTGGAATTCCGAAAAAGCGTCAAGCGGCAATTCAGTTGCCTCTCGTTTGGGCAAATCTGCTTGCGGGGAATTCAAACGGACCAAAGTAAAACGGTCCTCAGGCTCACCGAATAGATCTGATATGAAGTTTCGAATCTTGATTTCGGCTGATGGGTCATTAGGCAAGGAAGCAGTGGTTGCAATTGCGCGGAACTTGGATGAACCAGGATTGAGTCCAAGTCTTTCCTTTAAGCGACGAACTAAGTGAGCGACCTCCGTCCCTGAAGCTCCCGTATATGTGTGAGCTTCGTCCAACACAAGTGTCAGGCGGGCATTAGGATCTTGTTGCAGCCAATCGCGAGTCTTCTGAAAAATAGGATCTTCGATGGGACGAACCAACATATACTCAAGCATCGAATAGTTAGTAACAAGAATATCCGGAGGTGCAGCTTGCATGTCCCAACGATTAAGCATTTCAGGGCTATCTGGTCTTGGCCAGAACCCGGTATCCTTGAGGTCTTCGCGAAGGTTATTCCAATCAGCCTCAAGTCTTTGATTGAATTCCTCAAGTCTCTGTCGGCGATGTTTCTCCTGAAAAGGCCCTGCCTGTGGACAAAGGCTCGTGTACATTCCAAAATGAATGACATTTCCATTAAGGTTGGCAGCCTGCCATTCAGGGGAGTCTTTCCGAGCCAGGATACGACGAAGGCGAGAGAGTTGGTCATTAACCAAGGCGTTCATTGGATAAAGGATGATGGCGCGAAGTGCTGCTGGTCGAGACTCATGACGCCGACCATGGAGCCATACCCGATCTTTATCAATATATTCTCCGCGACGTGGAACGTCGATGGTTGCTTGCCAGCTTTTTGCTTCCTTCATAATGTCAGCAAGAATTGGCAATAAGAATGCCTCTGTCTTTCCAGAGCCGGTACCGCTTGCTACGAGAAGGCTAGGCCTTTCACCAAAAGCAGCAAGAAGAGCTTCTTCTTGATGAGTATATAAAGAAAATCGATCAACAGGAACACCGTGTTGAATTAATTCCGATAGGCCTTGCGGAAGAAAGGAATAATCGTTCTCTAATTCAGATAGCTTGCGACCCGTCGGGAATGCAGGAGTAGATTCAATAAATGGCTCTTGCGCAACTGTTCCGGTACGCCTCAGTATCTCCCCCCGTTCTGCGTAGACAGAAGCATTAGAAATGCGATATGCGGTTTCAAGATACTGAACGATCGACTCCTTAATATGATCAAACGCTTGGTTGGGGGTGAGTGGAATTGCTCGAGACATAACGGGTTCGACCAAATCGGCGTCCATTGCAGGAACCATAGGCTCCTCCTGCCAATCCGTTAGCGCCCAATTTCCATTGGGAAGGAGTTTGAAGATCCCGGGATTCGGCTTTAGAAAAGTTCGTTCAATCATCTCTTTTGAGAAATGGCCTCCTGTGAGACGGTTTATCTCTTCAATCAATTGATCTAGTGCTGAAGGCCGACTAATGTTTTCAAAAGCCTCAATAATATGCGGAATGATTTGATGGGTCTTGAGTTTCTTCTCATCCATGTGATTTCAACTCTTCTGCAGATTCTTGCCCGAAGATAGTCTTAATATTCGCGAGAAGAAACGGCCAAGTGGTGTGCGGAATACCAGGCTAAGCTGAGTCAATGTCTCTTTATTTTCCGCTAACTCTCGATCCTTAAACTGCAGAAGAGATAAGCTTTCATCGAATTTGTCTTGCAACATTGTCATCTCTTTCGAATTGCTTTCTTTAACTAATTCGAACTTTTTCATTTCATCAGCCAGGTCTTTCTTAAGTGCAGTCACTTCAGTACGCAGTTGCTCGTTGATTTCTTCGACTTGAGCTCGTTCCAACTCAACCTGAGATATTTTTTCTTCCAAATAATGATGTTGAATCGGGGACTGATCTGAGATGGACAGATCGATTGACATTTCGTGAGGCTTTAGGCGCTCTGAAAGGATGTTAATTTGTTCGATTAATTGCGTGTTCAGTTGTTCCAATTCTTGCATTTTCATATCATACGCCTCTTTGCGTTTTCGATCAAAAGACCAATAACCTTTGCCCATTGGTATAAAATATCGAAGTTCTTGGTACGGGCAATCTGCCAAACTAAGAATTTCGAAAATTGTACTACGGGTTGCGGTACGTTGATAATCGACTAGTTGAAAAATGTCTTCACGGTGCAATGAACTCGCAAGAGCTTCCATCACTTCAATAATCAGGTCATGAAAGCTCTTGTTCACACGACGAGCCTCTTCGGTCAACATTTCAATGTCTTGGTGCTGCATCGCTTCTCGAAATACTCTTTGATCCCTCTCTCCATACGGTCTAATCAAAAGAGTGCCCTCTTGGCCGTCCACCGGTTGGATTGATATCTTATCTCCAAAGGTCAGTTTTCGTTTTTCTAGCCAAGGCCTAATATGCAAAATTGAGCCAGTTTCGTCGATTGGGCTTATGAACTCAAATCCGTGGTCATCCAAAAAATGAACAGCTTCCCTACCATCAGCAATTGTTTGTTTTAACAAACCAGATATGCGTAAATTGCCGTGTAATATATCAAGATGAGAAAGAGTAATATACATCTTCTTCCCCAAAGGTTCTAAGGGCTTCTCAGATTTAGCTTCTTTGCGAATGGTAAGTTCTGTTGGTAACTCAACTTCCTCATCCTTAGTTGCTGACTCGACGCTTGATATTACATGTACGGAAATGGATGGCGAAGGATTGCGTACAATGTTTGGCATAGTGAAGCTATCAAAGACCCAAAAACCATCATAATATTCTCTAAAACGGCCATCGGACCGTAGCTTTTCATTTGCATCTGTGAGACGCGCATCACGCCCTAACGATTCTCGAATTAAATCCCCCACCGATAGAGGCAATCGTTCAGAGGGTAAAGAAATCAGATTTTCATAGATAATATTCAACTCCAGCTGAGTGATTAAATGAAATGCAACTTGGTGAGCAAACCATTTTCCATCCAAAACTATGAAACGATCATCTCGCGTTAACGCTTCCTCGGCATCTGTCATATTTACCGGAAGTCGAACTACGCGTTTAAGGATATTTTCTAAGCTAACTCCTACACCTATTTTGTTCACAAGCTCTTGGTGAATTTGATCAATTTCGATCTCACTAAGCCTGTAAATTATTCCCCACCGATTGATAGAGTCTTGTACAAAACGAGGATCTTCTTCAGGAATAAATATTGCGTTTTCCTCGGAGATTTTCGCTTGTTCGCATATTGTTCCAAGGATAACATTTCGATGATAATACTGGCGGGTGTTTTTAATATAATCAAAAGCAAGATCATTCAACCAAACCCATTGCGAAAGTCCCCATTTGTTGCCAGAAAACAGCAAAAAACGCGCGTCGGTCGATAAATCAATTGTGATCCCTTCGATACTTTGCTCTTGAACTAGTAACTCTACTATTTGTAACAAAGTAAGAGGACTACGGTGAAGCTTCAATATCTGAAAACATCTATCAAGGTATTGGCGAGATGGGTTATTAAGTTGCCAAAGGGTTATACCGCCTGTTATTTCGCCAAATATTCTTTCGTCGACGGCAAATATTTTCTCAATTCTTTGCAAAAGGTCGTTTGAGAATTCACCTTTGTCTGAATTGAAAATCTGTTGAATCAATTCTGATGTTGAGCGAGGAACCAATGAATCCTGTATTAATCCATGGATTGTGTCACGTGCGCGTAAGAAAGTCTCCTCATGGACCCAATGGTCCTCTCCCATATCAATAATTTCATAAAACCGTCGAAACTCGAGTCTGAGCAGATTAGCTAGCGACACGAGCGTAGTAGTGTTATCCCCGTCCCAGCCCATACCCACTTCCACTACCTCCATTGGGCTTAAAGCATGATCCTGATTGCGCAGGAATCCAGTAGCTTGAGATGTGAATTCTTTGACTTGCGTAGTTGGTAGCCATTGATCATCTGGTAAAAAATTAAGAGAAGGATTCTGAGAAAGTTTCTTGGCAACGAACGTCTTGAACTTAGCTGTCAATTTAGGGGGTTGATCTAAATGGGAGAATAATACTTTCGAAACAAGCGCAGATGTTGTCATAGGTTGCAAATTTGCATCGAAATGATCATCAAATGTGTTCGTTTCAAAATTTACAAGATCACCCAAGTATTCAAAGCCAGGCGCGGCTTCTATGAAGCGAGCATCGAGGAGGCTTTTTATAACCGATGCAAGTTCTGTTAGAAACAAGTCTGATGATAAATAAGCGATAAGAAATTCTTTGAGATTGATGGGTCTTCGCAATTTCTGTAAAGCGGCAATAAAAGCATCAATTACAGCCGCAACCCCTAACTTGCTAATGTAGCCATTTCCTTGTGCAAGTGTATAGATATCTGTTTTGGGCAATTTCTCGGAGAAAATTTTGTACGTTGAATGATCCGGTAAACCCGAGGATCTTTCCTCCGAATCAAACCATTTCTCATTTATTAAGTCCGTAAGAAGAACTACGCTGGTTGTGTTTTGGATTTTGTCAATTGCCCACCCTATTATTTCATCGAAAGCATCCTTTTCGATCCAATAGTTTTCACCGACACGAACACAAGTCGGAAAATTGGCCAGTCCTTTTTCAATTTCTTGGAAAGTAAGCTCCAGTCCTGCCTCGCCCGAACTGGGAATTGCATTGAACATATCTGCTAGAGTTTCATGTACATTGATAGGTAATTGCGATTCCTGAATTCTGTTATATATCGCTTCAAGTGGAACACAATACCAACGCAGTCTTTGTTCAGCAATTCTTGCAGCATGCGGATCGAAATTTGCAATTACGTATTCGAAGGCAGCTGTTGCATCAACAAAATTGCCGGCATTTATACAAGCATATGCCTTGTCAAACCAGGACGAAATCTCTTCTTTACTCATTTAGACTGTCTCATAATTATGAATAGCTAGTGGCTTTTGCTATTCTTACACTTCAATTAAAAAAGGGAAGTAATAGGTGATTGTTTTATTGTGCATAGATTTATCCTAGAGTCAAGGAATGGATAATTCCTTGCAAATCCAACTTTGCTGGCTCAAAATCCAGCCACTCCTGACCTGTTCTGGCCCGGATCAAATCGTCTGGAATGAACTCATCAAATTTCTGTATTCGCAGAATCTCAATGGGAATATTGTGAACAATACCTTCCAAATCGTAGCCAGACGCTTCAGCATCTCTCAAACGATTCAAGAAATCCACCTTTGATTCACCTGGAGTGGCTTTTTCCACACTCATGACCCAGGGGAACATCATGCTCGGAAATTCGACTTGGAAGCCACACGCCTGGAGCCAATACTGTAGGGTTCGCGCAGAGCGTGTACCGGTCCATAAGAATATGATCCAGTTTTCGGCAGTATCGAATACCTGCTGCTGTCCCAGACCCAACTCTTGACTCGTTTTACGAGCCTCAGTCAAAGCTTGTTGTCCCTCATCACCTAGATAAGACGGGGTGTTCATGGAAAGCAATAGTTCACGGACGCGTTGGGCTACCTTGGGATGCATATCTGGAATTCCTACTCCCATAAACATAACGTCGCGGGATTCCTTGGCTGGCTCCACAAACACCTGCTGTTTGTCGGTCAAAATATCCTTCACTTCCCATACTCTGCCCACCAACAACAAACATGTTCCCGGCGCGAGATCAGGTCGTGGACTGATGCGTCCAAGCACCCGGGTCTTATAGAAAACATCCCACTCAGGAGGAGTTGTGAAGACCGCGTAAAAATCTTTGGATCGTAGGATCTTTTCACCTGCGAGGCCCAGAATTAATTCGCCATTCTCCAATTGCTCAATATGATCAATCGCCCCTAGATGTTTGAGCAAAGCAAAATAGTCCTCTGAAGACACGCCAGGGAATACCTCTGAATTTGCAAAAAAACCAACCAAATCCTTGGCAGTCGTGCCATGCGTCTCTACAAGCCTGGAAAGCAGTTGGTGATATAGCACGTTATACGGAATGGTTTTCTCTGTGGGAGGTTCTAGCCAGCCTTGGAGGAATAAATCCACAACAGCTAAAGCCTTTAGGAGCGAGAAGGGCAATCTCTCATAGAATTCATCGTTTGGTTCTGGTTGCAATTCTGAAGTGTAGATTTGTATAATGCGGCTTGCGTCCTGACGGCGTCCCGTTCTGCCCAGCCGCTGAACAAACGACATTACCGTATGGGTACTGTCGATCTGCACAGCCAGATCAAGCTGTCCGATATCGATTCCTAATTCAAGAGTATTTGTGCAAACTACGCTTGTTGGATGATCGTCATTGCGCATCTGACGCTCAGCATCATCGCGGACCTCCTTGCTGACCGAACCGTGATGAGGCAAGTAATGTTCCGGTACGTGTTCCCGAGCACTGCGTCGATTCAACTCGGCAGTGATCACCTCGACAAGGCCTCTGCTATTGCAAAAGATTAGCGCACGTCGGTTTTTAGTGAGTGCGTATAGGTCATCAATCATTTCCGATGCAATTTCTTGCTTGGTCAAGTTAAAGTGGAGATGACTTAGCTTCACTGGGGAAACATCGACTTCAGGGTTGATAATTCTCACTTTTTCTGGATTACGAGGATTGAGCCATTTTTTGGCCATTTCCGAATCGCCTACGGTGGCAGACAGGCCGATGCGACGAGGCCGGGCGGTGGATGGTGCATACTGCTCAATGCGCTGCAACTGACTTCTTAATTGCACACCGCGGTCGGCCTCGAGAAAGGAGTGAACCTCATCCACTACGATAAAGCGGAGCCCACCGAACAATCGACGAAGATGATTTGTTTTGTTGATGAACAGGCTTTCAATGGATTCGGGGGTAATTTGTAAAACACCACCAGGATGTTCGATCAGGTCGGATTTTTGATTGGCTCCCACGTCTCCATGCCAACGATGAATAGGGATGTCGCCTTTCTCACATAGCAGCTCTAGCCGGCGGAATTGATCATTAATCAG
>CAZJYB010000175.1:0-8742 GCA_964549865.1 uncultured Anaerolineaceae bacterium
CAATGGGCGATGTAAGCCTCGAGAACGGTTTTGCTGAGGCGATGATCATTTACGGCAATCGCACGATCAAGGGCGTGGGCGGTGGCGTATGCCAGGTGAGCACCACGCTTTTTCGCACGGTTTTCTTCGCTGGCTTCCCCGTAGTTGAAAGATACTCGCATGCCTATCGTGTATCCTATTATGAAAAGACCGCCGGCAATACCATCGACCCCACATTGGCCGGCCTGGATGCGACCGTTTACTTCCCGCTGGTCGATTTTAAATTCGTCAACGATACCCCATACTGGCTGTCGATGGAGACCTATGTGAATGCGAGTTCGATCACGTGGAAGATCTATTCCACAAAGGACGGACGCAGCGTGGCCTGGGAAACCACCGGGCCCGTGAACGTGGTGCCGGCACCTTCTCCGCTCTTTGAAGAAAATCCCGAATTAAAGAGGAACGAGATCAAACAGATCGATTATGCCGCACAGGGCGCCGACATCACCGTCACGCGCACTGTCTGGATGAACGGCCAGATCTATTTTTCAGATGTTGTTCAAACTCATTACCTTCCATGGCAGGCGATCTGTCAATATGGCCCGGAAACTGAAAACCCGGATAATAAGGCCCGCAAGGAGGGAAAATGTCAGGGTCCGAACTTTTAAATCCGTTGCCGGCGGCATGGTAGAATCTGGGACCGATAAGGAGAAATCATGGTCAGTTCAGAATTGCTTGAAATTTTGCGATGTCCCAATTGTGTCCGTGAAAAGGATGGCCTGCTCACCCTGCACAAGGATGCGTGGTTGATCTGCCGGGATTGCGGCCGCAAATACCCAATCGTGGATGATATTCCCGTGATGTTGATCGATGAAGGGGATAAATGGGTAGGTACCGCACAAGACGCGCTGCCCATTCCTCCACCAGCCAAATAAAAGATGAAAGACTTGCTGGCCGAGCTTACCAGCGGAAACGATCTGCGCGCTGAGAAAGCGATCCCTGCGATCGTTGGATTGGGAATGGATGCGATCCCTGCTCTCCTCGAATTAACACATGCCGATTCTGCGGACTCCCGCTGGTGGGCCGTGCGCGCCCTTGCAGCATCGCCTCACACACGGACCGAGGACCTGATCCCGCTTCTAAACGACTCGGCCCCTGAAGTACGCGCCGCGACGGCGCTGGCCCTGTGTGAACATCCACACGAGAGTGCGGTAGCGGCATTGATCAAGACCCTGAAAGATCAAGATCCGCTCGCGGCGGGTTTGGCAGGGAATGCCCTGGTGAAGATCGGAAGCGCCTCGGTGGCCGGCCTGTTGCAGGTCATGAACGCCCGCGTTGAGCCCGGTCGAAACGAAGCGCAGGGGAACGTCCGAATCCTTGCTTTGCGGGCATTGGCAGAGATCCGCGATCCACGCGCCATTCCGGTGATGATGAGGTCCATGGGCGAAGAATCCGCCGTCCTGCAATATTGGGCGCAGGAAGGCCTGGAACGACTTGGGCTGGACATG
Organism: uncultured Anaerolineaceae bacterium; assembly: GCA_964549865.1. GTDB lineage: Bacteria > Chloroflexota > Anaerolineae > Anaerolineales > Villigracilaceae > Villigracilis. The sequence continues at coordinate 1,488 of CAZJYB010000175.1, forward strand.
GTATATATGAAGCCTTGAGGTTAAAGAATGAACAGACTTGAATTTCTGAAAAAAATAAAACTTCCTAAAATTGGCCGGCCCAGCGGTCGACAGATGATCTTTTGGGGTGTGGCAGCAGTGCTCGGTATTGGTACATTCTTGTTTGCGCGCGGCTTTACGGCTTGCTGGCAGCTCACAGAATTGCCCGGCCGGCCCCCGGCCTCATGTGCGAATGGGACAACCAATCCCGATGAAGGTTTTGAAGTGAATGCAGAGGGCACGCCGATCGCGGCTCCCCCCACGCCGGTAGTGATCCCTGAAGCAGCTCTGCCTCCCGCATGGGATGGCGCCAGCCGCATCAATATTCTCTTCATCGGTCTGGATGCGCGTGACCTGGTGGTGAATGACGGCCCGCCGCGTTCAGATACGATGATGTTATTCACGATCGATCCCATCAGCAAAACCGCCGGAATGTTATCCATTCCGCGCGATATGTGGGTGAATATCCCCGGCTTCGGGTACAGCCGCATTAATACCGCGTATGCAAGCGGCGAAGGTAATCAACTTCCAGGGGGTGGGCCCGGCCTTGCCATGAAGACTGTGTCGCAGTTTATCGGCGTTCCGGTGGACTATTATGTGCAGGTTGATTTTAATGTCTTTACCGATATGGTCAATATGATCGGATGTATTGAAGTTTTTCCCACTGAAGATATGATCCTCGACCCGATCGGTTCCGGGCCCGACCATGTTCGTCTTACACCCGGGGGTGGAAGACAGTTATGTGATTGGATGGTGCTGGCTTATGCACGTAACCGCCATACTTCCGGTGGTGACTTTGACCGTGCCGCACGCCAGCAGGAAGTGATCTTTGCCCTGCAGAAAAAGGTATTTGACCCTGAGATTTTCCCCTCTCTCATTGCAAAGTCTCCACAAATGTATGCAGAACTTTCCTACGGTATTCACACGAACATGTCTTTTGAAGATGCCATCAAACTGGCGATCCTTGGAAAGGATATTTCACGAGCCAGTGTGAAAGCCGGTGTGATCGATACCACGATGGTCACTTTTGATAATGTAATACTTGGCGGCCAGCCCGCCAGTATTATGAAACCTATTATGGATAAGGTTCGTGTTCTGCGCGATGAGATCTTCACCACCAGCGGACCCACCAGCCCGCTTGCACAAGGGGATGCGGCATCGCTCATGCGTGCAGAAGAAGCGCGCGTCCGCATTTTAGATGGCACTTTTACCGGTCTGGACCAACGCGCGGGCGCATTCTTCCAGTCGCAAGGGATGAATGTCACCGAAGTGGGTGCTGCTTCCGAGGCATACAGTTCCACGATTGTGATCGTTTATGGCCCCAAGTTGTATACCATCCGTTATCTGCAGGCCACCTTTGGTATTTCCCCCAATCAAATCCGCTTCAGCCCGGACCCGGCCTCTACAGTGGATATTGAGATCCGGCTGGGCTCAGATATTGCCGGCAGTATTCCGTAGGATCATTAATTCTCAGAAATCAAAAAATCCCATCCGGACCCGGATGGGATTTTTATTATTCATGTTCTATCAAAAAAGACCCGCGGCTTGCTGCGGGTCTTTTTTGATAGAAGGAGACTGGTTACGCCCAACCTTGGTTGCGGACGAAGTCTGTTACAACCGGGATTTTTATTTCCTGGCCCTGGTAGGCCTGATATGCACAATAAATTTGATAGAACCAGACCAGGATACCGATGCAAAAGGTTGAGGTTACAACGGTGATGATTCCAAGCACAAGCGCCTGCATATTATTGGCACGGATGTAGGGACGATTCTTCTTGTCTTCCATGAACATGAGAATGATCGGCAGTAAGGGCGAGAGAAGATAGGCAAGAGCTGCCCAGAGCCTATCGTCGCTGGTGATATCTGGAGATACAGGGGCTTGAGACATGATTTATTCCTCCGAATAAGTTGGTTTTGGATTTGCAGTATTTTACAACCTTTCAAGGTAAAACGCAAACAACTCCCTTCGTACTTTAGTACTGTGCCGCGCCTCGGCTATTTCGACGAGTTTCAGGTTTCAATTTTATCCAAGACGCAGTAAAATTTGCGGATGTCCATTCGTGTTGTCTTCATGGGGTCGGCGGAATTTTCCCTGCCCGCTTTAAGAATGATTGCCCAAAATTATACGGTTGTGGGTGTCCTCACACAACCGGATCGCACCTCCGGCCGCGGACGCGCGCTTCTTAAAGCACCGCCGGTCAAATCGCTGGCGCTTGAATTGAACCTCCCCGTGATGCAGCCCGAAAAAGTACGCGCGCCGGAGGCCATGACGCAACTGGCACAATGGGAACCGGACCTGATCGTGGTCGCGGCCTTCGGCCAGATCCTTAAAAAGGATGTATTGGAACTGCCGCGTTATGGTTGTATCAATGTGCATGCTTCGTTGCTGCCGCGTTGGCGCGGCGCGGCCCCGGTCAATGCCGCCATCCTGGCAGGGGATGAAGAGACGGGTGTGACCATTATGAAAATGGATGTGGGACTCGATACCGGTCCCATACTCTCGAAGAGATCCATTCCCATCACGCATGACGATACGACTGGTTCCGTTTTGGGGAGATTGGCTCCACTTGGGGCCGACCTGCTCATGGAAACCCTGCCGGATTACATCTCCGGCAAATTGACGCCTCACCCTCAACCCGAGGAAGGTGTCACCTACGCGCCCATCTTAAAGAAAGAGGATGGCTTATTGGATTTCTCGCGACCTGCCGTTGAACTGGAACGGCGGGTGCGTGCCATGAACCCTTGGCCTGGCGCATGGTTCAAGTGGAATGGGGATCCGCTCAAGGTGGCGCGCGCATCCGTCAGTGACGCAAAAGGCGGGGAAATCGGGAGCAGGTTCATCGTCGAAGGACGACCCGCTGTACAAACTGCCGAGGGCACCCTGATCCTGGAAGAGGTCCAGCCAGCAGGCAGAAAGATGATGCCCGGGAAATCCTTCCTTGCTGGCGCACGCGGATGGGAATCCGTCGCGTAGCGAAGCTTATGGAGAGCATGAGGGTTATAAACATAAATCAACTGATCGGAGGATATATGTTTAATTCGAAGGTTTTCCTTGCCGAGTTCATTGGAACTTTTGCGCTGGTATTTATTGGCGCGGGGGCCGGCGTGGCGGGTGCAGGGCTCGTAGGCGTTGCGTTGGCACATGGTTTAACGGTGGCTGCGTTTGTTTATACGTTCGGGTATATTTCCGGCACGCACATCAACCCAGCTGTGACTTTTGGGCTAGCCCTGAATAAGACCATACAATGGGGCGAAGCCGCGTTTTATTGGATCGCACAATTCGCAGGTGCGATCCTCGCGGCGTTCGCGCTGAGAACTTTTTTTGGGGATATTTCAGCCGGTGCCACTGTTGGTTCACTCACCGACGCAGCGCCCATTTACGCGATGATCGCGGAGGCCATCCTTACGTTCTTCCTGGTGAATGCAGTTTTGCATAATGCAGTAGCAGGCAGTTCGGGCAGGTTTGCCGGCCTGGCCATTGGTCTTACGCTGGTTGCTGCGATCCTTGTCGGCGGCCCTCTCACGGGTGCCTCGCTTAACCCTGCGCGCACGTTCGGCCCTGCGATCTTTGGCGCGCCGAGTTTTGCCAATGTGAACACCTATGTGATCTATTTGTTCGGCCCCTTGATCGGTGCAACCCTCGCGGTGCTGGCATTCAATTTCTTCACCGACGCGGATGCAAAGGCTGCTGAAGCGGAAAAGAAGGCGAGCAAAAAAGCTTCCAAAAAGAAATAAGCTCCTTCACAACTTCAAAATGAGCCGGGAATCCCCGGCTCATTTTTTATTTTGGATTTACAATTATGGGAACGGAGCTTTCATGCCAAAATATGTCGCCGCAATTGACCAGGGTACCACCAGCACTCGGTTTATTATTTTCGATCACAAAGGAAAGATCGTTGCCGTCGACCAGAAGGAACACGAACAGATCTACCCGAAACCAGGCTGGGTGGAACACGATGCCGTTGAGATCTGGGCGCGTACGCAGGAGGTCATGAAGGGGGCGTTACAGAAGAGCGGACTTCAGCCTGGGGATATCGCCGCGATCGGCGTGACGAATCAACGCGAAACGACCGTGGTATGGGAAAAGAAGACCGGTAAGCCGGTCCATAACGCCATCGTTTGGCAGGATACGCGTACCGACGCGCTCATCAATGAACTCGCAAAGGACGGCGGGCAGGACCGCTTGCGCGCCAAAACCGGCCTGCCTTTGGCTACGTATTTCTCTGGGCCCAAAATAAAGTGGATCCTTGATAATGTGAAGGGCGCGCGGGGGAAAGCCGAAAAAGGTGAGCTGTTATTTGGCAACATGGATACATGGATCATTTGGAATTTGACCGGCGCGCATATCACCGATGTGACCAATGCTTCGCGTACGTTGTTGATGGATCTAAATACACTTGAATGGGACGATGAAATTCTAAAATTGCTCGATCTTCCGCGCGCCATGCTGCCGGAGATCAGGTCATCTTCTGAAAAATACGGCGAGGCAAAAATAATTCTTGAGGGCGTGCCGGTTGCCGGCGATCTTGGAGATCAACAAGCCGCGCTCTTCGGCCAGGCGTGTTATCGCGCTGGCGAAGCGAAGAATACGTATGGCACCGGCTGTTTTATGTTGATGAACACCGGTGAGAAACCTGTCCCTTCCAAAGCGGGGTTGCTCACCACGCTTGGATACAAAATTGGAGATCAAAAAGCCGTGTACGCGTTGGAAGGCTCCATTGCCATCGCGGGCGCGCTGATCCAGTGGCTGAGGGATAACCTCGGACTGATCCAAACCTCGGAGCAGGTGGAGGCGCTGGCGAAATCCGTTAAGGACAATGGCGGCATTTACTTTGTCCCTGCTTTTTCCGGGTTGTATGCGCCCTATTGGAAGTCCGATGCGCGCGGTGTGATCGCCGGGTTGACGCGCTTCGTCAATAAGGGGCATATTGCCCGCGCCGCGCTCGAAGCGACCGCCTATCAGACGCGCGAAGTGCTGGAAGCCATGGAGTCCGATTCGGGTGTAAAACTGACTGCTTTGAAAGTGGATGGCGGCATGGTATTCAACGAATTGCTCATGCAGTTCCAATCCGATATTTTGAATGTACCTGTGGTGCGTCCCAAAGTGGCCGAGACCACCTCGCTCGGTGCAGCCTACGCCGCTGGGCTTGCCGTCGGTTTTTGGAGTGATTATGATGAATTGCGTTCCAATTGGGGCAGGGATCGCGAGTGGTCCCCCAAAATGGACGTAAAACAACGGGAGGGTTTATACTCAAGTTGGAAGAAGGCCGTCACACGTACATTTGACTGGGTAGATCAGGCGGCTTAAGCCACGATCATGCATAGAAAAGAGATCTTTACAGCTCTCCAGAAAAACCCCGGGATCTCCGTGTTGATCGTTGGCGCGGGGATTAATGGTATTGGCACCTTCCGCGACCTGGCACTTAACGGCGTGGATGTGTTGCTTGTAGATCGCGGAGATTTTTGTTCGGGGGCCAGTTCTGCCTCCTCACACATGGCGCATGGCGGTATTCGTTACCTCGAGAACGGGGAGTTTCGCCTCGTACGTGAAGCCGTGCAGGAACGTAATCGTCTGCTCAAAAATGCCTCGCATATCGTCAAGCCCCTGCCCACCACCATTCCCATTTTCAAATATTTTTCAGGGCTGCTCAACGCGCCGCTGAAGTTTTTGGGCCGGCTGAATAAATCCTCGGAACGCGGCTCTGTGATCATCAAGCTTGGCCTGATGATGTACGATGCCTATACAGGCCGGCAGGGTGCCGTGCCGCGACATCAATTCTTATCGCGCCGTGCTTCTCTAAATAAGTGGCCCGGGCTCAACCCGCATATTGCAAATACCGCCACCTATTATGATGGCTTGATCTCGAACCCGGAACGGCTGGCGCTTGAATTGATATTGGATGCCGAGGCAGATCACCCCAACGCGCGCGCCTTGAATTACGTCAGCATGGTCAGCGGAGAGAAAGATTCGGTGCTCTTGCGCGATGAGTTGACCGATGAGACCTGTGAAGTGCGCCCGAAGCTGCTGATCAATGCGGCAGGCGCATGGATCGACTTTACGAATCACCAGCTTGGCCTGTCCACGCGATACATCGGCGGCACAAAAGGCTCGCACCTTGTGCTGGATCATCCCGAATTGCGCGCCGCCATTGGGGATCATGAATTCTTCTTTGAGAACAAGGATGGGCGCATTGTGCTGATCTTCCCGCTGCAAGATCGTGTGCTGGTCGGCACCTCGGATATCCGCATCGACAATCCCGATGAAGCGCGTTGCACGGAAGAGGAAGTGGATTACTTCATGGGGATGATCAGGCACGTTTTCCCGTCGATTAAAGTGTCTCGTGAACACATTGTCTTCCGTTTTGCGGGTGTGCGCCCCTTGGGGAACAGTTCCGCGAAGAACACAAGTCAATATAGCCGCGACCACAGCATCGAAGTGTTGAGCGGCGATTGGACGAACCTGGCTTTTCCGGTGTACTCCCTGGTGGGTGGCAAATGGACCTCCTTCCGCGCGTTCGCTGAACAGATCACAGACAAGGCACTGGCCTTTCTCGGCAGGGCGCGCCAGAAGAGCACACGTGAATTGCCCATCGGTGGCGGGCGCGGTTTTTCAAGCGATATCCACGAACAGAAAAGGCAGATCGACGGCCTTGCTGCGTGGACGGGATTGGACAAAGAACGCCTGCAAATTTTATATTCGCGTTATGGTTCGCGTACCGAGACAGTTGCTTCATTCATCAAACGTGCGGCGGATGAGCCAATTAAGTCATTACCGGACCATACACACCGCGAGATCGCATTCCTTGCACTGCAGGAAAAGGTATGCCATTTGGATGACTTGATCCTGCGCCGCACCATGCTTGCCATGCTCGGCCGCCTGACCAGGGAACGCATCGAAGAACTCGCCGATGTATTGGGCGATTCTCTCAGCTGGAATAGCGAGCAGAAAAAAGCCGAAGCCGCGCGTGCGCTCCGTTTGCTGGCGGATAGGCACGAGGTGCGGTTGTGAGGCGCATGGTAGAATCTCTCTAATGTCTCACAAAAAATTAACGCTCGACCTTGTCATCCCGATCTATAATGAAGAGGGCGTGGTGGAACACGCACACAAACGGATCTGTGATGCGGTGGATGCCCTTGCGCATGAGATCCGTTTTATCTATGTCGACGACGGCTCGCGCGACGGGACGGCTGATACGCTTCGAAAAATAGGGGATGGCGATCCGCGCGTGACCCTGCT
>CAZJYB010000176.1:0-8700 GCA_964549865.1 uncultured Anaerolineaceae bacterium
GATCGAAAGTCTCTTCTCATCGTCCAATCTTAACTCCAATTCATGGCGATGCAATCCCACGGTGTAACCATTTTCCTCGATCTCATGGACCACGAAGCCGAGTTTTTCGAAAAACCCACGGCTGTGCTGGCTGGTATCCATGAGGACGTGATCCACATGCCGATTATGGCACAGATCGTCCAGCCGTTTGAGCAGCAGCAATTTTCCGAGCCCCTGCTTGTGATGGGCGCGCTCGATCATTCCCCAGCATAAGCCTCCAATCCGCTTTTCCTGATCTACGAAATAACCGCCGCATCCGACAGCTTTTCCGTCCTCTTCCAGTATAAAAAAGGGACACGGCATTCTGTCGAGGAAAGACTCAAATTCCGGCTCTTCCTCCGCGCCGAAGAATTTTGGTGTATTGCCGCGAAAGATCTGCAGACAGGCCTCTTTATCGTCTTTCGAGTAAGCGCGATATTTCATATGATTTATTTACGAGTGTTCCTATTTTAATCGCGCAAATGCCCGCACTGGGAATGTGCCTGCGCCTTTGAATTTCGGAGGCACCGCGCTGAATGTAAAGCCCTCATCCGGGACTTTCGCCAGGTTGCATAAATGCTCGGCGATCAGGATATCCTCCCTCAACAACGTGGAATGGACCGGTCTCGAGTTGCCGCGTGTGTCGTCGATGTTCAGCGAGTCAATGCCAACCAGTTTGACACCACATCCTTTTAGATAAATGGCTGCATCTTCGGTGAGGAATGGATTATCCACAAAATACTTGTCCGTGGCCCAATATTCATCCCAGCCGGTGTGGACAAGAACTGCACGATTACGAAGCTCCTTATCTTTGAAAGCATCCGCATCGATGGCAATTCCCTTGCGATAGTCCGCGCGGATCACAATGCCATCAAGGTCTGCAAAGCTTTCCAGCGCCACCTCGGAGAGATCCTTGCCGTCTTCATACCTGTGAAATGGACAATCGACATACGTGCCAGTGTTTGTAACCATCTCGATCTTGCCGATCTGAAACTCCGTGCCCGGCGCATAGCGCTCGCGCGAGGCCTCGCGGCTCAGGTAATCGCAGATGATCGGCGCGGGCAGGCCTTTGTAGGTGACTAGTCCGTCGTAGATCACATGGCTCAGGTCAATGTAAGAGGGGTCTTTCGCAGTATCGATGGCGTCCCGCTTGTGCTTTTCGGTAATGATCTCTTTGTTAAGAATGCGCACGTCGCCGACCATCAGCAGGCGCATGTCGTCCACGATGTAATCTGCGAGAGACTTGTCTTCGATGTCATCCCCGTCGATATCGAGGCGAAAGTCCTGGCCCTGGACCCCGCCACCGTTGGTGAAGTCAATTTCGAAATCGAATTTTACGCGTTTGTCCATAAATGCTCCTCGCCTATCTTTTGGCCGAATGAAAGAAATTTAATCTAATTTTCTCAAGATTTTCAGTTTTTCCATACTTGAAATCCTTGAAGGCTTCATAAAAGCGAAATATTTTGTGAAAGCGAAATGGACGAAAAACAATTGCCATAGGGTTGAAGTCACGGCTCCCACTATAAAGTTTGAAAGCCAGGACTGCAAGAGATATTTTCCATTGTTTTCTCTCCGACCAGTTGAGAATTACCGCAGTTTTCGTGATATGCGGAAGAATTTCCTGTTCGATGAAATCTGACCACACCGGACTGTCTGAATAAACGAACAGGATATGGTGGCCTTGTAAACCCCAGACGACCCATATTGCAGTGGAAAGAATAAGACTCCATGAATAATAAACTATTGCGGCGATCAAAATGATGGGAAAAAGGAGGATGCCAATAAGAACAAGAAGGATTTTTATAGCCAGAGATACTTGCTTATCATCTGTATCTGATTTCATCCCTGCATCCCTTCCCACTCCACCAGCGTCGCATCCATTTCCTTTTGTACAAGATCATATTCTTTCGCCAGATTCACAACAGCCTCCGCATCCCTGGGCGGATGCGCCAGCTGCTCACCGATTTCACTTAGCTGTGCTTCAAGCAAGGCAATCTTTTTTTCGAGTGCCTGTTTCTTCGCGTTCTTCTTTTTGTCTTCCTTCGTATTCGCAGACTTTGGCGCTGCTTTTTTTCTTGTGTCAACCACTGTTGCTTCACGTTCTGCCTGTGCAGCAGCCCGCCGCGCCAGGTCTTTTTCCCGTTCTTCCTTCAATTGGGAGTAAATACCCTTGAAAATGATCAAATGGGATTCGTCTGTGTCAATTTCCCAGATCTGGGTGGCGATGGCATCCACAAGATAACGGTCGTGGGTGACGAGCAGGATCGTGCCTTCGTAATCATCCAGCACGGCTTCGAGAATTTCCTGTGAGGGGATGTCCAAATGATTGGTAGGTTCATCTAATAAAAGCAGGTTCGTATCCTGCAAAGCGAGTTTCGCCAGCGCCAAACGTCCGCGCTCACCGCCGGAGAGCATGGATACCATCTTGAAGGCATCGTCGCCGGAGAATAGATATTTGCCGAGATACTCGCGCGCCTTTTGGGGAACCCAGCCGGTGAAATGTATGATCTCATCGATCACGCTTTTTTGCGGATCAAGGCTTTCGTGCGCCTGGGCAAAATACCCAATGTGCAGGCTCTCTCCCAGGGTGACCTTGCCTGCCAGCGGCGGGATCTGCCCCAGGATCGTTTTCAGAAAAGTGGATTTGCCGGCGCCGTTCGGCCCGATCAATGCGGCACAGTCACCGCGTCGTAGATCAATGTTTGGTGAACGGAATAAAAATTTATCCGAGAATCCCACCTCTAGATTTTCGGTACGGATGACCATGTCGCCTGAGCGTTTTGCAGCGGCGAGGCGCAAATGCAAATTGGGCAACTGGCGCACCGGCGATTGCAGTGCATTGATGCGGCGGCCGGCTTCGTCCACGCCGAGGATGGATGTGGTAACTGCAACTTCGCCCGCGGTTTCGATCCACTTTTGCTTGAGCGCGGCTTCCATGCCGATCTGTTCGATGGCCTGAATAATGCGCGAGAGGCGTTTGAGTTTGCCCTTGGCCTGCAATACATTTTGTCCCGCCACATTTTTGCGGATGTATTCCATTTCCTTTTGCAGTTTTTCCTTTTCGCTGTCGAAAACTTCCTGACGACGCGCCATACGTTCGACGCGTTGTTTTAGATACGCGCTGTAATTGCCGCGATACGTTTCTGTTGCACCCGGGAACATTTCCAAAATGGCATTGCTGGCTTTATCCAGAAAGAATCGGTCATGCGAAATAATGATCGCCGCGCCTTCCCATTGACTTAGATATCCCTCGAGCCATTCAACGGCGGCAATGTCGAGGTGATTGGTGGGCTCATCGAGCAGGAGCAGGTCCGGGTCTTCGAGCAGCAGGCGTGCGAGAAATCCGCGTGTGCGCTGCCCGCCGGAGAGATGATCAAGATCGAGTTGATAATCGGCTTCGCTAAACCCGAGGCCCGTCAACACCTGACGGATCTTTGTCATGTAGGTATATCCGCCGCGCCGCTCGAATTCCTCTTGCAATTTGCCGTAGCGTTCCATCACTTCTTCAAGCTGGTCAGGGTCAGACATCAAGCCTTCAAGGCGATGCAATTCCTCCTGTTCCTCCTTGAAATGATCGAAGACGGATTCGCATGCATCCCACAGCGTTCCCGTCATTTGGAAATCCGCCTCCTGGGACAGGTACCCGATCCGGACTCCACGTGTGCGGGCTACAGTTCCCGAGGTGGCTTCGTCCGCACCGACGAGGATTCGCATGAGCGAGGTCTTGCCGATTCCGTTGGGTCCAACAATGGCCATGCGTGCGCCTTTGACCACGGAGAAAGACACCCCGCTGAAAATATCATCGGGGCCATATGATTTGGAGAGTGAACTTACAGTGATAAGAGACATGGTTTCTGTTTATTGTAGGGGCGACACGCACCCTACGCCTGTTTCATTGGATTTTCGTCATCATTTTCCCACATTGCGGGATTTGATTCAATGTAATCGTGGATTCGCTTCCAATCTTGCTGGTTTCGAATCACGTGTTCGTAATAATTTCTTTGCCAGATATTCGTGATGTTGAATTCACGCCCGAGGTGGCGCGTGACGGCGGATTTAAATGAACCAATAATGGCGCCAATCGATTTTGGTTGCACACCACGTGGGGGTAGGGGCGAGGCATGCCTCGCCCCTACGAAAGGCGACGAATTCGTCGCCTTTCCATTTTCGTCATTGATTACAATAATTCCATGGACATGATTTGGCATGACTACGTGCATACCCAACTCAACATTTGAAAAATGTTCGGGAATGGCACGCCAACATTCATCGGCCACACGGCCATGATCGTTCAATTTCATTTCTTCATTCGCGATCTCGCCAAATAAAAAATCGCGTTGAAACGTCACGATCGTGATGTAATATCCGCCTGGCTGGGCGTAATCATATTTCTGTAATCGTATGGATCGACGGTGATGCCTATTTGGATCAAATTTCATTTCTCTTCATCGGTATCGATATGCCCGGGCTTTTCCTTGCCCAATTCCAATGACCGTTGATACGCGGCCCATACGGCGCGTGAGATCGCGGTGCGGAAGCCTGCTTTCTCCAAATAATACAATGCTTCAGCGGATGTGCCACCTGGCGAGGTGACCTGGTTTCGCAGCGTGGCAGGGTGTCGGCTCGCGCCTTCATAGAAGGATGCCGAACCTTTGATGGTTTTCAATACCAATTGCTCGGCGATGCGGCGCGGGAACCCCATATGCACGCCGGCGTCGATCAATGCTTCGGTAAAGAGGAATACATAGGCAGGACCCGAGCCCGATAATGCCGTGGCCATATCCAGATAGGATTCATCTTCCACAAATACTTCCTCGCCCAAGGCGCCGAGAATGGAACGTGTCATTTCCTGCTGCTCATCGGTCACTTCTTTGGAGGCAGTCCATACGGTAATGCCTTCGCCGATCTGGCCCGGCGTATTCGGCATAGACCGGACGATTGCCTTATGTTTCAGCCCCGTGCTGATCTTCTTGATGTTCGCGCCCGCAATAATGGACAGTACCAACGCGTCCGCGCGGATGCCTTTGAGTCCCTTCATCACCTCGCTGAGTCGCTGCGGTTTCACGGACAAGACCACCACGTCTGCTTCATGGACTGCGGATGCATTGTCCGTTGTCGCTTTGATGCCGTGCTTTTTATGCAACTCTGTTCCGCGTTCTTCACGTGGACCGGAGGCGATCATATTTTCCGGCTTGGAAAGTTTTTTGTTGAGCAGCCCTGCGATCATAGCTTCTGCCATCACGCCGGGTCCGATAAATGCGATCTTCTTTTTAAGCATGGTCTCCTCCAAAAACAGGGACAGGTTTTGCGTTCCAGCTGTTTGCCAATTCAAGAGCTTCGCGGGCCGCGGAATACATTTTCTCTTGAAACTCCTGTGAATATTGATATTTCACAACTGCCTCGGCAAATTCATCCTCGTCAATGAGTTGGGCTGGGCCCGGTAGATCTCTGACAACATCCAATTCGTGATCTTTGAAACTCATTTCGCTGTCTGCGAATTGCGGCAGGGACGCGATATTAATGTAGATTTGAACCAGCCTACTATTCACGTCAAACACTTCAATAAGATTGTAGAATTTATCGAACCAATAGTACGACCGTAAATGATGCTTTATGGGGTGGTCACCAAGCCGGGTCTTGTCGATCACCATCGAGCCGGCCGGGGATATTGTAACGATCGAGCCTGCATCAACAGACTCGATCGTGGTGTGCCAGCTTCGATATACTGTTCCGTCCGTTTTGCAGGCGCAGATGTGGATCTGATCGCCGACTTTCATCCGTTGAAATAACCCAGCGCCACGCGCAATCTTTCTTCCACTTCCTTCGGTGCATCCTTTGGCAGCGACTGGATCGCCGATTGTGCCTCGATGACCGAATAACCCAGCGCGGTCAACGCGGCGAGGACCTCGCTATCGTAATCAGCCATGGACGCTACCTGGGACAGCACGTCGCCCGGCTTGAGTTTGTCCTTGAGATGCAGCGCCATTTTCTGCGCGGTCTTTTTACCAACGCCCGGGATCTTGCTCAACAGTTCCGCTTCGTCGGCAAAGATCGCACGCTGGATAGCGTCAAGGGTCATTGTAGACAACACAGACAAGGCAACTTTAGGACCAACCCCGTCCACGCCAAGCAGAGTGTTGAACAGGTCGCGATCTGCCTGGGATTCAAAGCCGTAGAGGGTGAGCGCATCTTCGCGTACGACGAGATGCGTGAACAGGAATGCGGCTTCGCCGGCTTTCATCCGTATGCGCAACGGCGCAGGAACAAACACTCTTAATCCCACACCGCCCACTTCGACGATCAGGGCATTTTCTTCGACCTGGGAGATCTCTCCGCGCAAGGTTGATATCATGGGGCTATTTTTACCACGAAGTCACGAAGACACAAAGATACTAAGAAAAGAAAACTTTGCGACTTCGTGGTTTGGTATGTTTGTGGTTATTCATATCTATTTGTGTTCAAATGTGTGATCGCGATCGCAAGGGCATCTGCTGCATCATCTGGCTTGGGGATGGAGTCCAGTTGCAGCAGGGCGCGCACCATTTCCTGCACCTGTCTTTTGTCTGCGGCACCGTAGCCTGCCACGGCCTGCTTCACTTCATTTGGGGTGTACTCAAAAGCTTCGATCCCTGCCTTTTGCAAGGAGAGCATGACCACGCCGCGTGCTTGCCCCACGGCAAGTGCGGTTTTGACGTTGCTTTGAAAGAATAATTTTTCCACAGCGGCGGTATCGGGTTTGTTTTTCTTCAAGAGTTTATTGAGCTCATCATATAGTATTTCAAGACGCGCGGATGGGGAGGAGTCTTTTGAGGTAGAGATGATGCCGTAGGAAACCGCGACCAGTTCTCCGTCACGCGTGAGGCGCACGAGTCCATAGCCGGTGGTGGCCGTCCCTGGGTCAATTCCTAAGGCGAGGGTCATTAAATAAAAAGTAAGGGCGGGATTACCCCGCCCCTACGAGTTAGGCAGATTCAAGAGCTGCGAGCGCTTCGTCTGAGACTTTGACGTTGTGGAAGACATCCTGCACGTCGTCCAACTCTTCGATGGTTTCGATCAATCTCATTACTTGAAGCGTATCATTCACATCAAGCTCGATCTCCTGCTTGGGGACCATGCGCAGGCCCGACTCTTCCGGTGTGACCTTCGTCTTATGCAAAGCGTCTGCAATGGTTTTAAATGATTCGACTGGGCCATAAATCTCAATCGTATCGCCGCCATCCATTACATCGTCGGCTCCGGCGTTGACTCCGAGATCGAATGCCTTTTCAAAGGATAGCTGACTGGAAGGGAAGGCAAAATAAGCTTTGCGATCAAATTGCCAGCCCACCGCGCCGGCTTCGGCCATGTTACCACCCATCTTGCTGAATGCATGGCGCATATCGGCGATAGTGCGATTGCGATTATCTGTTACACAAGTGACCATCAGGGCCGAACCGTTCGGCCCGTAGCCTTCAAGTGTGAATTCCTCGAATATGACGCCGTCTTTATCCTCGCCCGCGCCGCGTTTGATGGCGCGCTCGATATTATCCTTGGGCATGTTCTCGCCGCGCGCCTTGTCCACTGCGAGGCGCAAGCGGAAGTTCGAATCGATATCGCTGCCGCCTTCGCGGGCGGCGATCGAAATTTCACGCGCAAGGCGGGTAAAGACCGCGCCGCGTTTTGCGTCGGCAACGCCCTTCTTGCGTTTGATGGTGGACCACTTTGAATGACCGGACATGGGAAACTCCTTGCGAAAATTGCAAAATGCGACGAGATTATACCATTAGGGTAGAGGCACGCCGGCGACGTGACGTTTCCGCAAATGTTGGTCGGATTGGCAATCCGACTTACGCCATGATTACATGGATTTTGCGCGGTCCGCCATCTGGTTACGAAGGTCCTGTGCATCTTTATCAATTGTAAATAATGCACCCAGGTAGATGAAGAAGCATAATCCCCATGCCACTGTGCAGATCAGCAGGATCGCGGTTTTTAAGTCGAACGCATCTGCGATCACACCAGTGATGATCGGTGCGAAGGCCGCACCCGCGTTCTCAATGAAGTATTCCGTGGCTTGCGCAGTAGAGCGCACTTCCGGTACTGTAATATCATAAACGGTCGCAATGACATTTGCGGATGCAAGTGGCATGAAGAGCGCGGTGAGGCACATCAGGATAAAGAATTGATTCCTTGCCTCGATCGGCGTGGTGATGGCGAGATACATGAAGATCGCGCCGAGCAAAACACCTGCACTGGAAATAAGGATGCGCCCTTTGTTGGTACGCTTGAAGGCAAAATCACCGAGTGCGCCGCCAACGAAATATCCACTGGCGAGGATCAGGATCACAGGCGCCATGGTGGTTATGATGCTTCCCGAGTCATAGCCGCGCTCTTTTTCAAGATAGGCAAAGAAGAAAAAGGTGATCACGTTCCATGGAAAAACGCCGGCAAACCCCTGTAAAAAAACAAACCACATGGTTTTCTTTTTAAAGATCTCCCTGGCTTCTGCCCACGAGAATTTAAAAGTCTGCATTTCGGGCACGTTCTCAAATTCAGGCTCAGCCTGCCCGCGCGGCATTTCTCTCACGCCGAAATAAATCAGAATGGCGATCACCAACCCGAGCGAGCCGGTGATGTAAAAAACGGAGCGCCATCCGCCGATCATCGGCGCGATCATTTGTGCAAGTATTAAACCAACCAGAT